>CAZBNW010000031.1:0-25016 GCA_964493385.1 uncultured archaeon | reverse complement strand
TAGTCTTCGGGTCTTATCCACCATTGAACGATGTGGAAACACATGAAAAAAATGGTTAAACCGCGAATTGTATCTATACCTTTTATTCTCTTCATAAAAATTTCAAGAAGTTATTTTATTAATGATTAAAATTAAATGAAAATATGGCAATTTTTTATCTTTATTGTTAATTTTTTCTTAATTGTAAGACTTTTTAATCTCCCTTATCATTTGTATGGATTCACTAAGAGAGAGTTCATCATTTAGAACTTTTTCAGCTATTTCTCTTAAATTTAACGTTATTTCATTGTTATTATCAAAATTTTCTTTCTTAAAAGCGTTTGTCCTTAATTTTTTTGATTTAATCTGATTAAATATTTTTATATAATTAGTTTGATTCACCTCGATTCCATCCCTTAAAGCTAAAATCAAGGCCGAAGCTTCATCTTTTGGAATTTTTTTCCCAGATCTATCACATAATTTAATTTTTGAAGATTTAGATTCATCGATTAAAAGAACTTGAGTAAGTTTTCTATATTTAGGAATGTTAAAGATTTGGGAAACCAAATTGAGAGTTATTGGAACTACTCCTCTCCCAAACTTAAAGTTCAACTTTAATAAACTCTGGTCGTCATTTTGAAGAAATTCTATATATTTCTTGAGTTTTTTTATTAAATCTTTTTTATCATAAATAGTATGGGAAATTAAAAAATAATCATCTAAGAAAACAACTAATCCTATATGTTTTGTCCCTGGATCAATTGAGAAGGTTAGTTCTGAATACCTATCTTTATAACCGATTTTATATGCAGCAATAAACTTTATCATAAATTTCTCAAAATTTTCCTTTTTATCATACGCAAGAATTTCAGTCTTAAGATAATTTAGATTATATTTTTTAAATTCTTCACATGTGGTTAAAACTAAAGCTCCAAACTCAGGAATTTTATTTCCAATATTTAGGATTTTAAATGTAATATTTCGGTGATTTAATTCCTTATTTAACTGAAAAAAAAAAGACATATCCTCGGTTAAAACAAAAATTTTTCTTTCCAAATTATAATTATTAATTAATTATAAAAATTAAAAATTTTTAATCAAATGAAATTCCCAACATTAGAAATAAATGCATTTTTAAGAAATATTGATAATTATAAAGGTATTTTTTCTGTCTGGGGTGATTTTGGTGTTGGAAAAACAACATTTGCTTTACAAACAGCTATAAATACCGTAAAAGATAAAAAAAAAGTTATTTATATATATACGAAACCTAATTTACCTTCTGAAAAAATTATAACTCTATCTAACGGCTCAGAAGAAATTCTTGATAGGATTACAGTTATTAAGCCTATGGATTTTGAAGATTTAAACAGTATTGTGTTTAATTTAGAATTTTTAATTTTAAATAATATAGATAATAAGGATGACCAATTAAAATTAATAGTTATTGATTCAATTACTGAGTTATATAGATTAGAGTTAAACACTGATAAAAAAGAAAAGAATTACAACCTAAATTATCAATTGAATCAAATCTTAGCAAATTTAACGTATTTAAATGAGACATATAATATCGAAATTTTAATAGTTAATGAAGTAAGTAGAAAAAAATTTGATGATCAACTAACCGAAGTTCAAAGTGGTGGAAAAGTTATGGAATTTTGGGCAAATTATAATTTAAAAATCACCAAAACTAGTAAATTAAATGAGAGAAAATTCATCTTAACAAAGTATCCTGAAAATGAAATAATTGAATTTACTTCAATTTTGAGAGAACAGGGATTTGATTAATATTTACAAGAAATTATATTCTACATATCATAACTTGGTATTGCTAAAAAGTTTACATAATTTAATCTTATCTTTAGATTTATTTAATATAGAATAATGGAAAAAAAAGATCTAACAATTATTAAAGAAGGTTTAGCAGAGGTTTACATTCATATTGATGATAAGGAATCGGTTCCTTCGAAGGCAATGAATGTTTTTTATAATAAACGAATGGAGATTAATCGCGATATTTCAACTTTAGCTATTAATGCTTATAGAAATTTGTATAAACAAAATGAACTCATAATCATAGATTCTATGGCTGCTTCAGGAATAAGTTCCATTAGGATGTTAAAAGAGTGTAAAAATATTAAAAAAATGTTTATAAATGATATTAATCCTGTAGCTGTTAAACTTATTAAAAAAAATATTAAATTAAATAATTTTGATAAAATTCCTATTCAAATAGAAATATCTGAAAAAGATGCGAATCTCCTTTTCTCTGAAATTGCAAATAGTATATGTATACTTTCAAGTGAAAAAAGGAAAAAGCCAAATGTAATTTCAATTGATCCATTTGGAACCCCAAATCTTTATATAGACTCTGCTTTCAAGGCAATACAAAAAGTAAATGGTTTGATGTGTATTACTGCCACAGACACAGCTGTTTTATTTGGAATACGACCCAATGCATGTATTAGGAAATATTTGGCTAAACCCCTCCATACTGAGTACTGTAAAGAAATTGGAGGGCGTATATTAATATACTTCATTTCTCGAATAGCAAATATAAATAAGATGGGAATATTTCCACTCTTAACTTTCTACTCAGGTCATTTTATAAGAGTTTTCTGTTTATCATTTAGGAATGAAAAAAAAATTTCAAAATTTTTCCAAAATTATGGATATATTATACATTGTAGGAATTGTGGATATCGCTCAGCTTTTAGAAATAACATTTTAATTTTACCCAAAGTATGTCCTGTATGTGATAATAAAGAAAACCTTGATTATGCAGGGCCTTTATGGATTGATAAGATTCACGATATTAATTTTATTAAAGAACTAATTGTTTTAAATAAAAATTCTAAATTTCTTAATAAAAATAGAATTGAAAAACTCTTAACTTTCGCTATCGAAGAAGTTGATATGCCTGTTTCATATTATAACATTCATAAACTATGTCAACAATTAAAAATTGCCTCTGTTCCAAAAACTAAAGATATTATTAGCTTAATTAAAGAAAAAGGATATCAAGGTTCGAGGACTCATTTTGACTTTTTATCTATAAAAAGTAATATAGATTTAAACACAGTTAAAAATATTTTAGTTGAAATGCAAAAATAGATATTTGAAGTGAAATGGCAAAAAACAGAGAATTACATAAAAAAGAACCATACTATAAACAAGCTAAAAAGGAAGGATATCGCGCAAGATCTGCATATAAGTTGTTAGATATTCAAAATAGGTTTAATATTTTTAAGAGGGCATTTTATGTATTAGACTTAGGATGTGCTCCCGGTTCATGGTTACAAGTAGCAAAAAGGTATGCTGAAGGAAATTTAGATAAATATAAAGATCAATATTATCACCGAGATCACTATAAAATAATGGGTGTTGATATTAAGGCTGTGTCTCCGATCGAGAATATTAAAATAATAAAATTAGATATAACGCAACCAGAACTTCAAGAACAAATTGATTTATACTTTCATAGTGAATTAGATTTACTCTTATCAGATGCATCTATAAATAAAACTGGTAATAGATTTACAGATCATTTAAAACAACTTAACCTTTGCTATAAAATACTAGATATAGCAAAAAAAAATCTAAAATTTAAAGGTAATATGGTAATTAAAGTGTTTCAAGGGTCTGATTTTAATAAATTTACCAAAGAAATGAATTCTATATTTAGAATTTTAAAATCTTACAAGCCAAAATCTTCTAAGAAAAAAAGCAATGAAATATTTTTAATTGGTTTACAAAAGGTAAAATTAAGTATCTTGCAATCGTGATTCTACTTCATCAAAATTTATATTATATTCTTCGCCTTTTGATGATAGTTCAATCCATTCCGTTAACCATGAGCAATGTTGTGGATTAAATCGATCTAAATTAGTCTCATTACATTTATCACGAAAAGGACAAATAAAACATGGCTGTCTAGAAAACATATTCCAAATAAAATCTTCTCTTCTTTTATCAATTTTCAAATCTTTTACTTTTATATCGATTTCCTCAATTGCATAAACATGCTTTGTCCATGAGGCTTCAACTAATTCTCGTTTCATTTTTATCCTTGATTGTAATGCTAATAATTCCAATATTTCTTCTAATTCATTTCGCTTTTTGTTACTTAGTTCCAATAATCTGTCAAAAAATATATCTTTTTCACGATTAATTATATTTAGTATCAATTTCTCATCTTTTCTTAAAGTTCGATTGAATTCTTTCTTTTTTTCTTCTATTCTTTCAATTCTTCTTTCAACATCAGATTTCTCCTCTAAAGGTCCTTCAACATGCTCTTTTATTTTACATTTATGACGAGATAAATAAGCAAAACTTTTGCTGCAGTAGGGACAAACTTCCCTCTTTTTTTTTGCCATTTTAATAATTTTGTATGATTATTTCAATATATTAATTTAAAATACTAAAATTAAAAGCATTATGATATTAACTTTATGAATATTTTAAAATTAATTTTTCGTTTTTGTTAAGACTTAATATAATTTAATCGTTATTTTTAAATGAATAGTTTCTAATTGCATTTAAACTAAAAAAGAAATTAATCAATACTAATGGTTATTAGTGAATTACTAGAGATAAAAAAGCATCAAATAGTTAATACAAGTAAAATTATTAAACAATTTGAAAAAGACAAAAATCAAGATTTTTTATTATCCTCAGGAGCAAAAAAGTTTGATGAAGTATTAGGAGGAGGATTTCGCTTAGGCAAGAAATATTTGATCTTTGGAGCGAATAAAACTGGAAAAACACAATTGTGTCATCAATTATGTGTTCGAGCTTATAATCAATTCTCAAAATTTTTCAAAACATCATCTAGAGAAAATAGACAATTTATCTATTATTTTGATACAGAAAATACTTTCCGTCCAGAACGGGTAAAAGAACTAATAAAAACTTCCGATGTTGATCATAAAAAAATTCTTAAAAAGATCTTAATATCTAAAATAATGAGTAATTCTGCCTTATTACTGGTATTAAATGAACTTGAAAATATTCTCGATTTAAACCATATGAGCATACTCATTATTGACACTATAAATAATCATTATAATTCTGAGCTAGCCGATAAAAACATTTCTTCCAATACAGCTAAAAAGACCTTTTTAAAGATTTTAGAAAAGGTTAATGAGCTTACAAAAAACTTTAAACTAATTACAATAGCAACAGCACAAGTTACATCAAATTTTACAGTAGGAACTTCAATTCGGGTATCACCTATTGGTAATCAATTATTAAATCATTATTTTTCAGAATATATTCATTTGGATTATAAAGGTGAAGATAAAAGATATGCTCATATAGTAAATTCTCTTATTCTTCCTGAAAAAAGATTACTCTACAAAATAACTTCTACAGGAATTCAAGATTATAAATTCTAGTATTGGGTATGAAAAATATTTAAAAATTCATCTATTGAAAGATTTATGAAATCTTTAATAATAATCTCTGAATTAACGAAGTAAAGGTCATTTTGCATTTTATCTTTAAGCCATTTTAGTAATTTTATTGCATATTGGAATTTTTTTTGTTTGATTGGACTTGCTTCTTGGTTTTTTTTTGTATCTAATTTTGAATATTTACCAATAACACTTCCAAAATCCATTCCTATAAGAAATAATTTATGAAATGGAGATAATAAAGTACGCAAAAAATACAGAATTCGATCTCCATCTGTAAATCCTCCTGGATTTATTAAACTTGTAACTGGTTCAATTTGGGTTGTTCCTATGACATTTTCAAATTTTAATATTTCATCTTCAAAAAATTTCAATTTCTCTATATTATCTCCGTGAGCATGAACTATATTAAAACTTGCATAATGAAATTCATTTTTAGTAATGCCATCTAAGTCTGTAAAGATTGCATCTATTTGAATACCTTTTTCTCTTAATAGGATTGAAGCACCATCGGCAGCTAAATTAATGAAATTCTCGAAAAAATTCACCCCCTTTTTTTTCCAAATGATATTGATTGTATTTTCTAAAGATGGACCACATCCATAGATTAAAAGTGCTGTTTTTGATAAAATCCTTTCTTTAAACAAATTCAAAACGCTATTTAATTTCCATTTTTGACTTTTCTTCAAAAATATACGCGATAAATAATCGCGGGCTTCATATTCCTTTTTATAGTCAAATTTAAAATCATCTATTATTTGAAAAGACCAATCCTTAAATTCGGTATAGAAATTTAGTTGATCCTTAAGATTAGAATCCATATTTTGTAATTAATCTAATTAAGAAACTCAATAATAAAATTTTAAATTATTACCTTAATTAATAAAAACATACTATTTAATTCAATATTATTGTAATTTATAAATTAATTAAAAAAGAGATAGATAAATATGACTAAATGGTTTACTAAAACACATCAATGGTTTGATGATGGGACAAAAATGGTTGGAATTACACCATACGCTGCAGAACAGCTTGGAGAAATTAGTTTTGTTGATGTAGAAGGTCTTGAAGGTGCTGAGCTCGAACAAATAAAAATGGATGGAGATGAACCATCAAGTGATCCAATTGATTGCACAGTTGAATCAAGTAAAGCCGTAGGCGACATCTATTCGCCAGTAAGCGGCAATGTTGTTGAAGTTAATTCAGATTTAATGGATGAGCCAGAAAAAATTAATGAAGATGCTTTTGCTGCCTGGCTGTTTAAAATCGAGCCATCAAATTGGGATGCTGAAAAAGGCAACTTATTAGACGAAGCAGCATATAATTCATTTGTTGGGTAAAAAATATATTAACTAAGAATTGCCATCTTATTTTCCAAATTTCCTTTTCTTTTTTTTTTATTCTCGTGAGTATCTATGGAAACACTTGACAAATTTATTTTGGGGCTATTAATAAATCCCATCTCTGGGATGGGTGGGGCTGTTGGATTGAAGGGCACTGATGGTCGAGATATTTTACTAAAAGCTATTCAATTAGGAGCTCAACCTAACGCTATTAATCGAGCAAGAGAATTATTAAAAGAATTGAAATCAATAAAGTCAAAATTAAGATTCATAACCTGTCCGGGAATAATGGGTGAAACTGTTTTAAAGGAAATGAATTTTGATTACACTTGTGTTAACCATCAAATCTTCACTAGAATGGAAGATATATTGGATGCAACCCCGAAACATACAGAAATTGCTTCAGAAATTATGAAGAATGATAAAAATTTAAATCTAATATTATTCGTTGGAGGGGATGGTACTGCTCGAGATATAATTAAAATTGTTGGCAATGATAAGCCATGCCTCGGTATTCCTGCTGGAGTTAAAGTCTTTTCTAGTGTTTTCTCTTTAAATCCAAGAAAAGCAAGTTCAATTATTATTCAATTTTTATATGGTGAAATTCCGTTGAAAAAATCAGAGGTTTTAGACATTGATGAAAATGAATACAGAGAAGGAAATTTAATTTCAAAATTATATGGATATTTATTGACCCCTTACGCTCCAGATTTTTCTCAAACCTCAAAGATTGGTACTCCTGCTTCAGATTTAAGTAATCAGGAAAGAATAGGAAAAAGAATTATTGAAATTCTTGAAAAAGAGGTTTATTATCTGTTAGGTCCAGGAACTACCATAAAAGCAATTACAGATCATTTAAATCAAAAAAAAACGCTCTTAGGGATAGATATATTGTTAAATAAGAAAATCTTCGCTCAAGATTTAAATGAGCGACAGATCCTTGACTTTATTGATAAAAAAAAAGCTAAAATTATTACATCCTTAACTGGTCACCAAGGATTTCTTTTTGGAAGAGGAAATTTACAATTCTCATCAAAAGTATTGAGAACCGTAAGCACAAAAAATTTAATTATTGTTTCTACCAAATATAAATTGAACAATATTCCCAATCAGATACTAAGAATAGATACTAGAGATCCTGAACTTGATAAAAAATTGAAAGGTTTATATAAGGTACTCGTGGATTATGATGAATTAAAAATATGTAAAGTCGATTAAAACAGATTTTTTTCTAATTACTGAGGGATAACACCCATTTTTACGGATAATATATATTGAAGCATTATAAAGGTTATAATTATCATCATCACTCCAATTACTAAAATCCATACTGCCATCTTTTTGTTATATACATATTTAGATGCTTGATATAGCATTATAAATCCCATAGAGCAAAAAAAAATCAAAATAGATGCTACTATACCCTCAATAATAAAACTTTCATGAGGATTTTCGAAGATAAAAACAGGATCCCCCGCTTGAGTTGCCCCTAGTGCTGGAGGTTCTCGAACTATTAAATAAACTGCACCTGTCTGAAGAACAAACAATGCTATTAAGATAATTACCATACTTAATGATCTTGATGGCATAGGAAGAGAGATTTTTGGAAGTCTAAATTTAGGAAAACTTATTTTTGGCTTTCTTAATGATTTTCCAAATATCCAAGGTGTTCTGCTTCTAATTTTTTCCATAAATGTTTCAGAACCAATAATTTCCTCTTTCTTAGTCGTGTCTTTTTGCATAAACTATAGAATAATTATTAAATTAAATTTATTAATTTTTTCAAATAGTTTTTTATAAACTCTTATATCTTAACTTAATTTTTCAAGTAAATAAACTAATAACTTCCAAACTTTTTCAACAGATTTGATAAGTAAGCGCTCATCTGGTGAATGTGCACCTTCATTTGTAGGACCAACTGAAATCATTTCCATTTGAGGAAACTTTTTTTTTAGAATTCCACACTCTAAACCAGCATGAATAGCTTTAATTTCCATTTCTTCATTAAACAGATCTTTATAAGCTTCTTTACATTTTGTTAGAAGTGTCGATTCAAAATTTGGTATCCACCCGGGGTAATCACTATCTACTTTGAAATTTATTTCTAAATTACTTAAATTAAACAAAGCTTTCGCTTTCTCCCAAATTACAACTTTAAAATATTCACTTAGACTTCTTTGATGCAACTTAATTTCAATATGTTCTTTTCTAGTCTTAATTACTGCAAAATTTGTCGAATTAAATACTAAACCGTTGATTCGTGGATGCATAGAGAGAGGACCACTGGGCATTAAATATATAACGTTTAATAAAACATCTTGAGCTTCCTTTGTAAGGATCTTGCTGTCAGAGAAATCTTCCAACTTATTAATTGATATATCTAAGTTTGGTTCAATACCTTCAAACATTACTTTAATCTCATTAAAAAGGGTCTTAATAAAATTTGATATTTCTAAGTATTTATTCTTTTCAATATAAAAAACAGTACTCACTTCTCTCGGTATTGCATTTGTTCTATTACCTCCATCGATAGAACAAATTTGAATCGAAAATTTATCGTTTAATCTCCAAAGAATTTGACTAATAATTTTTAGCGCATTTCCTCGACCTAGATGAATATCAACTCCTGAATGTCCTCCTAATAAGCCTGAAATAAAAACTTTCAATGGTATAAATGTTTCATTAATTTGATTTAAATCTACTTTCTCTGTTTTGATTTCATATATTGATACAATCCCACCAGCGCAACCAATAGTTACAGCATTATCTTCTTCAGAATCGAGATTAATTAAGAAATTACCCTCTGTAAATTCCTCATCAATTTTGAATGCACCTCTCAAACCTCGTTCTTCATCAACAGTAAATAATAAATCTAGCCCCAACGAATCAATATCTAATTCCTCATTATGAATCTTTTTCATTAGAGTTAATAAATAACATATCCCTACACCATTATCTGCTCCTAAAGTAGTCCCTTCAGCTGTAAGCCATTTCTCATTCTCAATTTCTTCAATTTTTAATTTCAATGGATCTTTTGAAAAATCATGAGTTGTGGATTCATTCTTTTCACACACCATATCCATATGGCATTGTAAAACTCCTTTTAATGTTTGTTTTGATTTTGCTGGAATTCTTATTACTAGATTTCCTACAGTATCAGTCTTAGTTTTAAAACCTAAGCTCTCTGCTTCTTCCTTTATAAAGATTCTTATTTTCTCTTCATGCCCAGAACATCGAGGGATTTTAGAAATTTTTTCGAAATATTCCCAAAATTCAGAAGGTTGTCCTAAATCTTTTAAATTTAGCAAAATTATCCCTCCTAATCAAAATATATATATTAATTCATTTATAATAATTATAAGATAACACTAAATTCCTTATAACTTTATTTAAAGGCTGGTTAAATGAGTTGGAAAGATCTTTATTCAGAAGTAAAGAAACGTAAAATGGAAGCACTGAATAAAAAAGATGTTGTGCAAGCTGTTGAAAAACACGGAAAAATTCTTGCCGTTAGTGGAAAATATGAAAAACCTAAAAAGGTGATTGAACACATGTATGCATCGTTAAAGAAAGTAATCAGAGAAAAAGAAATTATGAAAGAAGATTTGTCTCAGTACGATGTTATACTTATAGGATGTCCTGGTAGTGATATCCCAAATGCTTCTCATCCAAAAGTTAGAGATTTTGTAATGAATGGAGGATGGTTAATTACAACTGATTGGGCGATACGAAGTATCATTGAAAATATTTTTCCTGGCTATATACGTTGGAATCACGCAAAAACTGCCGATGCTGTTGTTGCATGTCAAATTATTGAACCAAATCACCCATTTTTAGAGGGAGTATTAAGTGAAATTCAACAAAGTAAGTGGCAAAAACAGACTGCTAAAAAAACAAAGAAAAGTGAATTTCGTTGGTGGTTAGAAACCCGATCTTTTCCTATACAAATTATAAACCATCAAGCCGTTAGAGTGTTAATTGGCTCATGGGAAATTCAAAATAAGTGGGGAGAATCCCCCGTACTTGTAGAGTTTAACTATGGAAAAATGGGTGGGCGAGTAATCCACATGATAAGCCATACTCATTTACAAAAAGGTGGAGCTAAAGGTAAATATGCCTCCGCTCTAATTTTAACAAATATTTTAGATGAAAAAGTATCCCTAAAAATGGGTATTTCAAAAAAACCAACTCCTGGATATGTTTCCGATTGGCAAACTCCTCAACCTCAACAGCAACAATATCAACCTCCCTTAGAAGAACAATGGGTTTCACCACCCCAACAAAGTAATTACTTAACACCTGGTAATATAGGAGGGGGATTAACAGAAACTTCCCAAATAATTGAAGCTGATGTCAATAGCAGTAACTTTTCATTTGCAAGTAAATGTGTATATTGTGAATATGATTTTTCTGAATATATGGGAAAAATATATGTTTGTGAAGCATGCAAGGCTCCTTATCACGAGAATTGCATTAATACTCAAATAAATGAAGGAACATGTAAAAAATGCGGTAGAATATTATTATGGTAAATTTCATTTATGAATCCATTATACTTTCTTTGTAATCTGCTAAGTCCTATTTCTTAAAAATACTTAATTTATATAACCTTGTATTAGATATTAAAATCAATATCTTTTTGGAAAAAATGTTTAACTTAAATAAAATTCTTGAAGTAGTTGATAATTTAGATTTAAAAAACATCATGAAATTAATGAGAGCATTGATTAGAATTGATACTTCTGTCCCTCCTGGTAAGTCTTATCGAGAATATGTCGATGCAATTTCACCATATTTTAGAGAATTAGGATTTTCACTAGAGGAAATCATAATTCCAGAAGACATTGTTAAAAAGATACCTTATCCTCTAGAGGGTCCCCGAATAAATCTTGTTGCCACTAAAGACTATAATCAAGAAGATTTTATCACTTTTTATGGACATATGGATGTTGTTCCCGCGATTAATAAAGGAGAAAAAAAATGGCGTCATCCTCCTTTTGAAGCTACACTAGCAAAGGGTGGAAGAATTTATGGACGAGGAACAGCTGATATGAAAGGTAGTATGGTGTGCTTAATATTAACATTGCAATTAATAAATAAATTAAACCTACAACCGAAATATAATATTCGAGTTTTAAATTGCACTGATGAAGAAGTTGGTGTTTATCCAGGAGTCCGTTACCTAGCAGAAAAAGGATATATCAATGGGACTATGTTTTGCATGGATGGTGTAATAATTCCCTTAATTCCTATAGGTACTGCAGGTGATTTAAATATTGTTATTGAAACCATAGGAAAAAGTTGTCATTCTGGAAGAAATTTTCTAGGTATCAATGCTTTAGAAGAAATGATTCCCATCTTAAATGAACTTATGAAATTAAAAAAGTTTATCGAAAAGCGAAGGAGCAAAGATATCCCGGGAGATCCAAGAGATAAAACTCGCAAAAACTTGAGACCAATGTTCAGTCTTGTTATTATAAAATCCGGGGAAAAGGAAAATATTATTCCTGGATATTGCCAATTAATCATAAATCGTCGAATTATTTCTGATGAGAACTATGAAGAAGTTAAACAAGAATTATTAGAAGCTATTGAAAAAGGAAAAGCTCAAAGCAAAGCTTTGCAAGTTAATACAACATTTAAATATGATAACCCCCCTTTAAAAGTAAATCCTGATGCTCCAGCCATAAAACGATGGAAAAAAACAATTTCATTAGTAGAAAATATAAAAGAAGATAATATCCAAACAATTGGAAGCGCTGAATCAACAGATATGGGATATATTGCTCAGATTTTAAATGCAAATGATGTAATTATTACAGGAGTAGAATCTGCAATTTCCAATACACATGCAGTAAATGAATTTGTAAGATTAAGAGATATTAAGACTTTAATCAAAGAAATAATAGTTTTTCTTTGCGCAGATTTTTAACTTATTGAAATACCTTAAAGAGCCCTTATATTATTATTATAAAAAATATTTTTTAATTAAAAAAATAAAAAAAAGGAGTATGAAATTACTTATTTCTTGAAGTCTAATTCTCGATAATTTCTATTGCTTCCTCAGGACATTGAGTTTCACATGCCCTACAGCCTACACAATCTTCTCTGTTTTCTTCAATAACATTAACCTTGTCACCCTCTGGTTCTCCAAAGCATTCACTTGGACAAACTTCGTAACAAGTGCCACAACCAGTACAAGCATCCATATCAATTTTAATCTCAAAAGACATATTACTTAACCTTATTACATCTTAATGTAGTCTATTCATAATAAATTTAGTAAATGATTTAAATTTCATTTTTATATTAAAAAAGACCTCTGTTAAATTGAACTTCTAAAAATAAAGGAAAAATTTATTTGATTATATTAAAACAGTAATTATTCTTAGAGCAAAAAAAAGAAAAAAATTAAGAGTTAATCTAATTCTCGATAATTTCTATTGCTTCTTCAGGACATTGAGTTTCACATGCTCGACATCCTGTACAATCTTCACGATTTTCTTCGAGTACATTTACTTTATCGCTTTCCGGCTCTCCAAAACATTCACTAGGGCACACTTCATAACAAGTGCCGCAACCAGTACAATCATCCATATCAAGCTTAATGTCAAAGGACATTTTTTTCTCCTTTCAATTATTATTCATTTTATCTAAATTTTGATTATTTTATAATAATCCTATATTTGATAATAAAATAAAAAATATAAATATCGTTTTTATTGAGAAAAGTTATCAACCATTTATAATTCTTTAAAACTAAAGCAAATCTTTTAATATCAAATTATCAAATCACCTTGAAAGTTAAAGAACTCTGGAGTTTCAAATTTAATGAACCTATTCTAGGAATTGAATTAGGTGATATTAATAATAATGGGCAAATAGAGATCATAGCTTATACCAAAGCCGGAATGGTGCTAATCATTTCTTTAAAAGGTGAATTATTACACAAAGAACTGATTTCGAAAGATTCTCCAATTTGGCATTCAAGAATATATGATATTGATAAAGATGGTGAAAATGAATTAATTTTAGGCGGAATGGACGGTATTTTAAGAGTATGTAAATCTAACGTAACATACGGTTTGAATTTTTTCTGGAACCACAAATTTGGCGCTTCTATTAGTGGGATCTTCATTGATGATATAAATAATGATAATTTAGATGAATTAATAGTGTTTTCTCTCGATAAAACTATGAGAATCTTAAATCCATTAGATGGTAATTTAGTATGGGGGCAAATTTTTGAAGATGGAATTGGAGATGCGACTGTTTTCATAGATGATAAAAACTTAAATAAAAAAGAAATATTAGCATGTGGAAATGATGGTACTATCAGAAATTTTGATGGAACTAATGGAAAACTGTTATTGTTTAAAAGATTTTCTAATAAAATGCGATGTATTTCTTATATAAATTCAATTGAAGGATTAGTGATATTATGTGGGGGCGATAATAAGAAATTACATTTTATAAACAAAAAGACCCAAAAAGAACTTAAAACCAAGGAATTCAATGATTATGTATGGAAATGTACATCATACCCATTTCAAATTTTCAATAATGCTATTGTAAGTTCTTATTCGTTTGCTTATTTTGACGCCTCAATACCAATTGAAAATATTAAATATACATCAAAACTGATCTGTATAAATGAATATCTCGATGTAAAATGGGAATTAAAAGGATATAATATTGAATTTCTAAATTTTATAGAAATTCATGACAGAGTTCTTATTCTTGCTGGTACTACTAAAGGGGAGCTCATTATTATTGAAGAACAAATAGGAAAAATACTATTCAATAAAAATAATTATTCATGTGTGAATAAGATTCAATTCCTTATAGAAAAGAGATTACTATTTAGTTGTCATGATGATGGGAGAATTTTTGCTTATAAATTGGATGAATTTTAGTATTAATAAGTATTTTATATTAAAATTTGTGCAAATAATTAAAAAATTGAAGTGAAGTTATTAAATTAACCATTTGATTTTAAAAAAAAGAAGACCGAAAAATGAAAAAAATAAAAATTTAAATATGAGAGTTATTTAATCAGATTCTTCCGCTTCTTCTTCAGCAGCTAGCTCCTCTTCCAATTCTTCAAGTGGAACTGGTGCTGGTGTGGTTAACATACTGTATCCAATCCAAATAGCGATAATTGAAATTAAAATTATTAAAAGCCACATAGGTAAAACTACCATGAGTTCCCAACTTAATATATCCAATCCAAATAACCAGCCAGAAGTAAGATCAAGTCCACCCCCAATGTTCAAAATTTTTACCATATAGAGATCTACAATAGACCCTAATGTATAAATGATGGCGATGAAAATACCAATGATCATTACAATTGCGCCAATAATTTTATCCTTAGCCATGGTTATAACCTTTTAAAATTTCTCTTTTTTATTTTTATTATTTTAACAAGATTAATTCTGAATAATGTTAAGCATGTAAATTTTGCTTAATATTATTTTTTAAAAAATTATTCAATTAAAACCATTCGATCGAAACTATTGGATAGTAAATAAAATATTAAGATGTTTCACAAATAGACTATATAGGAATAATAAAAATTATAACAGTCGTTAAAATTAAGTGCTGAATTTATGTCTGAAGAAACAGATTATGTACTTATAATCGGATCTAGTAATATGGACTTAAACATTTATTCTAAAAGATTTCCAAATCCAGGAGAAACAATAACAGGAGGTACATTTAAACAATTTTTAGGAGGGAAAGGGGCAAATCAAGCAGTTGCATCTGTGAGATCGGGAGCCAGGACTATTTTCATTGGGAAGATTGGACTTGATTTATTTGGTGATCAGATGATTTCTCGATTAAGAGATGAAGGTATTAATATGAATTATGTTATTAGAGATCCTCAAGAACCAAGTGGAGTGGCTTTTATATTAATTGATGAAAATGGGGAAAATATGATAAGTGTAGCGCCAGGAGCTAATTTTAAACTTAGCCCCAATGAAATACGTTCTAAAACAAAAATTATCAAAAATGCAAATTCAATGGTAGTTCAGATGGAAATACCAATGGAAACAATTCAAGACGTATTTACAATTGCTTCCAAAGGAAATGTTATTAAGATTTTAAACCCAGCCCCTTTGAAACCCATTCCGCAAGAAATTTTAAATAAAGTAGATATCATAGTTCCAAATGAGGGTGAACTTTTTCGTTTGCATTCGTTATTAGGTTTTAAAGATTCAACTGAAGAAGGAAAACAAAAGATTATTCATACTTCAAAAGATATTGCTAGTTTAGGGATAAAATATATCATAACTACATTAGGAAGTAAAGGGTGCATAATTTTTGATGGAAGAGAGAATAATTATTTCGAAGTACCTGCTCCTAAAGTTAAAACCGTAGATACTGTGGGTGCAGGGGACTGTTTTATAGGAGTCTTAGCAAGTATGTTGAGTAGAGGAGAATCGATCTTAGATGCTGTCAAATATGCGATTATAGCTGCTTCTATTGCTGTTACTAGAAAAGGGGCTCAAGAATCAATGCCATTTTTAAACGAAATTAAAAATAGATTAAAAGATTTAAATGTATATATGGATTAAAAGGAGTAATCAATTTGGAAAAAGAAAATCTTCCTGCTCATAGAAGTACATTAATGAGAAAAACAAATTCCCATGAATTAAGAATCGATATAAATAAAAATAATTATAAAGACATTTTTCTAATCAATGGAATATCTTTTCTTACTGAAGAAATTTCAAATTCAGATTTAATAATCAAACCTAATTCTTATTACATGATAATAAATAATGGAAAAGATCTACTAGATATTCATTACAGTCAAAATATTTCAAGTTATAAAATAATTTATGATCCTTATAAATACGAATCTTCAAAGAAGATTAATCTTAAACCAGAATTATTTAAAAAAACATATGATATCCCCGAAGGATATACTGATACACTTCCGAAGTGGTATAGCTTTAAATTTACTTATCCAGATTATAATTTAATTTTTATTCGACCGGAGTTTGGTCTTTCAATTCAAATTCATAGATATAGAAATGAGTTCTGGGAAATATTGGAGGGTAAACCTATTATAATTAATGGGAATAAAGTGCATTATTTTGTTGAATCTGAAACAACATTTCAAAACCCTATAAATACTTACCATTCTATTATTAACCCCAATAAGGAAGAAGATAAATTTGTGCTAATTAAAGAAAGATGGAATGGAAAATTTGACGAGAATGATATAGAACGCGTTTATAATCCAAATCACTACAAATAACTCTTTTTTAATCATGAAAAAAGCGGATAAAAAGCTGGTTATAATTTGAGACATTAAGATAAGTGAGATTTTCTTTAAAATTACATTTAACACTTATAAGTTTTATGATTTTTGCTAGCTTAACCTAAAAGTTAAAATTTAATACAACACTAAAAACTTTACCGTAATAAATTAGATAAGAAAAAATTTACAGAATTTAATAAATGGAATAAGCAGATTGGTTAAAAAATGGCTCCAGATGAACAATCTGATGAAAAAAAATCAGAAGAAATAGAAGAAGAATCTGAGAATGATTTAGAAAAAGATTTAGATTCAGAGAAAGAGATAGAAACTGAAATTGAGGAAGAATTAGAAGAAGAATTGGAGGAAAAAGAAGAACTGGATACAGAAGCAGAGTTAGATCGACTAAGATTCAAATATAGAGGGTATGCCTTAGAGGAATTGAAGAAAATGAATATGGATCAATTCATTCAGTTATTACCGGCCAGAGCTAGACGTTCTTTGAAAAGAGGATTACCTCCTAGACAAAAAAAATTGCTCGAAAGATTAAGAAGGGCTTATCGCGCTAAAAAACGAGGGAAAGATCTATTAACTCGTACACATGTACGCGACATGATCATTTTTCCAGAGATGGTTGGACTCAAAATTGGAGTATACAACGGGAGAATCTTTGAAGTGGTTAATATAAAACCTGAGATGATTGGAAAATATCTTGGGGAGTTTTCTTTGACCAGAAAACGAGTCCAGCATGGATCGCCAGGGATTGGAGCCACAAGAAGTTCAAAATATGTTCCATTGAAATAAATATTCATAAAACGAGTTGATAATAAGTGCCTACTTGGGATTATTCTTTTATTGAACAGAAATATGATGCTGATAGATTAGCAAAAGCATCGGGTCGTGATGTCAGAATTAAACCAAAACATGGGAGAGAGATTTGTGCAGTAATTAAAGGAATGAAGGTAGATCAAGCAAAAACATTTTTGGAAAAAGTAATCCGATTAGAGCAATCAGTACCTTTCAGAAGACATAAGAAAAAAGGCGCTCACAGAAATGATTTAAAACAATTTAAATGGTATGCTGGACGGTATCCTCAAAAAGCAGCGGCTAGAATATATGAAATTCTTACATCAGTAGAATCAAATGCAGAATATAAGGGTTTAGATATTGATCTATGCAGGATTATTCATGCAGCGACACATAGGGGAAGAATAATAAAGAGATATATTCCACGTGCTCGTGGACGTAGTTCGGCAAAATATAAACACCTTTCACATGTAGAAATTGTCATTTACGAGTTCCCAAGTTAGGTAAATTATGATAAAGTTAAGATAGTGAATTAAAAATAGTTGAGATAAAATGAGTCCTCTAGTGAAAAATTTTATTGAACAAGGTATTAAGTTAATGCAAATAAATGAATATTTACGCTCAGAGTTAGTTCGTGCTGGATTTGCAGGTGTTGAGCTACAACGTACTCCATTAGGGGTAAGGATTACGTTAAAAACCTCACGCCCAGGTTTGGTAATTGGTAAAGGTGGAAAGAGAATTCAAGAAATTACAGATGTTCTTCAAGATCGTTTTAGACTTGAAATGCCTCAGATTGAAGTAGAAGAAGTTGCACAGCCAGACTTGGATGCGCAAATAATGGCTGAAAGATTAGCATATAGTCTTGATCGAGGGAGACATTATAGAAGAGCGGGTTATTATATTCTGAGAAAGGTAATGGATGCTGGTGCACGAGGTGTAGAGATCATTATCTCAGGGAAAGTCACTTCTCAAAGAGCAAGAACACAAATCTTCCGTGCAGGTACTATGTCTAAGAGTGGTCAACCTGCGCAAGAAGGTGTAGATAAGGGTGTTGCTCAATGTATACAGAAATCAGGAGTACTAGGAATAATTGTGAAAATAATGCGGGCTAATACGAAAATGGGAGATGACATTAAAATCAAGGATGATCTTTTAGCTAAAGCTCAGGCAGAAAAGGAGGCGAAATTAGCAAAAACACGAGCAGATTATGTTATTGAGGAGGGAGAAGGAGTTTTAAGCGAGGAGGATAAGAAAATACTTGATGAAGTAGATGAGGAAAAAATTTCTGAGATTTCATTAACTCCTGATACGGAAGATGAAAAAGAGGAATCAGACAAAGAATAAAAGTAATAAGAACAAAATTGTGATAGAATATGGACATTTTAACAGCTAAAAAAGTTAGAGAAATGGATGATAGAGAAAGGGATAGAGCGTTAATTAATTTAAGAGAGGAATTAATGATACTTTACTCAATGCAAACTGGTGGAGGGCTTTCTGACAATCCCGCCAAAGCAAAATTATTAAGAAAACAAATAGCAAGAATATTAACTGTGATGAATGAAGAAAAACGATGATAAATCCAAGATATTTAATATACCATGACCTCATTGGCATTAAAGCCTACGCTAAACCCAAATCGATGTCTAAGGATAAAAAATTCTTGAATTTAGGCGTTGTGATTGATGAAACAAGAAATATGATAATAACTGAAAAGGATAATAATGTCAAGAAATATATTAAAAAAGATTATACATTTAGGTTTAAAATACCAAATTACATGAATGATGAAGAGGATTACTATCTAGAAGTTCAAGGGGACAAGATTGTTGGGCTTCCTGTGAATAGATTAAGAAGTTTAAAGAAGAAGAGATGGTTAAAAAAATGAGTAGAAATATTGGTATCCCTGGTGTAGTTCCTCCTAAGGTCAAAGCTGAAGAATGTAATGACCAATTCTGCCCATATCATGGAAAAACAAGAGTTAGGGGGAAAATTACGCAAGGAATTGTGGTGAGTAAAAAATCACAAAACACTGTTATTATTAGAAGGGATTATGTTCAATTTGTAAAAAAGTATCAAAGATACGAGCGTCGTAATACGCGACTAGCCTGTCATTTACCAGAGTGTTTAAGCCATGAGGTTGGGATAGGAGATTTAATAAGAGTTGGAGAATCTCGAAAGATTTCTAAAACAAAAGCATTTTTAGTATTAGATAAAATTTCAAGTGGGGCTGTGTAAATGGGGACAAGAAGAAAACTTGGAAGAAAGTCATATACTAAACCACGTACAAGCTATGGTTTATGTAATGGATCCAGAATTACCATTACAGATAATTCGGGGGCTAAAATAGCTCAGATAATTAATGTAGATGGATTTAAGACACGATTAAGAAGATTACCGAAGGCATCTGTTGGAAGTGTATGTACTGTCACAATTAAAAAGGGGAAACCAGAATTAAGAGGAAATATAGTTAAAGCTGTAATTGTTAGACAAAAAATGATTTACAGACGATTAGACGGAACAAGACTTTGTTTTGAAGATAATGCTGGTGTCCTTGTTACAAAAGAAGGTGATCCAAAGGCAACAGAAATTAGAGGACCAATCGCACGAGAAGCAGCAGAAATGTTTCCAAGATTAGCATCAATTTCATCATTAATAATATAATAAAAAGATAAAAAATGAAAGTTAAATCAATACAACCCAGAAAGCAAAGAAAGGCTCTCTATAATTACAAGAATCATCAACGGTCAAAATTGCTTAGTACTAGGGTAGCTGATTTTCTTCGGGATGAATATGGGATTAAAAGGCTCCCTCTTAGAGTTGGTGATCAAGTAAGAGTATGTAGGGGTGAATTCAAAGATTTTGAAGGTGAAATTATTGAAATTACAAAAAATCAGCGAGCAAAAATTAAAGAAGCCCAATTCGAAAAGACTGACGGAACCCAGTTTCATCCTCCAATTCATATATCGAATTTAATCATTACTAAGTTTACGAAGGAAAAGAAAATGGATCCATGGCGCGCGAATATGATCGAAAGAAAAGCTTTGTATGGGTTTTATAAAGAAGAATTAAAAGCTCCAAAAAAAGGAAAAGAGGAGGAAAAGTAAATTATGACTCGGCATGGTAGTCAAAAAGTGTTAAAAAGGCTCAATACACCCGCATACTTACAAATTAAAAGAAAACATGGTAAATTTTTTGTAAACCCATCCCCCGGACCTCATCCTAGTAGATTTTGTTTACCACTCATTCACATTGTTAGAGATCTACTCAATATTGTTGATACTCATAGAGAAGCGAAAAAATTAATCGGTTTGGGTTATTTTAAGGTTGATGGAAAAATCATCAGAAATAAATCATTTCCAGTAGGATTAATGGATGTTCTTTCTATTGAAAAAATGAGTAAACACTATAGAATACTTCCAGATTCTCATTATGGCTTAATTCTACATGAAATTTCTGAAGAAGAGAGTGCTTTCAAATTATGCAGGATAAACAATAAAACAAGTACAAAGGGAGGTTATATACAATTAAATCTTCATGATGGAAGAAATATTTTAATTAAAGTTCAAGATCCTAGAAATCCGAAAGAAGATATATACAAACGAATGGATGTTTTGAAAATTTCTATTCCTGAACAAGAAATCAACAAGATTTTAAAATTTAAAGAAAATAATTTAGCGCTCATTTTGTCTGGTAAAAACATCGGACATATTGGAAAAATTATTAATATTTTGAAAAGATTTGGTCCTAAAGCAAGTACAGTCTCTATTCAACACAATGGGGGTCATACAGCAACTCTTTATGATTATACATTTATTATTGGGGAAGATAATTCTGAAATTGATTTACCAAAAATAGAAAGTTAATGATGTAAAGAGAGAGAGTAAGTGACAAAAAATGTCTATTAAAGCTAAAAGAAAAATTCCAGAGGCTCTATCAAAAAAGTTTGAAGAAAAATGGAAAAATCCCATGAAAAGACCGTATTTAGAAAAACTAGTGCTAAATATCGGTGTTGGAGTTGGAGGAGAGGAATTGGAGAAAGCAGTTACCGTTTTAGAAACAATTACAGGTCAAAAGGCAATTAAGACGTTATCAAAAACTAATGTGAAAGAATTTAATTTAAGAAAAGGGCGTCCGATTGGCACTAAAATAACTATTAGGGGTCAAAATGCAGAAAAGCTGCTTAAAAGATTATTAATTGTAACCAACAATAGAATCTTAAGAAAAAGTTTTGATAATTATGGAAATTTTGGTTTTGGAATAACAGAAC
Organism: uncultured archaeon; assembly: GCA_964493385.1. Classification (GTDB taxonomy): domain Archaea; phylum Asgardarchaeota; class Lokiarchaeia; order Sigyniarchaeales; family SOKP01; genus Loki-b32. The sequence goes on along the minus strand of CAZBNW010000031.1, from coordinate 2,930 downwards.
ATATTTCTATCCCGGGTATTGAATATGATAATACAATTGGTATATGGGGCTTAGATTGTGTAGGAAGAGTGATACGACCAGGGATGAGAGTGAAATTTAGACGGAAAGCCCGCACAAAAGTTCCAAAACATCATTATGTATCCCGTGAAGAAACTCAATATTTTTTAATGCAACAATTTGGAGTTGATATTGTAAAAGAATTAGATTTAGAATTTATATAATGAATTAAGGTGAAAGAAGATACCACAAGGCAAACATTACGGTAAAGGCCAGAGAGAGTGTAGAAGATGTCACACGCACAGAGGAGTGATACGCCGTTATGGATTATATATATGTAGAAGATGTTTCTATGAAATAGGTAAAGATATTGGATTTAAAAGGTTTGAATAAGAAAAATATGAAAAGAAATTGAAAAGAGTGATAATTTATGGCAAATACCTTAGCAGATGCATGTTGCGCTCTTAAAAATGCTGAAAGTGCACGTAAAAATGAAGTGATGATCAGTCCAGCTTCTAAAATTCTTCAGCAAGTGTTTCGTATATTTCAAAAACACGCTTATATTGGAGAATTCGAACGATATGACGATGGACGTCAAGGGAAATTTAAGATTGCGCTATTAGGTAAGATAAATGAATGTGCAGGGTTAATGAGGTTGAATTATAAGGTTTCTCAGTTCGAAATGCTAGAAAGAAAACTATTACCAGCTCCTGGTTTAGGGATAATCATATTAACAACTAACCAAGGAATAATGACTATGAAAGAGGCTGAAGAAAAGCAAATAAGTGGGCATACTTTATGTTACATCTATTAAATTAATCATGAGGTGTATATAAAATGGTAAAAATTGCGTTCTTTAAGGAAGAATTGGAAATTCCTAAAGGTGTTAAAGTAGCTTTAGAAGGTGGGCATCATATCAGGGTAAAAGGACCAAATGGAGATATTATAAAAGATTTCTCTCATGTTAGAGGTATAAAAGTCTCAATTGAAGATAGTAAAATTATTTTTTCAACTAACTTTCCCAAAGGTGGAACTTTAGCGTTAATTAAAACGGTTGTTAGTATCATTAATAATTTAATTATTGGTGTTCAAAAAAATTATAAATATATCTCAAAAATATGTTATTCACATTTTCCTTGTAATTGTGAAGTGAAATCAGATAAGAGAGAAATTCATATAGTTAATTTCCTGGGAGAAAGAGCCCCAAGAACTGCAAAATACCCGGAAAATGTAAAAGTGGAAGTTACTGGAGATGATGTTTATTTTATAGGCCCTGATAAGGAAGCTCTAGGACAAGCAGCAGCTAATGTTAAAAGGGCTTGTCGTATTCGTAAAAAAGACCCACGAGTTTTTCAAGATGGTGTTTATTTATACAAAAAAATGCTAGGAGAAGAAATCATCTGGGAAATAAAATAAAGTGAGGCAGTTATCATGGTACAAGATAAAAGATTAATGGAACTTCGAAAAAAGATAAATAAAAAAAGACCCTCATTTAGGCGGGTTGAATCTTGGAGATATAAAAGAGTAAAAGATTCTTGGAGAAAAGCCAGAGGTATCGATTCAAAAACTCGAAAGAAAAAGAAATCAGGTGTTAAATCTCCAACAGTTGGATATAGAGGTCCTAAAAAAGTAAGAGGTTTACATCCATCTGGGTATGAAGAAGTGAGGATTAATACCAAAGAAGATTTATCTAATTTAAATAAAAAAAAACATGGTATTAAAATTTCAGGCAAATTGGGGGCTAAAAAACGCATTGCACTTATCGATTACTGTCAAAAAAGAGGTTTTAAAGTATTGAACCTTGGAATTTCACAAAAAGAAATTGAAAGCTTGGAAGCGATGGCAGAAGCACCTATATCTGATATTGAGGGCGAAGACTTTATTGATGCAGATGAATTAGAAGATTCTCTTGAAATTGAGGATAAAATTACTAAGAAAAAGAGGAGGTAAGGAATGAATTTAAAACCACAAAAAAGGATGGCAGCTGAGATTCTCAAATGCGGAGAGAATAGAGTTTATTTTGATCCATATTTGATTGAAGACATTTCCCTTGCAATTACGCGTGAAGATATTCGTAATTTAATAAAACAAGGTGCGATACAGAAAAAATATAAGGAAGGCATCTCAAAATATCGAAAAAATCTTAAGCATCAGCGGAAGAAAAAAGGAAAAGCAAGAGGAATAGGAAAAAGAAAGGGTACAAAACATGCAAGGACTCCAAAAAAAAGAGCTTGGATGCGACGAATTCGTCCAATTAGACGAGAACTAAAAAAACTTAGAGATCGAAAATTAATTACCGCAGTTAATTATCGAAAACTATACAAGAATGCTAAGGGTGGATTGTTTACTAGTGTTGCTCAATTGAATAGATATATTAAAGAAAAAGAATTTATAAGAAGAGGTCGCTAAAAATGGCAAGAGGTCCAAGGTATAAGAGATCATTTCGACGACGTTATGATGGTAAAACAGATTATCAAAAAAGACTGAGATTACTAAAATCAAGAAGATTAAGAGTAGTTATTCGAGCTTCAAATGATCATATGAGAGTTCAAATTGTCCAGTCCAAATTAGGGGGGGATAAAGTTATAATCTCTGCTTTTTCTAGGGAATTAACCTCAAAATATGGTTGGAACGCTAATACTGGAAATATTCCAGCAGCATATTTAACTGGTTATTTAGCAGGATTAAAAGCAAAAACTAAAAATATTCAAGATGCTATTTTTGATTTAGGTATTTTTTACCATAGAAATCGAATACTTGCTGCTTGCAAAGGATTAGTAGATACGGGAATAAATATTCCTTATCGCGAGGAATTTTTTCCAGAAGGTTTAGAAGAAAGAATTAAGGGTACTCATATTGAAGATTATGCGAAAATCTTAAAATCAAATGAGCCGGAAAAATATGAACAATTATTCTCCGGTTATTTAAACAAG
>CAZBNW010000030.1:0-25017 GCA_964493385.1 uncultured archaeon | reverse complement strand
CCCCAAAAGTACATTTATTAATTCAATTTTAAAACAATTGAAAAATCAAAAAGGAATCAAAGATGTACTAGTAATTGAAAAAACCTCCGGACTTGCATGTGGGTCTACAATAGATGTAATTGAAGAAGATATTATTATCGGTATGATTTCATTATTGATCGTTACTATCGATAAAGTTACAAAGAAAATGGAATTGGAAAGATTTAAGGAATTTAAACTAAAAACCGATTCTAATAGCATATTAATGACGAATGTTAATCAAGATTTAATACTTGTAATTATTCTATCACCAGAGGTTTCAAATAACAATTTATTAGAGGATATTGAAGATGCAAGTAAGCAAGTCACTCAACAACTTAGAAAATTATGGGTTGAATGAGAGGTTATGATAAAATGCCAAAAGGATTATTCTTTTTAATTCACGATGAAATCAAAGGGCCAGAAATCAAATGCTCATATTTTTCCGAGCCAATAAATTTACCCCAAGAATTTATATCAAAATTATATATGTCTCATGCAGGATTTGAATCATCTTCTCTCATAGAAATCAAATTTGATCTATATAAAAGTGTTTCATGTTTTACTGGAAATCTTGATCGCAGGAGCCAAAAAGAAGGCATTTTAGGTATAATTTTTGAGGAACATGAAGTATATAGCAATTTAGATCTATTTTTAAGACGAAACTTATCCTACGCTTCAAATAATCCGGATGATCAAACAATGGAAGAAATTTTTTCAAATAACCTTCTAAATTATCTTGAATTAGTAGATTTATTTGAAAAGGTGGAAATTGAAGATATTCCAGAAATTTTCATTTTAACTGGATATGAAGAATATCAATCTTGTTTGCTTAAAATTGGAGAGAAAAAAGTTTCAAATCCAGAAATGACAGATATTTACAAAAAGATTATTGAAAAACAGATTATTACACAGTATCATTATGTACAATTAAATTCAGAACTGTTAAGTAATATATATTTGGTATTTAAAGTAAATAATCCTATTCAAGAGATTGATAAGATAATTTCAACTATCAAACCTTATTTAGATAACTTTTTTTATTATTCAGTAGAAATTTTGGCTTTATTTTTCCTCCCTACTATAGTTAGAATAGTTCCACATTCCCCAAAATTAGCTAGTAAATATTTTGATAAATATACATCAATCTTACAAAATCTTCAAAAATCAGAGAATTATGCATATGAGTTTAACAATCTGGTTTCCTATCTAATAAAAGGAGATATATATCTTTCTCCTCTTTTATAAAATTAAGTTAACTTTATTATTTTACTCACAAGATCTCTCAGAAACATATTTCCTATTGCAAAATTTACAATGTTAGAAAATAATAAAACTAATATAAATTCCCTATCGTGAATTTCGAGGTATTCAGAACATACTTTTTGATGGTTCTTTAATTCAAGAAGCATTTTTATTATACTATGTAGTTTTTTCTCGCTTCTGATTTCGAATTCTTTAATTGTATCAAGTAAGGTGTTATGTGGAATTGAGGAATAGATAACTTTTCCTTCAGTAGTAAATATTGCACACCCTAATATTTCTTTATCATCTACACTCTCTCTTAAAAGATTAATAATATCTTTAAATAATGGTAAAGAAGTAAACTCACTAATATCATCATATTCTTCTTTTTCTCCTTCTATTTCTCTGCTTTCAATGTATTCTATTTTTGAAAATTCAAAATCTCCTAGTTGATATCCTCTTACCGCACAATTCTTATCAATAAATGCTTGGAAATGATGCTTGCAGACTAACCCTGTAGGTATGCTAATTGTTGTTATGTGTTGACTTTGTTCTATTATTTTTTGAGGAATATTTAATTTTTTTTGTGTTTTACATTCAGGACATACTATTAATACTTTTTTAAATAAATCCTCTTGACTTTGTACTTTTCCCCTACTTTTTAAATCAGTCATTTATTTAAAATCTTAATTTCAAAAATATTAGTTTATTTCTTCTACTAATTTCTTAATATTGATAATTTTGTTTTAAATTAATTCACATATGGTAAATCTAAATATGTATAGTTAATTTAATGAAAGTTTATAATCGACGTTTATTTAAATAAACTTTTGTTTAAATAACAAAGCAAATAATAAAAATGTACCCATTACAAACAAAATATCAAAAGTATGAATTATTTTATCAAAAATCTGAGTTTAAATTAATAAAATCTAAGAAAACCTAATTATTAGAAATCCTGCCATAGCAACAACAATTATACTTAACACAATAATGAAGAATACTGCTAAAGCTTGTGCTTGAAGTGCTGCTGAATATTTCGCGAGGGCATCATAGTAATTTTTTCACCTTCAATAATTTTCTCTCCTAAACCTCCTGTAACTTCCCAAAATGTGATTTTTTAACCCAATGCCTATTTTCATCCATGATTTGTTTTTGGTCTTCCATAATTGTTTGTTGATAACTCACTACAAATGAGCTCAAAGTGATTAGAAATCCAGATATTATAATTATCACAAATCCTAAATAAATTGTTCTACTTTTTATTTCTTTCATAATAATGTTATCTATCTAATCAAGGTAAGTGAGACTTTATTTTTTTTATTCTTCTTTTGGGGACTTGGTTTTAATTCTGTTTTTATCTTTACTAACTTTTTCTTTTGATTTCACCGATTTCTTTTTAAATTTTTCTTTCAATTTTGATGCACCCTCTTTGATTCTTGCTTTACTTCGACTTAACTTTGCTTTAAACTGTTCTGGATTCTTTCTATAGAAGTATAGAGTAATTCCTCCTGCTGCGGATGCAATGCCTACAGTAACAACAACTATTACAATTGTATTTATAATGTCACTGGGTAAACCACCATTGCCACCATCACCAATAGTTAAACTAAACTTTATTGAAAAATCATTAATACCAGAAGATAATTCATTATAAGAACTATAATTGTTCCCATCTCCATAATTTAATCCACATGCATACGTACTCACATTCTCTAATTTGTCATAATTAAAGACAATATCACCATTATTGTATAAAATAGCTTCAAAAGAACCGGCAAATGATGTGTTCTCATGATTAAAGTTTTCCCAAGCAGCTACCCAATAAGAACTGAAATTTTTAACATAAACTTTACCAGAAGTGCCATCTAAGTTAGTCCAGTATGGTGCGATAATATTTTGTCGGTGCGGATGACTTGAAGGTATTGTTCCACTTGCTTGAACTGATTTAAATGAAAAAGTAAGATATCCCTCACTTGTAATATAAATTTCATTAAAATGACCATTATAGAATGTAAAATTAAATGGAAGTATCGTTGAATTATAATCGTCATCCCCTAGTAGCAATTCAGTTCCGCTTGAGGCATCTATCCATGTATATGGGTACCCTGAAGTAATTATATAATTGATATGACTTGCACTTATATTAATTGAGTAAGAGGTATTGTTCAATTGAACACTATGAGTTTCAACAATTATTGGGATCCCAAGAACTACTAAAAATCCTAAAAATAAGCAATTTATAAGTTTAATTTTTGATTTTTTAATTTTAAAGTTTTTCAAGTTTTACACCTTGCTACTATTACTTTTACATATAATGTAAGGTAATTCTAGTTAATATTTTTCTAGCTTCAGTATATTAATAGAAAAACCTTTATTTAGAATTAGGTCAAGATTTATCTAATCAATATATGAATAATGAGAAATAATATGACAGCATCTTCAATAATGCAAACAATATTCGGAGATTGGCGTTTAGGCAGAATAATCATGTTTACTTTAATAACGAGTTCAGTTTCATATGGACTTGGAGCAGACATGCTTAATTTTTTATTAGCAGGCTTAGTTGGAGCAACTTTATCAGCCGGAGGATTTTTTTTCGATTATCTAGGGGATTATCAAAAAGATCGTGAATCAGGCAACTTGAAGAATCCTATTGCTAGAGGTACTTTATCTCCTAAAGGAGGTCTTCTAATCATTATTTCTTGTTTTACCCTAAGTAGTGTAATTTGTATCATAATAAATGCTTGGGCTCTGATTCCTCTAATATGTTTAATAGGAGTTATTGGTGGCCTTGTACATGGAATACTTGATACTGCTCTTTTACGAGCATTTAGTTTAGGAGCACTTCAAGGATTTTATATTTTAATTGGAGCTCTTTTTGCCTCTAAATTTGAATTAAGTGTAATTATACTAGCATTATTTCTGTTTTTTGCAATGACAGGAGCGAGAGTATTAGGAGATACAAGAGATCTCCCTTATGATCAGAAAACTGATACGAGTACAATCCCAAAAAAATATGGAGTTAGATGGGGGGGATGGTTTCTTTTAATTAATGAATTCATTGCTTATATAATTGGAATTTTGATTTATATTTTAGGATTATTTGGAATTGGATATTTAATATGTATGATTACTACTATAGCTATTGGAATTCCTTTAAATCTATTGTTTATTTTCCGTTCAACCCCGAAAATAGCACGAATTGCAAACATTTTATCTTTAGCCATTTTAGGCACCCTATTTGTAGTAGCAATGTTTATAGGAAAGCTATAGTTTTAGTACTTTATACTTAACCGAAATAGGAATAAAATAAAAAGAAAGATTCTTCTTATAAATTTTTCAATTTATTTTTTATTTACGTAATCCAGAAATGCTTTAACAACCATATGAAATTTCGGGTCAGGAACAACTGTTAAATGATCTTTTCCTTGGATTTGAAAATGACAAGCACCTGGAACTAACTGAGCTATTAAAGTTTTATCTCCTGGTATAAATTCATCAGAACCTACAACAGTCATAACTGGTATTTTAACTTTTTTCAGTGAGGATTTTATTAGGGTAGGATCTCCCGCCCAATCAGGTATTTCTTGAAGGTTTCCACTCATTACAGCAGCTAAGGCACTCAAATCATTTCCACCTAATTCAGCGAATTGGCGAAATGCCTGAGCAACAGGATCTTTAACTTGATCAATACTGTCTGCTTTAAAAGCTTTTATTCTCAACATTGTATTTTCTCTATAAAGAGCTCTTTCTTTTTCATTTCTAGGCAAGTTTAATACAAATCCTCCTAATATTGCAGATATTAGAAGTTGTGATTTACGTAATAATAATTGAAATGTCATATAAGCTCCCATGGAATAACCAAAGAAATTGGCTTTTTCGATTGATAAGTGTTCCATAAGGTTCACAATATCACTTGTCATTTTTTGATATCCATAATATGAACCATCATAGGGTTTATCACTTTTTCCATGGCCACGACAATCCAAGAGAATTAATCGATAGCTCTCCTTTAAGATGGTTACCCAATTTGTTTGTCTCCAATTTTGTTTAAGGTTTGATGCAAAACCATGAACCATTATTACTGGTGGACCTTCTCCTTCAATTTCATAATATATTTTAACTCCATTATTGTTGAAATATGGCATTGTTAATCTATCTCCTCATATTTTACTAAATCAATTCAAAATTACTCCTTTATCCTTCTTAATTCGATTTTCACGACATTAGTTCTATCTGGACATTCGAGTTCCATTACATCTGGATCTTCAACCCATTCGGCGGGCCAACCTCCTCCAAATTGAAGCATAATAATATTAGGGAAGATATCATGATAAAAAAATCCGCATAATCCTCCTGAATCATGTCCATCTAGCTCAATTTTGTCTCCTGGCTTATGACCCTTACTACAATTTCCTTTTACTTCTTTTATAGTTCCAACAATTCGATATCCTACTTTTGGCATACTCAAAACCTATTTAAAATCTATTTTTAAATAATTGAAAATTTAATTATATTTAGTGTTATTTTACAATTTATATTAATTAATTGATCCATTAAGGCGATATTTATGTCAAATTTAAGTAATTTAGGACAACCTACTGAATTTTGGGAATATTTTGAGCAAATCTCTCGAATCCCCCGCTGTTCTAACAATGAAGAAAGAGTAAGAAACTTTATCAAGGATGAGGCAGAAAAATTTGGATTTACTACGATAGTTGACAATGTTGGCAATCTTATTGTAATAATCCCAGCAAACTCAACTCAGAAGGAAATATGTATTTTACAATGTCATTTAGATATGGTTTGCGAGAAAAATGAAGCGATTATTCATGACTTTTTAAAAGATCCCCTGAAATTGAAAATTATTGAAATTGAGAATGAAAAATGGATTACAGCTGAAGGAACTACTTTAGGAGCTGACAATGGTACAGGAATATGTTATCTCTTAACTCTTATGAAAAAAATCCACAGTGAATCTTTAAAATTTGATTCTTTAGGTTTAAATCTAATATTTACTGTTCGTGAAGAATATGATATGGGTGGTGCTAAGAATATTCACAAAGACCTAGTAAATGGAAAATACCTAATAAATCTCGATTCTGGGAGGGATGGCAAGATTACAGTCGGTTGCGTTGGCGGTATCGGCTTTATCGCTGATATTAAAACAAATCCTATAGAAGTAGATCAAATTAATGAGGTATTGAGACCATTCAGACTTACCATTAGTGGATTAATTGGAGGTCATTCAGGTGGAGATTGTAATAAAGGACGAGGGCATGCTATTAAAATCTTAAGTGAGATTCTCTGGAAATTAAGTAATAAATATCCGATTTATATTAGCTCTATAAATGGAGGTGGAGCAGCTAATGCAATACCACGAGAGGCAAAATCAATTGTATATATTAAAGAAAATCTTATTTCAGACATAGAATCGACTGTCATGGAACATTATGCTGAAATTAAAAAGCAGTTTGAAGGAATTGAACATGAGATGGATCTTTCAATAGAAGAAATAAAAATATATAACGATAATAAAGTTTTTTCTAAAAAAGTTCAGGAAAAATTACTACAAATATTATGCTTAATCCCTAGCGGGCCACTATCTTTACATCCCAGAATTAAAAAATTACCCTTTACATCAACTAATTTAGGTATAATAAAAACAGAAAAGGATCATATTAGAATAAGAATGTTACATAGGAGTTTAAGTAAATATTATAACAGAACAACTTGTGAAAAAGTCATATCCTTATTAGAAATGTCTGGTCTTGAGATAGACAAAAGAATTACAGGGAGTTATCCTCCTTGGAAACCAAATTTTGATTTTAAACTTCTAAACTTAGCTAAAAATACTTATTATGATTTATATAATGAAGAAGCTAAGATAATAGCAATTCATGGAGGCTTAGAGAGTACACTATTAATTAACCTAAATCCCGAAATGGAAGCAATAGCAATTGGTCCCACTACTAAAGACGTCCATTCTCCAAATGAGCGTCTACAAGTTAATTCCGTTGAAAGAATATGGAATTTTCTGATAAATATCCTTAAAAAATTAGATTAAAATATTAAACTACTTTTAACTTAATATAACATTTTTAGGGGATAAAAAATGGAAACAAAACTCGCTATAATCTCAGATATTCACGCAAATAATTATGCATTGAACGGTTTTCTTCAATTTATTGATAAGAACTTTGAAGCTGATAAAATTCTCAATTTAGGAGATTTTTTACATATAGGACCTCATCCAAAAGAAGTTACAGAGACTATATTAAGCGATGAACGGTTCATAAACATCATTGGAAATAATGAAATGATTGTACTTGGAAAAAGAAAAAATGAATGGCAACAGGGAATTGAACCCCACCGTGAATGGACTGTAAATCAACTGGGAAAAGATTTAATAAAACAAATTGAGGAAATGCCAACATCCAAGACTTTTATTGTAAATAATAAAAAGTTGCTAATGCTTCATTCACACTTCTATGATATACCTAACCGTTCAATTCAAGATAATATCCTATTATATAATGGGAAATCATTGGATGAATTCATAAATGATTATCCGAAGGATGTAGATATCGTACTGATTGGTCATTCCCATGAACAATTGTATATTGCGACACAAGGTAAGATAATTATAAATCCTGGTTCACTAAGTATTACCAAAGAACCTAAAATGGCCTTCTGCTTATTGGAGATTGAAAATCAAAAGAAGAATATAACTTTCAAAAATATCTCTTATGATATTTCAAATTTAAAAGAAGATTATTTAAAAAGAAAGGTTCCCGGTAAAGAATTCTTAATTAAATATTTCTACCCCTTTCTCTAATTTAGGAAATCTTATTTTTTTTTGTTTAATCTAGATTCTTATGGAAATCATAAATCGAGAATTAATTGATTTTAAAGACCGGAAATTTCCAGAAAAAATATGTTTTAAGCCAATAGGTATTATTCACACTCCTTTTAAATCTCTTAAAGGTATCCCAATCCAGTCTTCAATGTCAAATATTAAGGGTAAAATTGAGATTTTTCATGAATATGAATCTGGTTTAAAAGATTTGTCAGGTTTCTCTCATATTTATTGTTTATACTTCTTTGATATGGTGAAATTACCTGTTCCACTCCAGTCAAAACCTTTTTTAGATGATGAAGTGAAAGGAGTATTTGCTATTCGAACACCATTCCAACCCAATCCTATAGGTCTTTCAATCTTTGAGGTTTTAGAAATAAAAGAAAATAATATACAGGTTAAAAACGTGGATCTCTTAGATAGAACTCCGATTTTGGATTTAAAACCGTATGTTCCTGGATTTAATAATCTCCAAACAAACAAAATCGGGTGGTTACAAGGAAAAATTAAGAGAAAAGTTAGTTAAAGCTATTTTAATGTATTTCTAAAATTTTTTTAAAATTACTATCTTTTTGCTAATAGTTCGTTTTTCTTTTTACGGACTCTCTTAGCTTGAATGGCAATGGTTTCAAGAAGCCTACGTTGATTTGTTGATATCCACGGACCTTCACAATCTATCGCAGCATAAGGAATCTCACTCTTGTTGGCTAGAGGGCGTATAACAGCTTGTGAGTTCATAGCTGGTTGGCAGTTAAACGTACCAAGATTGATAAGGCCGTCATAAATCCCCTCCTTAATTGAATGCATGAACCTACCTGTCACTCCAGGAGTTTCAGTAAAACTGTTTGAAGATACGTGTTTGTTTCCTTCTTCCAAGAGTTCTACTATGTCTACATGTGAATCAAACAGTAGACCAGATTTTCCAATTATTTTTCGATAACTTTTACACTGGGAATTTAGAAAGTTGATTGTGTTTCGATTTCTTCTTGCTCTTCGAGCTTCTCTTCTATCTACTTCATTCAGATCAGAAAAATCGAATTGAGTATCGTCAAATTGTTCCTTCGGAGTGATTATTCCCTTCTTAAAGCCAAATCTTATGGTGCTTTCAGCTAGTAATATACTAAAAAACTCAGCTATATCAACTACTTTTACAATTATACCTTTATCGAGGAAAAAATTTTCTATAGGATAATGGTCAAACAATAAATTTATTCCACCAAAAATAAGCACTTTCGTGGTTTCTTCAACAGTAGCACTGAGAGGTATTTTGGCAATTTCTTTTGCCCATTGAATTAAGCCTGTTTTTAACGTCTTTTTTCCTTCTTTTACGTTTTCAATAAAAATATTAGTTAAATCTTCAAATTTCTTCAAAGCTATGGTTTTTTCTTCAGCAACGCATTGTAATGCATTTCTAGCTTCGGTTAGGTAGTGTCCTATGATGAAATTAATGTTTTCGAAGGCTACTAGATCCTGATTCAATCCTAAGTAATTGTTAGAATACTTGGGCCAAGCGTTATATATGATGTTTTTCAAATTTAGTCTTTTAGCGAATGAATTCCAAAGCACAGGCCATGCCCCATTCTGACAAGGACCGTGTTGATCAATTGGCGCTAGATATATAGTGATCTCGTTATCCTTTCGATTTTCGTGAATATCCTTTAAGACTGAGCCAACTACAGCAACAGTAACAACGCATTCACGTCCAGAGCAAATTTTCTTACCGTACTGTAAAATTTTATAATCAGTGTCTTCACTAATTCTAATTCTACGATTGTATTTCTCATACATATCTATAACAAGACGCTTTCCATAAGGATTTCGAGCGCATGTGTTAACAAAAACTATTCTTGGATCATCAAGTTCTACTTTCTGACCATAACTATCTAAAATATACTTAAAGTTTTCCGAAAATTGTGCCTGTTTGATTTTCCGTTTTATTTCTAAATTTTCAGGATGTTTAATTTCAGTCATGATTTTTGTTTTAAATTGTTAAAGTTAGAATTTTATCAAGAGTTTTATCTATCTTTAAACGCCGTTCTTCAATAATGTCTAAAAACGCACCTACTCTTGTTTCAAATCCCGCATGTGCCGTGTGCGAGTCTATTTCAAGATAACAGAACGTATTACCAGTCAATTCCTGTCGAAAATGGTGATACATAATACCATCCGGACCACATGAAAAGCAGGAAACAAGGCAGATGTATAAATTAGGATACTTTTTAACATACTGCACTGCATTATTTATTTGCTGAGTAAAGTTCCAGACGTTTCTTTTATGAATTTCATTACCACTTAATTGAGGTAACATATCAACAGGAATAGCATTATATCCCCTGCTTATAATCTTCCGAGGAAGTGCTAAATTAATATTTGACGGATAAGTGATGTAAGGTCTTCCTGCGATGATAACTGTTGGCTCTTTTATTAACTCTTTCAACTTCTCTTTTCCTAATTCTCTAAATTTTTCCATATACTTCCTGTAGTGGGCGATGGCTTTCTTTCCAGCTTCTTCGCCTAAATTACTTTTTAAGCCTAAAATGGGGGCAACTCTCCCAAGTTCTTTTATAGTCGTATTAATGAGATCTTTTGAGAGACCCAAATGGGGCGATAAAATTTTATCACTCTCTGTTTCAAATGCAGCGCGTATAACATCTGGAATGACAGTAGTAGAAGGGCAAGTATATCCATGAATATAACCGTTTGGAATTTCTAACTCAATAACTCGAGGCAGGAAAATAAAATCAACTTCTTGATTCAATAAATCAAGTATTGCCCCGTGAACCAGTTCACATGGATAACATATAGCTGCTAACGTTTTAGTATTACCTAGCTTTGAAGGATTAGATAACAATACATTATAACCAAGTTCATTAATAAATTTTATATATAAAGGGAATAGAACATGAGTAGTTAACGCCATTGGAAGGCCAATTGTACCACGCGGATTTTTAACAGATTGGGCTCCGAATTCTTCCAGCATCATCATATTCCGTAATTCCACTAAATCTAGACCCTCTCTTTTCTTCTTACCCTTTTGGCGAATTAATCTATATTTTGAACAAACACCTCCAAAAGGGTAAATTTTTCCCCTTATAGATATATTTTGAATTTCACAATTGTTTTCACATGCTTTACATCTGAAAATTTTTCTTAATTCCATTTCACCCTTTAATAGGTTTCTAAGATTAAAGTCTCGCTTAGAAATCACTCCCTCTTGTAAAAGATCACGTGCCATGAGAGCAGTTCCCACGCTACCCATGAGTTCAGGATGAGCTGGGACGATTACTTTTTGCTGCAAACGAGCAGCTATGGCTAAAGCAACAGATCTATTTAAAGCTACCCCACCAAGAAAAAGAAGATTTTTTCCTACCTGACGAGGACCAATAATACGAGAAATATAATTTTCTGCTATTGAGTAAACAAGACCAGCAACAACATCTTCTTGTTTGGCGCCTTGTTGGAGTGCATTTCTTAAATCAGTGTTAATGAAGGCGGCACATCTTTCACCGAATGCTATAGGTTTTGAGCTCTCTAAAGCAATTTTACTAATATCTTCAACAGTGATACCCATATCAACTGAAGCAGATTCCTCAAGAAAACTTCCCGTTCCCGCTGAACATCCTTCATTCATAGCATAATCAATGGGCACACCTTTTAAAAATGAAATAAACTTGGAATCTTGACCGCCAATTTCAAATACAGTATCTACATTTGGCACTTCTTCAACTGTGGACCTAGCATGTGCTAATATCTCATTAAAGCTCCGACAATTATCTAAATAAACTGACACCATCTCTCTTGCTGAACCCGTAACACCACATTGAATTATTTTAATGGATTTCTCTCCTAACTGATCTATAAGTCCGTTAAGACATTGTTTTGTTGCTAATATAGGATTACCCAAAGTTCTTAAATAAATACTTGCCCCTACTGAATCATCAGAAACATTAAATAAAACGGCTTTAGTTGTAGTTGAACCAGCATCTATCCCGAGTATATATGATCCACCTTCAATTATTTTTCCTTGAGCATTTTTGTTAACGCGATAATCCAAGAGAGATTCAGAATTTTTGAGAGGTTCATGACTTTCGAATTCATCAGTTGACTTCTTGAACAATTTTTCACGAGGTGGGATTTCTTCTTGAAACTCTGATGCGTGTAGAGAAGCTCCAAAAACTTCAAGGTATGGGCTCTCTGGGAGGATTTGGATTTCTGAGTCGATAAGAAAATTTCGTAGGTTTTCAATAAAAATTTTGTTTAAAGCAACTCCTCCTGATATTACAATTAAATCCGTTGGCCATTGTGCTGAATCAATCATTTCGCTAACCTTTCTTGCTAAATCACGAATTAAAGTTTTTGCAATATCTTCTGGTCTGCATTCACCTTTGTTAAGCTTATGAGTTGCATCCGATTTACAGTGAACAGAGCAACGCGTTGCGAGCGGAGTAAACTCCCCGTGTAAACTAGCCTTTATACCTTCTTCAATGGTCATTCCCATCCTTTGAAGTTGTTGAACAATGAACTCACCTGTACCAGCAGCACACTTAGTAGTAGAGATGATATTTTTTATGACTCCGTTTTTCATTGGATAAACACTAAATGTTTCTCCACCAAGAGAAAGTAAAATATCTGGTTTTAAGTCATAGAATGATAATGCTTTTTCAAGGCACTCAACTTCAGAATAATAGGGTAGATTTAGAAAACGTTTTGCCGCATTACCAGTAATAATAATTCTTGAATTATGATTTGATTTATGACGTTCGAAAATTTCCTTTATTTTTTTTTCTGGATAACCTTCATGTCGTACAATTTCGCTGAATATTATTCCATCTTCCGTTCTACGAACCCATTTTACTGAAACTGCACCAATTTCCAAACCTTCGAAATTTTGTGGTTTCTGCCTATGAACTTTCAGTATACCCTTATCTGCCATGGAATATCCGTAATTTCACTATTATTTTTGTATTATCAACTATTATCTGTTTACTTAAATAGTCTTTTATTTAAATAATCACAAAAGAGACAAATAGAATTTAAATGTTATACAACAAAAAATAAGATTATTGATATTATTCCATTAAACTCATTAAAATTCAATAAGAATACCCATGCTATAACGGAAAATAATTTTTTATCGGTGAATGAATTTCATTTAAAATTGATTATTAAAAAATTCGTGAAATTTTAATAAAAGTTTTCTGTTCTTCTTTGCTCATTAAAAGAAACAAGGCATTTACTAGTTTCAAATTTAATAAAATTATTTATTCAGAGTTTCAAATCAAAACTTTCTAAAAACATGACTCATAAAAATCTTTTAAATTCTTACTTTCTCAAAAGGTTTTCATGGAAGTTACTTTTTTTGAATCTAATGCTAATTTCTTTTTCTTCCTCCGAATCATTTCAACATTCAGGAGAAAAAATTAAGGAAAATCTTAACATAAATGAAATAAATAAGATGAAGAAACAAGAAAACTGTGATATAAAACAAAATTATCACATGTGGATCTCCGATTGAATTTAAATTAATGGACTGTCAACTGCTCCCGCTAATGTTTAAAATTTTTTCTCTAATATTTAAAAAAATTCTAATTTTTCCTTTGTTTTTCTAAATAAATGATGGAAATTATAAACATCACTCCAATAATCAAGAACACATTATATCCTGGAATTCCTGGTGGACTAATTCTCGCTTCTATCGTAATTTTAATTAAGGCATTACAATAATTTCCATACGGATCATAAGCTCGTATCTCTAACCAATTTTGTCCTGCTGAGAGGGGTATAATATTAGTAACAATACCATCATTACTAATGTGATAATTTAACGTATCATTAATCCACCAGTGATCTATACCTGACAAATCATATGCATCTAATTCGTAAAAGAAATCATCACCAAATTCAATAACTTGATCAGTGGGTAATACAATCCAAGTTGGTACTGTCGTGTCTTGTACAATAATTCTAATTGATGCGTTGCAATAATTACCATACGGATCATAAGCTCGTATCTCTAACCAATTTTGGCCTATTGAGAGAGGTATAATATTAGTAACGATACCATTAGTATCGATATTATAAATTAATGTGTCGTTAATCCACCAATAATCTATCCCTGATAGATCATATGCATCCAATTCATAATACAAATCATCGCCAAATTCAATAATTTGGTTTTGAGGGATTAAATTCCAGACAGGAGGGATAATCTCTTTTCGAACTATGACTTCAGTAAAACCGATATGGTTTAATGTATCATTTGCATAAAAATGAATTGTAACAGTCCCATTTCCACACGCACTCCAAGCTTCTTGGTGTATTGCTCCTGTGGTGTTAGTGATGGGGTATTTTTTACCATTATTTAAAGTATACCAGGTTAAATTCAAGTTTGGTTCATTAATTGAAATTACAAAACTAGGAGCTTCTGTTCCAAAAACATCATTAATACTCGGGAATATTATATTAACAACTGGAGGTGTGGTGTCTTTTATGATATCTACTGTTCTGAAATTTGTATTTCCCGCTGTATCATTTGCATAGAAAGTTAGGATGATAATCCCATCATCTATCAAATCCCATAAAATTTGATCTATGGAATTATTCGTAGTAAATGGAACATTTGTCAAACCATCGTCAATAGTATACCACATCTTATCTAAATTTGAATCTATAATTTCAACATTGAAGAATGGAGCACTATCCTCAAATAGGTCATTTTCGATTGGGGAATTAATCATAATTGATGGCACATAAGTATCTTTTCTTACAATAACTTCACTAGAATTTATATTTCCAGCTTTATCTTTTGCATAGAACTTGATTAAGACGGTACCATTTCCTATCTTTTCCCATTCTGTTTGATCAAATTGAAAATTAGTTGAATATGTAATATTTTGGCCATTATTAAGTGAATACCACTTCACTTCGAGATTTGGATCATTTACTATGACATCAAAGGTAGGAGCATTAATTCCGCATAATTGATTCGGTGTTGGAGTATTTATAATAATATTTGGAGCAATAATGTCCTTCCTTACAATGACTTCTGCGCTATCGAACCCAAACATATTACCAACAAAAAATTGAATTGTTGCTGTCCCATTTCCTATTTTTTCCCATTCTACTTGATCAATTATTCCGGTCATTTTTGTAAAATTTATAGTTGTTAATCCATCATTTAAACTGTACCACATAGAGTTCAATACCTTCCCGTAAATTGTTAAATCAAAATTTGGGGCAATAGTTCCAAAAATATCTTCATTATGAGGATAATTTATTATAATTTGTGGGAAAAGCCAAATTGGATAATAATCTTTATCACCAGAAAATCCAGAAATAGAATAAGGATCATCTCCAATTCCATCTCCATTGTTATCAGATCCAGTGTAATCATCCCATAGATTTCCCAAAATCCCTAGATTCCAGCTATTTAAATCTTGAAAACTATCTGATCTCGCATTAGCTCCGCTATTATTTATAAAAGTATTGTTATAAATTGTATTTGATTCAACAACTACACCACCATCATTAATATGCACTCCGATAGCCATATTTTCTTTAATTAAATTATTCGTAATGATGTTATAATTACTTTCAGACCATAAATATATGCCATCATTTCTATTTTGAACGATTATATTATTGTAGATGTTGTTAAAGTCGCAACGGTCATGTAATCTGATTCCTTTATGGTTATCATAAATATAATTATTTGCAATAGTTGAATAGTCAGTATTATAGTCTAGAAATATCCCTTGGCCTGTATTGTTTTGAATTATATTTTCAGAAATCGAAATATACTTGTTGTTTCTAACAACATATATTCCATTTGCATTATTATAACTAATAATATTACCTGAAATAATAGTATTATCGCTGTTCGTTATAAAAATTCCTCGGTGATTATATAAAATATTATTTTTGAATATTTTCCCATTGCTAACGTTTTGCAACCTAATACCTGCATAATTATCTTCTGGAAGATAAAAATCTAATTTAGAATATGTAATATTGCAATATCGAATCTCGAAATAAACAAATGAATTCTTAATTAAAATTGTATTGTCTAACCTACTACCATTTATCCACATGTCTTGTATAACATATGGATCACCTATGGTACCTGAACCAGAGCACCAATAAAAAGCTGAAGCTTCGGACCATGTAAGATCTCCACCCCCCAAGTTGCCAATATTGATAGGTGTATACGCTCCATCGACTTTATTCACTGCTACAATATTTCCTGTGCTTGTTCCAGATACAATTATTGAATCTACATTACCAGATAATATATTCCCTGAAACTTTATTGTTAATGGCATTCTGTATTCTTATTCCAACGCCGGTACAGTTTACAATATTGTTCTTAGTGACAAAATTATCATGCCCAAAAATATACAAACCATCATATGAAGAATTGCTAATATAGTTATTGAGGATAGTATTATTATTCCCAGCTACAATCATTCCATATTCATTAAATTGAAATTTATTTCCCTCTATATAATTGAGTTGACTTTGAGCTAAACCTGCTATACTTAAACCATTAAATGTATTGTGATTTGCAGTATTTCCTGTTATGTTGTTGTAGCTGCTTTTAATTACTCGTATACCAAAACCATCATTATATGAACATGTATTATTAACTAATTTTCCATTAGTTACATTATTTAGTTCTATCCCACAATAATTTCCATATTCCGAATTAGTTAATGTACAGTTCTGTATTATAAAATATACTGTTGAACTAATAATGGTAATACAACTTCCAGATCCTCCCGCGTTAATTTCTAGATCTTTAATAATATAAGGATCGGTAGCTGTACCTTGCCCTGTGCAGTTTCCCAAGGATTTAAAATTGATCCAACCTTGGTTTCCGGTAATATTAATTTTATCAGATATTATTGATAAATTTAGATGATTCTGATTCAAATTATTGTTATTAATTTTATTTGGATGATTATAATCAATAAAGGAGAAGCAAAAGATTAGAATAAAAAGCAAATTCCATAAAGATATTTTTTGAATTTTCATAGTTTCTTCAAACCGATTATTGTCTATATAGTCTTAATGATACCACATAAAATATAAATCTTTTTATCATTTGATAAAATATGTTAGATATTTTACGTTTTATCTTTGAGAGAATGTCAAATAAAGTATTTAGGATTAATAAATTTATCACACTCAAACTTAAAAGAAGCAAGACAAATATTTATATCAATAATGAAAAATTTATTCAATGTAAATTCTTGCTACTTGAAATTCCCATTAAGGATGCTATCGGGCTAGATGCACTGGAATCAGTTGATGAGTTTTCAGTAAGATTTGGCAATCCTTTTTATTTTCGTGCTTCTCAATTTCAGAGAACTCCACCAGAAGCAGAGTTTTGGGGGCACTGTTCTAATTTACAGGTGTAGGCAGAGCTTAATTACAATACGAATCTGCTTCATTCTAACACCGCATTTCCTTTATTAAAAAAACTTGCGGAAGTTGGAGATCCTAAGGCGCGAAAAGTATTTAAAGATGAAATTGTCAAAAGAATTGAAAGTGAGTATGCAACGACAATTATTTATTTGGTTATGAATCGTTTTCTCGTTTTTTTTCTCAGGAAGAATTTGAGTTTTTAATAGGAAATATAAAAAAGAGTCTATATATTTTGGATGAAAAGATTTTAGGTTTAATCTGTTCTTTCGAACGAAATTTAAGTGAAAACGATATAATTTTTTTAATAGAACACCCTAAGATAAACCTGCTTGAATTATTATTTGATTTTGGAAGAAGACTTTTCGATAAAGATGGTGAGTACATTGGAGAATATAGAACTTGGACAGGAGAGATCCTTCATAGGCTAAATAAATATAGACCTGAGTTTCTTGAAAAGAAAGTTAAGGATTTAATTAAAAAGGTTAAAATTAAAATTAGGAAAGTATCCATTCTTGATAAAGTAGTTGGAGTAAATGTGTTTAAACTTGACTATTCCTTAATGGATGAATTTTCAATTAGGCTATTTAATTGTGTATATTATGGCTTGAGGAAATTTGACATTAATGGAAATTTAATTACTATAAAAAAATAATTAGATTGATGAATTTCTTAATGAATTTCCATTTTTTGCAGATGTGACTTCATCATTTTCTTTTTTCTGCGCACCATATCAGCAAGAGCCTTGATATGAGTAATCATACCTATGGCTGCCCCAATGAAATTATCTTGTTCTTCTCTGAATCTAGTGCTAACTTCTTTTTCTTTCTCCAGACCATCTCAACAAATGATTCTATGCGAGTTAAAAGACCAGCCTCTCCAGAATGCTCATCCATTATAATTTCCAAGAAAGGAAGCCCTACAACTTTCATATCATGCTTGATTAACTCTGAGATTAAAGAGTCCGGACCACATGCAAAGCTTATAAGAAAGATCACTCCATCTATTTCTTTACGACCCTCTTTCAAGAAATATCGAATTGTTGCTAGAATTTCTTCTTCATGCTTCCAGTAATTTCGAAGCCCATAACCTCCTTTTGGATTTATTATCACTGGTTCCTTAAATAATGATTCGGGTAAATTCTCGATAGTTATAACTTCAACACCTTGATCTCTTAACTTTTTCTGAAAATCCAAATTAATAAATGTATCGAAAATGTTATAAGCATGACCTAAAAGCAAGAATTTAATATCACCCTTATGTTTTCTTTTAGGCAGGGTAAATGGACGGTTTCTTTCTACTAATCGTAGAGCATGGTTAACAGGAGCTCCATCCCTTAAGAATTTATGGTATTCATCAAAATATTTTTGAGCCTCTCTATATGCACTTAAAGCTTGATTTTGAGTTTTACCTAATTCCTTTCCGAGCTCGATTACTGAGGTTGCAATGGGAAATTCCTTTACATTTACCTCGAAATTTAATATTTTAGGAACTTCTGGTAAAATCTTAATAACATCAGGCAACGATAAGAACTTAGGACAGAAGTAGGCTTCTTTTACTTCTGCTACATACCTCGGAACAAAAATGTAATCCAAATCTGGATTGTCTCGTACTAATTTTAATAACTGACCATAATATATCTTTACCGGGATACAGAGCTCTCCAAAACCATGTGTGACCCCTACCTCAACTATTTTTTTATTAGTTGGTGGGCTTAAGACGATATCAACGTCTAACTCCTCAAGAAGCTTTTTCCAAAAAGGATAATATCTATAAAAATGAAGAGCTCGCGGAATTCCAACTTTAATTTTTTTTTTTCTAGTTTGGTCACTCGTTTCCATTTGATAAATTCCTCAAAATCTTAGACATCGGGAACGTCGTAGAATGTTAAATCTCTGATTCGATTCATCATATTGGCTGTTAGTCTCTTAAGTTCATCATAATCAGGCGATGGTCTACCCCAATATTGCTGATGCTCCATAAAGGGGGGACCTGCTTTTAAGATTTGACCTTTATAAAAACTTAACATCTTTGCGTGTTTAGGATACGTCGCTTCTGTTCCCGTTATTCCAATGGGTATTATAGGCACCTGCGTTTCGATCGCTAACCGCATAGGGCCAGTATGCCCTTCTAAAAGTTGACCGCCTCCAAGATTGGTTGTTCCTTCTGGATAAGTGATTACAATTTCACCGGAGGAAAGAAGTTCTTTTGCATAATTATAAGAATCGACATCATGCTCTCCTCGCTTTAATGGAAATGCATGATGGTCTCTAACCCAAGCATTAACTAATGGTATTTTAAATAGTGATTGCTTTGCCATCTGCCACGCTACACGTCTTGGTTCATGATGCATAATACTTGCTGCCAGTATAAGTACATCCCATTCAGAATTATGACTTGGACATATAAGAGCAGCACCTTGTTCAGGGATATATTTATCAAAATCTATTACTCTATACGGCATCATTAAATCTGACCAACCACAGACTAAATCTCCCGAAAAAGCCTGTACTGTATTTTGAAATTGCTTCCGCACACCAAATTCTTCTAAACTCCTTAAAAGAGCATACCATGAATCATCAATAAGCCTAAGAACTCCTTTTGCCTGATCTTTCAAATAACTCATGAAATTAAATTTAGGTTCCTTTTCAACTTCTTCTGGTGAACCAATGGAAAGTTCTTCCTCTTCTTCCTTTCCATAAAGTCCTTCCCGTAATTCCCAGACATTGTTTCTCAATTCATCAGTTAATCTTCTAATATCATTATATGACACAGTATTAATATCGTAATCATGATAATAAATTGGATCACCAACACGTACTTTTACTTGAGTTGGTTTCATGACTAGTTTTCCCTTCGGGAGTGCGTTCCTCGAGCCCACTACGGCCATTGGAACAATTGGTACTTGCATCTCAATTGCAAGTCGAACAGCTCCAGTTTTAAATTCTCCTAGTTCACCCTCCTGAGACCTCGTGCCCTCTGGGAATATACCTACCCACTCACCGCCAGTGATTATTTCCTTAGCTTTATCCCAACCTCGTTCAGGATTTTCTCGGTCAACTTTAAATGCCCCGAGGTTATTAAAAAGTGTTCTAACTATAGGAGTCTTAAAATTATCCAATTTACTCATATAGCGTATTCTGCGATGACAAGCCGCCCCATAAAAGAACGGGTCGATATGTGACTCGTGATTGCCTACCAAAATCCCTGGACCATATTCTGGAAACATATTTCCTTTTGGATATTCTGCTTTGAAGTTCCAGAACGTTCGGGCTGCCCATTTGATATAAATATAAGCAGCCCACCACTGTAAGCGTCCCTCTATTGGCTTTAAATCCAAACGTTTTATTATATATCGATATAAATCGTTTAGTGGATCAATTGGATTAAATTTCATTAATTTATAAGTCCAATCTTGATGACGTTTCTCGTATTTTAGTTCTTCTTGCATTTTCTCTTCAGTTGATTTCCTACGTTCCATTTCTTCAGCAATTTCGTAGCCTTTTTTGTCTGGTTTTTCGAGTTGCATATTAATTACCTTTTTCTAGCTAATTATTTGGTATAAATAATAATTCGAATTATCTAAAAACCTTTTTTATTAAAAAAGGGTGTAATTTTTAATAAATTCTAATTTTTCGTAGTGAATTATCTTTACCTATGGATCTTTTGTATAAAAAATTATCGATTCACTTAATATTTTAAAAAGTATGATCATTATCAACTTTAATCGTTCTTGTTAAAGCCAAATTTTGAGAATTAACTCCTAATCTGAGGAGTAAATGCCTCACTCTTAAAATCAAATCTCTATTGATTTCTGAGAGCTCGATTCTGTTAATGATCTTTTCTCTAATAACCCTATTAATTCATTAAGAGAATCAATTAATAGATCTGGTTGATATTCTGCAAGTATTTGTCTTTTACTGACTCCACTTGCTACCCCAATAGTCCAAAAACCCGCTTCTCGGCCAGCAATAATATCTGATGGCATATCACCTATCATTAAAAATTCATCTCTGCGACGTTTTTCATAGTTTTCTAAAGCTGGTTGAAGTGCCAAAGGATCTGGCTTTTGAACTGGTATTTTATCGCTTCCATATACACCTTTAAAGAAATTGTCGATCCCTTCATTTTCTAAATGTTCAATAATAGTCTCCGTTTTATTATGTGAAACAATAAAAAGATCATGATGTTTATTTAATTTTTTTAATAATAATTTCACTCCAGGAAATAAAGAGGCGTCCTTTGCGTATTCTAAATATTTAGCAAAAATCTTTACTGCAATTCTTAATTTTTTAATATAAGTTATACCATTGAGAGCAGTTATATGGTTGAATATTTCGTATGATTCAAGCAACACCTTGGGTAATGGATATCCTTGAATGGTTTCTAATAACGCGCCTATTTCTTGTATTGTCGTTTCCATATCTACATTTACATTTTTCTCGACCAGTATTTCTTCAATTGCTTTTTCGAGTATCTCTCTTATATCAAGTAGAGTTCCATCAAAATCAAATATTATTCCACGGAGAGCACCAGTTTGAAGTAGTTTTATTAATTGACCGTCTCTACTCATATTGTTTATTTAAAAAGGTAGAAAAGTTAAAAATTTATTGGAGATTTCAAGTCATATAAGGATGATAAACAGATAATTTCTCTAATCTTTAAGCTGTGGTTTTAAAATCTAGACAAAATAAGAGAAGTGATAGTTTTGAAGTAATAATTTCCAATTTTACATTTCCATAATAGACTTCTTGAATTTATATCTTATTAAATAGAAAAAGCTAAAAAAAAGTAGTATCAAAGTGAAGCATGTTCTGTTCTTCTTATAATTTCATCTTGTAAATCGGAGCCTAAATTAATGAAATAGTCACTGTATCCCGCAACTCGCACAATTAAGTTTCCATATTTTTCTGGATTTTTCTGCGCAGCCCGTAAAGTATCTGCTGAGACCACATTAAATTGAATGTGATGCCCATCCATTTGAAAATATGCTCTTATTAAATGAGCTAATTTAATAATACCCTCTTCATTTGATAGTAAGTTAGGTGTAAATTTTTGGTTCAATAAGGTTCCTCCCGTTCGTAAATGATCTATTTTTGCCGCAGATTTAATAACCGCAGTTGGTCCATTAATATCCATTCCTTGAACTGGAGAAATACCCTCCGATAAAGGAGTATAGGCTTTACGCCCGTCTGGAGTGGCACCTGTTACTTGACCGAAGTAAATATGAACTGTTGTAGGAAGTAGATTAATACGATGAACTCCACCTTTAGTATTAGGGCGATTATTAATAGCATCATAGACAATTTCAAAAACTTGAGTAGTTATTGAATCAGCATAATCAGTATCATTCCCATATTTAGGAGTTTTATAGATTAGCTTCTGACGGATAATATCATATCCATTAAAATTATTATCTAAGATTTTTATCAATTCTTCCATAGATATAACTTTTTTATCAAATATATTATATTTTAAAGAAGTTAAGCAATCTGTTATACTACCCATTCCTACAATTTGTATATAAGAAGTGTTATATTTTGCTCCACCATCATTGTAATCCTTCCCATTTTTAATACAATCTTCAATCAAGATAGATAAAAGTGGAGCTGGACTTTGAGCCCAAATGCGTTCTATTATTTGATTTCCCTTTATTTTGATATTCACAAAATGATTGACTTGTTTGGTAAATGCTTTAAAACAATCATCGAAAGTCTTAAACTTCATAGGATCTCCTGTCTCTAACCCGATAAATTTTCCTGTTAGAGGATCAACACCATCATGAAGAGTTATTTCAAGAATTTTTACCAAATTAAAATAACCTGTAAGGATGTATGCTTCTTTTCCAAAAGCACCAGATTCAACACATCCACTTGCACCCCCATTGCGAGCGTCTATTTTAGATTTACCTTGACGTGTTAATTCTTGGATGATTGCATCTGTATTGAAAACAGAGGGTTGACCGAATCCCGTTTTCACAATTTCAAGAGCTCGTTTTAAGAATTTATCTGGAGTCTTTTCACTTATTTGAACATTACTACTTGGTTGTAATATCCGCATTTCTTCAATTACATCTAAAAGTATGTATGACATTTCATTAACTCCGTCGGATCCGTCTTCTTGCAACCCTCCGATATTTATGTTACAAAAATCAGTATACGTATTACTTTCTTCTGCTGTAACACCAACCTTAGGAGGGGCAGGTTGGTTGTTAAACTTCACCCAAAAAGCTTGAAGTAATTCTACTGCATCTTCCTTTGTCAATATACCATTAGCTATATCCTTTTTGTAAAATGGATATAGGTGTTGGTCTAAGCGTCCCGGGTTGAAAGAATC
Organism: uncultured archaeon; assembly: GCA_964493385.1. Lineage (GTDB taxonomy): Archaea > Asgardarchaeota > Lokiarchaeia > Sigyniarchaeales > SOKP01 > Loki-b32. The sequence goes on along the minus strand of CAZBNW010000030.1, from coordinate 1,134 downwards.
CCATGTATTAAACTCAGTTATAACGCCTAAATGAATGAACCAATAATGTTGGAGTGCCTCCCAGAATGTTCTAGGTGCCAGTGCAGGAACACGAGAACATATCTCTGAAATTTTTTTTAACTCTCTTTTTCTATTTGGATCGATTTCATTTATAGCTAATTGCCTAACTTTTTGGGCATGACGTTCTGCAAAAGAAATTATTGCATCTGCAGCGATATTCATCGCAGTTAGCTGCTCTCTCTTATTAAATGCCCCGGGATCATTATAAAAATCTAATTTTTCTATGGCTTTTTTTATTTCTTTCTTAAAATCTAAAAATCCTTTGTTCCATATGTTTTTCCCTCCAACTGTATGACCAGGTGCCCTTTGTTCCATAAATTCTGTAAAAACACCCGCTTCATATGCGTCAATCCATTCTTTATCAACTTGAGAAAAGATTTTATCGCGAATAGATCTTCCTTTCCAAAACGGAATAATTATATCTTCTGTCTTTTGTCTTGTATCTTCAGATACTTTAAAGGAAGTTTTATTACGAGTGTTTAAAATGTCCAAATCTTGTAAGCTGTGGCAACATACTTCTGGGTATGTTGGTGTTGCTTTGGGTTCTGGACCACGTTCCCCAACAATTAATTCAGAGAGATTAATACAAATCTTTTTATTTTCCATTAAATACTTAAATGCTTTTGCTCTAGCAATTGGAGCAGAAAATTTATGTGCAGCACCTGTCTTGTAAAATTCTGTAATTAGTAATGCACGTTCTATAGAAAGATAAGGAATTGCTTCACGACTTTGAGATCGTAGCTTCTTAATTCGTTCATTCATAATTTAACTATTAACTGAAATATTAAAACCATATAATTATTGAAAATAAAGAATTGAAGTAATAAAAAAATAATCTTAGTTATTTCTTCTTTTTTCAGCCTTTTTAGCTTCTTTATCTCGGAGTACCCGTCTTAAAACTTTTCCTACCGCACTTTTTGGAAGAGAATGTACAAATTTTACAATTCTTGGATATTTATAAGCCGCCATTTGCTCCCTAGACCAATCGATTATCTCTTGTTCTGTAATTTTGCCTTTATATTCTTTCTTAAGAATAATATGTACCATAATATTTTCGCCTCTTTCCGGATCTTT
>CAZBNW010000029.1:0-25096 GCA_964493385.1 uncultured archaeon | reverse complement strand
AAAATCGGAGAAATTTCACAACCAGTGAAAACTCAGTTTGGTTATCATATTATTAAACGTACAGGGTAAAGTAAAAATAATTTATAACATGTTTTTTTGGTTTATTAACTTCAATTTACTACTCTTTTATACTCCTCTTATTAATATTTATAGTAAATATCTTAAAACTTAACTTATGATTCATGATATTAATGAAAGAGAAAAATCTAATAGAAGAACTTTATATAATGATGGAAGTCGGAAAGAATGTGGGAGATGCCATAAAATCAAACCTTATCATGAATTTTATACGAAAAAAAATGGCTTAAGAAGTACATGTAAAGAATGTAATAAATATATAGTTACGAAACAAGCTTTTACAAATAAACTATTAATAATTACAAATATTTATAATAGAAAATTTAATGGAAAATGTTCTAATTGTGATTTTGATATCACGTTTCTTCCAGCAATTGATTTTCATCATCCGAATAAGAAGATAAAACAAATTAGTTGGCGGAATAATCGTTTTAAAAATTGGATAGAGACAATGTTGATTATTGAAAAAGAAAGTGTTGTACCTTTATGTAGAAATTGTCATTCATTAGAAAATGCTAAAAATTTTAACGATTTTAAAGAGTTAATTCTTAAAAAGGATTTATTTGAATATTCTGCTGAAGAGATACATCAGATTATCTATAATTATGTTAAACAAAGAGTAAATAAATATGTAAAAAATTATAAATTTCGAGTTACAGAATGGGTGAAAAAAAGATTTATAATAGAACATTTATTTGATGGTAAATGTGTAGGGTGTGGAAAAGTAAATATTTATAATAATTTACCCGCTCTTGAATTTCATCATATATCTACCAGAGATGATATGAATAAATTAAGATGGAGCAAAATAAAAAAATATGATTTAAAAGAAATTACTAAATTGCTTAAAAAACAAAATTGCGTTTGTTTATGTTCAAATTGCCATACCTTGCTTCATTCTAAACAATTCAAAAATGTAGTTGATGAAATTTTGGAAAAGAATTACTTAAATAAATTCAAATCTTTCTTAAATGAACTTTTAAATAATCTTAATAACTTTGAAGTGAAATGGATAGATATTGAAGACCCTCTACGTATCTTATTTAAACCAGGGGAAGCTTGGAAAAAGTATATTCTACAAATTCATTCTATAAATTTAAATGAAGGAAATAATATTGTTATGCCAATAAAGTTAGTGAATGAAACAAATATTTCAAAAAGACATTTAAAACGAGTTATTGGTGACCTAAAAAAAAGAGATTTAATTGAAATTATACAAAATAACGATGATAATCTGTATTTAAAGTTAACAGATGCCGCTTATAAGAAAATAAAGAAGATACTACAAGATGAACGATACACTAATTATTTAAAACAATATTTAAAAAAGAATATATAGCCCAGCACGGAATTCCGATAAACGATAAATTCGTTAATTTTTCGAACCGTGGTCCAGGGGTATCTCCAAGATCCTAGAAATCCAGACTTATCAGGGCCCCCGATGCTTGACCTCTACACCACTGGGCTGTATTAGAGTTTTTTCTAATCTTTATAATTCTTACTTTCTAAAAAATTTTGCTTAATATACTTGATACAAATAATTCTTCTGGTTATTTACTTCATAACTTTAAAAAAATAAGATCTTTTAGTTTTTCAACTTTTTGTCAAATTGGATAGATTTTTATTTACTCAGTTCTATATATTAACTTGGATTACACATTACTTAATCTGGAGGACTCAAAAAGAAATCAGTTTAAAAAACTAGTTTTTAAAAACCCCGTGTGACTGAAAAAAAACCCCGTGTATAAACTGAAAATACTTTTTTACTATATTCCTCCATGGTGTAATCCACCTTTATTTTTTATCTTTTTTTATTTTTTTTTTCCTTTTCACTCTTTTTATTGTATCGTAGTCTTATTATAATCTATATTATTACTATATTATAATATTATAATTCTAGGTTTTGAAAATAAACGACAAAAAATTAAAAAATTATTATGTACAATTTCAACTTTTTAAGTCTAATGATTTATTTTCTAATCAGATCAATCATCTTAAACCTTAAAAATCTTTTCTTAAGTGTCTAAATCTCCGGGAATATTATTAAAAAGCTTGTCAAATATAATTTTATCTTCTTATATCTTAAATCAATTTAGTGTAGGAACAAAAGTAAGGTGGAAATGAAAATCATTTATTTTTACAAAATATTTCATATATTTCATTAAAATATTTATCAGACATTCCTGCGATGTAATCCCTTACTATTATGGTCAATTTTTTATTTTTTTTGAGGGATTTAAAATAAGTACTATAATTTTGATTATCAATGTACTCAATATGATCTTTAAAAACTGGAGCACTGTAATTTTCTTCCTCTAAATCTTTCAAAGATCTTTCGAAAATTAATAAAAATCTCTCTTTTAACTTATCTAAGAATGCTTTGTCAGAAGAATTCTTTCTAAATAAATCTCTTCTGATATAAATATTCTCATAATTAAATGTTTTCAATTCTTTTAGAGCTTTGAAAATTTCATCACTATAACCAATAACATCATTATCCAAACTGAAATTAAGTAAATCCGTTATTAAGGTATTTATTATCTTTGCGTTTGTATCGCCAAGAATTCTTTTGCTCTTTTCAGGAATCTCCTTCCTACTTATTAGCTTTATTAATATTGCATCTTCAATATCTCTTCCTATATAAGAGATTGTATCTGCGAATCGCACAGCAATTCCTTCGTATGTCATTGGAACTCTCTTAATTTTATTATCATCAAAGCAATCTTCATATTCTTTGAAGTGATCTTTCCAAGTTTTTCCATTTCTCTTGATAGGTTTTAACTTTTGTTCATTTACTTCACCATCGTGGCAAAGTATGCCATCAAGAACTTGTAATGTTAAATTAAGTCCATTTGCTGGTTTTTCTGGATATCGTTTTTCAAGATAGGAAAGCCATCGGATCCCTTGAGCATTATGGCTAAAAGTACCCATATTATATTTTTTGCTGATTTCATTTAAAATATCTTCACCTAAATGGCCAGATGGAGAATGTCCTATGTCATGGCCTAACGCAATTGCTTCGATTAGATCAGTATTTAATCTTAAAACACGTCCAATCTGCCTACTAATTCTGGATACTAGGGTTACATGCAGAGATCTGTGAGTTATATTTGCATTATTCACATCAAAGAACACTTGCGATTTATCGATATATCTAGCAAACGCCTTACTATGAACAATTCTATCAACATCCCTAAAGAATGGAGGTCTAATTTCTTCACTTTCTTCTTTATAATATCTAGTAGCTTCAGAATCTAATATCCCATGGATTCCTACATTCACATCTCTTCTACATCGTGTTTGCAAAAGATCAATTGTCCGCTTATCCATTGCTTTAATGAACCTAAAATTGTATGTTTAAATCTACCTCATTATTGATATAAGATTAGATATGTTATTATAAAGATTTTTCCAATGTAATACTAAAAGTTATCGGTTTTTTTCTTAATTAGGATAAATTTAGTTTTATTTTACTAATACAAATAAATAATTAGCCTATTTTGATATCTATCGCATTATATGGGCATGATTCTTTACATTTTAAACAGTAGTTACATTCGCCCTTTCCAGTAAAAAATTCAAATGGCTCATCTAAGATTCTTATTTGTTTTGGGCATACTTTTTCACACAACCCACATTCAGTTCTTCCTACGCACCTCACAGGGCTTCGCGATAGTTTTAAAAATGAATATTCACTTATAACAGAAGTTACCGCAGCAAATGGGCAAAAATATCTACAATATAATCGTGGATACCATACTGATAGAACTATAAGAACTAAATAAAAGATAGATATGATAAAAACCAATAGATTGGAAAAAAGGGGAGCTAAACTGCCCGTCTGAAAAATCTCCATAATCAAATTTGGAAAAAACACAAAAATATATTCAGATAAAGAAAAGAACGATAATGGTTTTTGTCCAAAATCTCCTATATTAGCTCTATAATCTAAATAAAAAGAAAAATTTAAAGTTCGAGCAAAAGCTAGAGGGACGACAAGAATAATTAAAATGATAACGATAACATATTTTACTTTTAATAAGTTTTTATGATTAATTATTTTTCCTTCAGTTATTCTTACTGTTTTTTTTTTTGTAGGAATTGCCGCACATGCGTCTTGAATTGTTCCAATAGGGCATATCCATCCACAGAAAAACCTACTTGTAAATAATATAATAATAATTAAAATTCCTATTAGAAAAATTGGCAGAATTCCTTCTGTAATAAAGAAGAAGATATATTCTAAAATTCCAGCTCCATTTGAAAGTGGATTTCTAGGAGAATTTAAAATTGGAAGTATTTTTAGGAGTCCTTCTAAACCCAATAAGTTTATAGCAAAAATTACTTCTATGATAACGTAATTAATAAGGATAAAAGCAATAATTTGAACAATGCGTCTAAATATAGTTATCAGATGATCTCTTAACTTCAGGTCTTTTAAATTCAAAAATTACCACTAAGCACTTTTTAAAAGAAATTAATTAATACTGTTTAAAAAAATTATTTTTTCCTTGAAAAAACCAAAAAAAGAGAAATACCTTATACTAACAAAAATAATTTAAGCGTTCCGAATCAAAAATTACTTAATATATTAATTCCATAGAGTTGATACTCTATATTACCCAAGTAATAATAAATATTGATTAAAAGGATTATTTGATTTATTTAAGAAGAATAGTTTCTAGATTCTTCGGAGATTTTGTACTCTTACGTAATTTCTTATGTATCATTGTCGATAAACTTATACATTTACTTTCTTCTCCATGATTCACTATAACTGTTTTAGGTCTTGGCTGGATTCGTCTTAAGAATTGAGATATTTGACTGCGAGATGAATGGCCTGAGAACCCTTCAAGGGTAAATATCTTTAAGTTGATTTTTACGAGCTGAGTGCGACCTTTTGCGTCTACATAAGTGAATTCACGGAATCCGCGTTGCACCCTTGACCCGAGCGTTCCACTAACTTGATAAGAAACAAAAATAAGAGAATTTTTAGCGTCATTAGCTAGTTCCTTTAGATATTGTACTGATGGACCACCAATTAGCATTCCACTAGTAGCCAAAATGATACAGGGTCCACCTTTAATAATATCTAGTCTTTCTTCTTGAGCCGAAACAGTTTCAAAATAATCACTTAGGAATGGATTTTTCCCTTGGTGTAAGATTTTTTCCCGTAAATCACTGCTTAGGAAATCGGGATTAGCTGTGTGAATGGCAGTAGCTTCACTAATTAACCCATCAATAAAAATGGGTACTTTATCTATAAATCCTTTTGAAATATATTCTTCTAAAACTATTAGTAATTCTTGAGCTCGCCCAACAGCTAACACGGGAATTAGAATCTTTCCGCCCCTTTTAAGAGTAGAATTTAAAATTTGTTTAAGCTCTCTTTCAGATTCTTGTCTACTAGGAATACGATCTTGCGGCCCACCATAGGTAGATTCAATTAATAGGCTTTCTACTCTTGGAAATTTAACTGCAGCTTTTTCTAATAACCTCGTTTTCTGAAATTTGAAATCACCAGTGTATACAAAATTATAATCTCCTTTACCAAAATGTAAATGGACCATTGAAGAACCTAATATATGACCTGAATTATGGAGTGTTAATTTCATATCAGGTGCAATATCCGTAACCTTTCCCCAAGAGAGTGGAATAGTATGAAGCACAGCTGATTTAACATCCCTCTTCGAATATGGCGCCGGAATTCCTTCTTTTTCACAAATCTGAATGAAATCTAGCTGTAGCATTGTGGCTAGATTACGTGTAGGTAATGTACAATAAACTGGACCACGATATCCATACTTATATAGAAATGGGACAAGCCCGCAATGATCTAAATGCGCATGGGAAACAATTATAGCATCAAGATCTCTTACCGAAAACTCAGGTATATCAAAATAGGGGAATTTATCATTTTGATTCCCAACATTTAATCCTACATCCAACAATACATTACTATCCCTAGTTTGCATTAAAATACACGATCTCCCTACTTCTCGGAAACCACCTAAAGCACTTAATCTAATATTTAAATCTCTAAAGAGAGCAGGTCTATGGATTCTTTTACCTATTTTTAGTAAAATATCCTTCTGAGTTTGTCGTTCCTTTTTAAGCATTCCTCTAATTAATTGAATTGTCCTTGAGGGTAATGGAGGTGTTCGTATAGTTTTAGGTTGCCAAAATGTATTTGTTCTTATCTCTTTTAGATTAATTCCTTTTTTACCAATAACGAGCCCTGGTTTCCCAGACTCAATTATTACTTCACCTCTAGTATGATCAAATTCAATATTTGAAATCTCAGCATCTTCATTTACTAAGTTTCTAATATAAGCCTCAGTTTCAGCAGGATCTTTACGCTGCTCTACATTCCACCGAAAAACAACACGTTTTCGCATGGTTTTTGCTAAGTCTTTTAATACTGTTGAACTTTCAATAGCATCCACATCTGAATTTTCAGAATATACCGCAATTTCAGGGCCTTCAAATTCAATTTTTTTGACAGTAATTTCTGAGGGAAGATTTTGGATAATTTCATCCTTAATTCTTATTAATTCAGTTTCAAAACTCATAAATCTTCATTGTGGGAGTTAATTAATTTTTCTATATGAAATCTTATCCTTAATTTTAAATCGTAAAATTTAGATTATCATTTCTTGATTTCTTAATTTTCTATTAACATGAATATTTTTTCGTATTGATGTATTTATTAATAACACTTGAAATTTCACTTATATGTTGATATGGTCTGGTAATTTGTAAATGCTTATTTTCAATAAAAAGAAATATTTTCTCTTACAATATAGATAATTATCAGAAGAGAATAATTTTTAGAATGAAATATTACTAAATTTCTAATATGTATATGAATTAATCAAATAAAAACGTTATCATTATGAAATAATTATAAAATTTTTTAATATTGTTTTTTCCAACTCTTTCCCATTTGATAATTCTACATTAATAAGTTATATTTTTTTGAGAAAAAAACCTAAAATGTATTATGGGAAAATTAAAGATAGGTGCGATTGCATCGGGGTCAGGTTCAAACTTTGAAGCTATTGTCCAATCATGCGAATCTGGAATTTTAAAAGAGAAAGCTACAGTAGAAGTTTTAATTTGTAATAAAGCTGGAGCATTCTGTATCGAACGAGCTAAAAATCATAATATACCTAATGTTTTGATTGAATCTGATAAGTATAATGGGACAAGAGAGGATTTCGACCAAAAAATGATAGACGTGCTAGATAAATATAAGTGTGAACTCATCGTGCTTGTTGGTTATATGCGTTTTGTCAGTGAAATGTTCATAAACCATTTTAATGGGAATATTATGAACATCCACCCTGCCCTCCTTCCTAGTTTTAAAGGTATGCATGCCCATGAAGAGGCATTAGCCTATGGCGTTAAAGTTTCGGGTGTTACTGTCCATTTTGTTGATATTCATGAAGATCATGGACCCATTATCATTCAGAAATGTGTACCTGTTTATGATACAGATACTAAGGAGACATTAGGAGCCAGAATTCTAAAATGGGAGCATAAAGCGTTCCCAAAAGCAATAGAGCTTTTTTATGATAAAAAACTTCATGTCGAAGGACGAATTGTAAAGATCGATGGTGAAGTTGAATTATAATAAGTTAAATTTCACCTCATCTTAATTTTAAATGGGGAATGATTTTGTTGAAAGCTCTGACCCATCTGAAATCAACATTCAATTGTTGGTAAATGTAGAAGATCTTGAGTTATGAAAAATCATTTCCCGCTAATTTTCTTTCGATAAAAATCCTAAAATTTTAATCAAAGTATTTATAATTCTAAATAAGATCTTAGAAAAGTTATTTATTGGAAAATGCCTCGACGAAAAGAAATCTCAGAAATACTGAATTTAATGGAAAAAACCCAGAATATTCGCAATTTTGGTTTGGTTGGGCATATAGATCATGGAAAAACCACACTATCTGATTCTCTATTAAGTGAAGCGGGATTTTTATCACCTGATTTGGCAGGTGAAGCACGTGCTTTAGATTTTCTTGAAGAAGAACAAAGAAGGGGTATAACAATGAAATCAGCGAATATCTCTTTATATTATGAGAAATCTCTTGAAGGTCATGAACCATTTCTTATTAATTTAGTTGATACACCGGGACATTTAGATTTTAGTGGAAAAGTTACTCGAGCGCTGAGGTTAGTTGATGGCGTGGTAGTAGTAGTGGATGCTGTTGAGGAAGTAATTACGCAATCTGAAACTGTAATTAAACAAGCCTTACAAGAGGGAGTTAAACCAGTATTATATATAAATAAAGTAGATCGTTTAATTAGAGAATTGAAGCTTTCTGATGAGGAGATTAAAAAAAAATATATACGAATAATCAAATCATTCAACACTCTAATAGAAAGATATGCTGAACATCCTTTCAATAAAAGATGGAAAGTATCACCCCTCGCTGGAGATGTAGCTTTTGGTTCAGCACTTCATAAATGGGGGTTTACACTAAATATATTAGAAAAGAGCAGTTTAAAATTTAAAGATATTAGGGAAAGATATAATAAGGAAACCTATTCAAAGGAAACTTATGCTGACTTAGCTACTTATTTTCCAATTCATAAAGCTATATTGGAAATGGTTGTGGCTCATTTACCAAATCCAAGAGATGCACAAAAATATAGAATTGAAAAAATATGGGATGGAAATATTAATTCTGATTTAGGAAAAGTAATGGTAAACTGTGATCCAAATGGTCCTTTAATTGTATGTTTAAGTAAAGTGCAAGTTGGGAAACATGGATTAATCTCAACAGGGAGAATCTTCTCTGGTAGATGTGCGAATAAAAATGAAATTTTTCTTCTGAATGAAAATAATTATGATAGAATTCAAAGAATTGCCATCTTCATGGGACAAAGAAGGGAACAAGTAGAAACTATTCCTGTTGGCAATATAGTAGCAATAGAGGGTCTCAAAAGGGTAAAAAGTGGTGAGACAATAATAGATAGCAACAGTATTGATGGAATGGTGCCATTTGAAAGCGTGAAATATGTTACCACACCTGTTGTAACCGTTTCCATTGAACCAGAATATCTAAGAGATCTTGATAAAATGAAAGAATTAATTGAGAATTTATTGATTGAAGATCCAAATCTAAAATTTGAAATTAACGAAGAAAATGGCGAATTCTTACTGTCTGGGATGGGTCCATTACATCTTGAAGTTACAGCTAATGAAATTGGGAAGAGGGGGGTAAATGTTTCCACCTCAGAACCTAGAGCTGTGTTTAAGGAGTCTTGTAGATATAACTCTTCCTTAATTTCTGCTACATCGCCTAATAATCAATGTTCCTTAGAATTAAAATTAGAAAGATTGGATAGTAAAACAGTTAGATTTTTTCAAAATATAGATTATAAGACGATAAAACCCTTTAACACATTAAAAGATGTCTTAAAGGAAAAAACAAATTTAGCTGATAATGAAATTGAAAATTTCTGGAAATGTGATGCTGATCAAAATATCTTAATTTATCAAGGAAATCTAAAATTAGAGGAGTTTTATAAAAATACTATTTTAGAAATTATTGAGAAAATTCATTTAAACGGTCCATTATGTGGAGAGAAGTTGACAGAAATTAAATCAATTATTTCAGATCTAAAAATAGAGAATATTAATGAAGAAAATGCCTTTTCTGAATTGTCTGCTATGTTTTATGATGCTATTAAAAAAGGATTAAATGAAGCAGAATTAATATTGATGGAACCAATCTATCACACCATCATTCAACTTCCTCCTGAATATATTAAAATTGCAACAACCTTACCTTCAAAATATTCTGCTAAAATCAAAAGTATAGATCAAGAAAAGGAATATCAAGCGATCATAGAATTATTATTACCTGTAAGAAATTCAATAAAATTCGCTGAAGATATTAGATCAGCAACATCAGGAAAGGCTTTTTGGCAAAATGAATTTTATGCTTTTATGGAAGTACCCATACATAAATCTAAACAAATAATAGACAATTTACGATTTGTTAAAGGAATTTCTTGGTAAAAAAATAAAATTAATCTTAATTTACCAAACACTAATTTTTGATGAATTTAGTAATTTGATCTTTTATTTCATAATTTGGTAAGACAAGATCGGCGAAACCTTTTTCTTTTGCGAATTTTGGCATTGCTTTGAGGATACATGTCTCCTCAGACTCGGCAATTGTTTTTCCGCCTACTTTTTGAATTGCTCCTAATCCCTCAACACCATCAGAACCCATCCCAGTTAATAATATTCCCATAGTTCGATTTCTAAAAATTTTAGCTGCCGAAAAAAATAAAACATCTATAGAAGGCATGCAAAAGTTAACTGGAATTCCTTTATATATTTTAATTAAGTGGTTTTTATTTTCTACAGAAATCTCCATATGCATATCTCCAGGAGCAATATAAACTTGACCTGATTGAATTATTTCTTTTACATTATAAAGGTCAACAACAAATTCTTCCCATCCTACTTGAAAAAAAAGAATCGATATTTGTTCTTTTCCCTCATATAGATATCTTATTGCCTTCATACGTATTTTTTACAGATTCTTTGTGTATGATTAATAACCTTGATTCTTCTCTAAGTTAATACTTTCTTAATTACCACAAAAAGGATATTTGGGGTAAGATATTAGTTGCTTTTTTAGTTTTTTAGTATTTTTCTTAGTTTTGAACTAAAAGGATTATATTAGAAAATATTTTTAAAGTTTTGTTATAAGAAAAATGTTATCCTAATGTAAATCATATTTTTCCTATAAAAATATTTTTATAATAAAATGCAATTTATTATAGTGGATAAGTACGACTTTTTTTGGTTTAGACATAAATTTTTAAAAAGGATTTGGATTTTAAGGATGATAAGGATTTAAATACCCTGAAAAAATTATATAATCAATGGATTTTTGAATGTCAAATTGCATTTAAATATTTTTTAAATAACATATAAATAATAGATTTGAACACATAATTCTACTCTTTCGAGAGAATCACATGATTGACACCAATAATTTAATATCAAACGAAATTTTAAAAGCTATCCTTGTAATATGCCCTACATGTAAAGCTAAAAAAGAATTAAGGATACCTACAAAAATTATTTATCAAGCAAAACAATTGACAACTGTTTCTATTCCTTCTGGCTTCAAGTATAAATTTTGAAAATTTAGGAAATTAAATCTTTTTTTAAAGTTCATAAATTTATTAGAGCTTGAAAAACATAATTAAATTTTTTGTTTAACGTGAATTATTAAAAAGCTATTAAGAATGCGCCCGCCGGGAATTGAACCCGGGACGCTGGCTTGGGAAGCCAGCATATTACCACTATACTACGAGCGCTAAATTAGTAAAAATTTATGCAATTTCGGGTTATGTTGACTGAATATATATTATAATAATTAGAATTATTAATTAAAATTTTTTGAATTATTGGTAAAACATTTTTTCGTATCAGATGTAAGAACAAATAGATTCTTTCAATACAAACATAACTGTAAAACATTATCATTTTTATGTTCACAATTATCAAAGCTTTAATTCACGGTAGTAAATATTCCCATATTTTATAAAAGTTATAAAAGTTCAACTTTTACAATAAGATTACCAAAATAAGATTGTCTTGAAATTATAAGATCTTTGAATTTTTTGCTATTATATGGATTTTTAAGCATTATTTCCTTTTAATATTATAATTGTGTTTCCGAATAGAGAAGAGACATTTCTTTTTAAATCCGTGGAATTAATATTAAATTCTAAAATCGTTTTGAAAACATTTTAAAATGGAAAAATTGAATATTCTCATTGATAAATTATCACGAAAAATTTCAGGTGGAATTTTTGGGTTACTTTCTATTACATTTGGTAGTATAGGCGATTTAATTGCGTACTTAATGTATCCTGGGTATGATTTCACGCGAAATTCCGTAAGTTCTCTATGTGATGGTTCTGGGGGTTTGTTTTTTCAAGTTGGAACCGTGTTTTCAGGTCTTTTTGCTCTATTATTTGTGATTTATCTTGGTAGAACATTTAATAGAGAAAAGATTAATGGGAATCTCAAAAAATATACTATAATTGTGGCAATTATTTCTTGTATAAGTTGCATCATTTTGGGAGCTTTTTGTGGTTCTAATCCTATTGTAGCTGTGATACATGGAGTCTCTGCTTTTATTAGTTGGTTATTTGGGTTGTTATATATCACTCTTTTTAATATTTTAATGTTAAAAGATCCGAAATATAGTAAATTTCTATCGTTTTTCGGTTTTATTGTATCCTTCGGTCTATTTTTATTAATGATTATGTTTTTCTTATATTATATTCCCGGTTTGCAAGTTCTTGTTGTAATTCTACCTTCTTTAGAATGGATAGATACAATTGCTGTAATTTTTTGGTATTTAGTAATATCAATTTATATAATCTTGAAAAAAATTTAATTTTATAAAATAGTTTTACTTTTTCTATCCAACTTTTAATTTATTATTTTAATTTTTTTAAAATATAATTAAACGGTATTAATTATGAATAAGATAAATCAATTCTTTGACAAACTTTTCAATTTCATACCAGGATATGTTTTTGGATTGTTAACATTTCTTATAGGATTTTTTGGTAGTCTGATCGCAGTTTTATTATCTCCAGAATATGTAATGTGGAAAAATTCAATAAGCTATTTAGGTCTCAAAACAGGAGGGATGTATTTAAGAATTGGATTTATAATTTCTGGAGTAGTATCAATTCCTTTTATGATTTATCTGGGGAGGACCCTAAAAAATGAAAATACAAGTAAGTATCTTAGAAAGATCGCAATTAGCGCTGGAATTTTTTCTTCAATATGTGCTTCGCTTACAGGAGCTTTTTCTGGAGTAAAAGGGATCATCGACTTTTTACATGGGGTATTCGCCTTTTTTAGTTGGATAAGTGCAGCAGTTTTTTGCTCACTTTTTAGTGTTTTGATGTTAAAGGATTCAAGATATTCGAAATTCCAAATTTATTACGGTCTTATTGTTGCTGCAATGTTTGTTTTTTATTTAATACCGTTTTTTATAACAATTTATTGTGCAATCTATGCACATATATGTTATGAATTTGGAGCAACGGTTTACCTTATCATGCCTAGCCTTGAATGGATTATGAACTATTCTATCCTATTTTGGTATTTATACAATTCAAGTTATATACACTACAAAAAAATTAAATTAATCCAATAATCTATTGTATTCAAGGGAATTATACATGTGATTCTATTATGGAAAAGCTAGAGTTTGAAATGAATATCAAAATTAATAATAAAGATGCATTGATAATTGTGGACATGCAATACGATTTTATACCTGGAGGATCGTTACCTGTTGAGGAAGGAGATTTAATTATTGAAGATATTAATAAAATTGCCAATAAATTTAAAGAGAATAAGGGAGTTATTGTATTAACACAAGATTGGCATCCAAAAAATCACTTATCTTTTGCTAGTAATCATCTTGGAAAATCTCCAGGTGATGAATTTATGTCTGAAGATGGGGCTATTGGGCCAGTATTATGGCCAGATCATTGTGTGCAAGGTACTAAAGGAGCAAAATTTCATAAAGATTTAAAAATTGATTTAGCGGATACAATAATACAAAAAGGGATGAAACCAAATGCTGATAGTTATTCTGGTTTCCGAGATAATGATAAGAAATCTGAGACTGGATTGAGAGAATATTTAAATTCTAAAAAAATTAAGCGAATTTTCATATGCGGATTAGCGTTGGATTATTGTTGCTACTATACAGCTATGGATGGATTTGAATTTGGTTACCAAGTCTACTTTTTAGTAGAGTTAACACGGGGAGTTGATTTACCAGAAGGTAATGTTAGGAGTGCTTTAGAAAATATGAAAAATAAGGGTATTAAATTCGCAAACCTGGAAAGTATTAAATAATAACAGTTTTTTTACATCTTTCTTTTCTGATATATAATGGATAATAAATTTCCTCATAGAAGAATCTTAATTGTTTGTTCGGTAAATACAGCCAGAAGTCGAATTGCAGAGGGATTCTTAAAGGATTTTTTTCTCAAGCACAATTCAGATGTCAAAGTTAAATCAGGTGGTATTTCATCTCATGCCAGAGATGGTATGATCATATCGATGGACGCTAAGCTAGTTATGGAAGAAATAGGAATTAAATTATCAGAAAGTGCTCTCTCATCTGATTTGAAAAAGCATCCTGAATTAGTAGAAGAAGCAGATCTGATACTTACATTAACTAATAAACATAAAGAAGAAATCCATGACTTTTTTAATATAGATAGCAAAGAAATTTTAACCATAAAAGAATTTGCTGGAGAAGTGGGCGATATTGAAGATCCTTCAATGAAGGAGCTTCCGGGGTTCAGGAAAGCACGTGATGAAATTATTAATTGTTTAACAATAGGATTAAAAAAATATTCATTTTAAAAAATGATAGAGTATATAATAATTGCAATCCTTCAAGGGTTATTTGAATGGCTACCGATTTCGAGTTCTGGTCAAGTTATGATTGTATCTATGAATTTATTTGGTATTTCTGTCGAAGAAGCATTCAGTCTTACAATATGGTTACATTTGGGTACAACATTGGCAGTATTATTTAAGTTTAGAACTGATTTTGTCAAGATAATTAAAAGTTTTATGCCTAGAACCTATAAAGTGGATGAAATCGATGTTAGAAAGAGAAATTGGCTAATTTATGCTACGATAGGCACGGGAATTACCGCAATACCACTCTATTTCATATTTAAAATAATTATTTTAGGAGCATTTACACCCATTCAAGGAGATTTAATAACACTAATTATTTCTGGATTGTTAATTATTACTGGAATAATTCTACTTAAAACACGAAAAATCTATGGAAAAAATACAATAGAAGAGGTTCCTGAAAATTTAATCCCAAAGGATAGTTTCTTATCTGGTCTTATTCAAGGAGTTTCAATATTACCTGGTATTTCTCGTTCTGGGGTTACGGTGTCAGCAATTCTGTTAGAAAAATATAATCAAGATGATGCATTACGCCTGAGTTTTTTAATGTCTGTACCCGTTGCTATAGCTTCCATTATAGTTGATATCATTTTTGGAGAGGGTTCAATTCTCGGATCTCTCGACCCATTTTTAATTCTTGGAACGCTCTTAACTAGTTTTTTAGTAGGTTATTTAACGATAGAACTTTTACTCCGAGTTGTTCAAAAAATTAGTTTTGGATATTTCTGTATTTTATATGGAGTAATCGCTTACCTAATTATAATACCTTTTATTATAATTCCTTAAAGTGTTAACACATAGTTCTTTATATAATCTTTTAACTCATTTTCGATATTTGGTATTCCTTTAAAACTTGGAAAATCGTTTAAATCTATAAGGTAAAATTTATCTTGGTCAATTGGTTGAACTAAATCAAACCCAAAAATCTTAAGCTTTAACTCTTTGGATAAAATTTTCGACAACTTTATGATATCTTCTGTAATTTCAAATTCTACCCGTTCAATTAAACTTACATCAATATTTTCAGGTTTTTCCCTTAAATATAAATAAATAGGGTTTTCTCTTTTAATCCCGAAGATCTTATCTCCAACTACATAAACTTTTCGCTCTATACCATCACATTCAATGAATTGTTGAATATAAACATCATAATATAAGAATTGTTTATATCTTTCACAGAATTTATCCACTTCCTCTACTTTTTGAACTAGAAAATTAAATCGATTATATTTGTCATGCTGATAATGACTTTTAATAACGATAGGCAATTTTGGTAAAGCCCATTCCTTAAATTTATTAACATCTGATAAAGATTGGGTCCATGAATTAGGTATTAAAAATTTTTCGAGATTTTCTGAATGATCATTTATTGCTTTCCTTAATGCATAATCAAGAGCGATTTTATTCTTACACATCAAAACCGTATCTACATCGTGTAAAGTAGGTATCTCATAAAGTTTAGCATAATGTAATAAATCAATAGAACACTCATTTCTTACTTTTACAATTATTAAGTCCGCATCTTTAAAAGACTGAGGCATATCAGAAAGGCAGAAAAAATCTTTCGTAGGATCATGGAGTATTAAATCAAATTCTTTTATCTGTTTTAGTCGATCAATGACTCCTTTAATGACACTGTGTTCTTGCTTTGCTGAAAAAATTACCTTAATCTTTACCATTTTTTCCTTAACTTTATTTCAATATGATTTAATAATTGAGGTATTATTTTTGAATTAATACCTCTTTTTTACTAAGCGTTTTAAACTTTAAGTTTAATTCTATTACATTTAATGATTCATCATAATTCCATAAATCCAATAATTTTTTATCAACTTGAATAGAAGATGGTCTATTTTCTGAGTAAATTAATAATTTAACTATTGCATCTTTTATATTTTCTACTGAAAAACTAAGGGAATCTTTGGTGGCCTTAATGGTTATGAACAATTTTTTCGAACAAGTAATAAATTTATCAGGACACCCTATTATAGCCATATTGTTTAATGTAATTGGGCATATAATATAATATTTATATCCATATTTTCGCAATCTCCCTACTTCTATAGAATCATCAAATTTAATTCTATTTAAACCACCAGATAGATAATCATATAAAATATATTCATTGTTATCAAATCCTAGTTCTTTCAAAGTAAAATATGTTTCTTTCACTCTTTTAGGCCATATATTGGAAATTAAAACATATCGCCATGTCAAATTATCAATCTTAGAGTAAGTATCACATATATAATATTTTCTGTGATTCCTAAACATTAAGTCATTTGCAGTTAATGGTTTATCTGGTTTTAGCAATAAACCATCATTTCTACACGTTTTTTGTAAAAGTGACCAATTAACATTTTCTTTTTTATCTCCAGGAGCTACAATACCTGCATTTAAAATTTGATACAAACAATTGAAATTGGGAAATTTTTCACCAAACAATCTAAATTTCACATTTTCCATCGTTCTTGAACGGAATACATCAGGATGTGAATTAATTCCTATAGCATGAAAAAGTATATTTGTTTGAGTAGAAGGGATAAATCTGTAAGATAATGGCCATCTCTGATTATAATCCCCTGAACACCTAGCAATGTTAACATTTAAATGTTTTATACTATACAACAAAACTCCGGGTGTTTGCATGCAATAGAAAACATCAATCCCTTTTTCTCTCGCAGCAGTAGCCATGTTATTTAACCACTCTTCCTGAGCATTAAAATTTTTCCTCAAAATAGGCATACTTACAATTTGGTTTTTCATCCAATCTTGTTCATAGACTTTTATCCCACTTTCTTTTGCATGTGTCATTAACCAGTCCCAGAATTCTTTTTTCAGGGGAACAGCATGATTTTTATACGTTTCAAACTCAAATTTCTCAACATAAGGAGAACTTGCATCCCAACGACGACTATGAGCTGTGATCGGTTTTCTAAATCGTTCTCGATAAAAAGTTTTCAAATCTGTACTAAAATGCTTAGGATCTACTTCCCAACGTAGTGTATTTCCAAACAAACCGCCCCCCATTAATCTTATAAGGGGTTTCAATATAGAGGTTAAAATTTTTTTCGTGTTTTTTAAATACCACCAACTATCAAAATTGTAATATGCTATAGGAATATTGTTTTCTTCAAAATAATCTTTAATTACCAACATTGTATCTTCAAAATTCATTCCCTTTTCTGGTTTATAGTAATAATAGGCACCGTTATCTGTCCAAAAACCAAGATGAGATGTCACAATATTAGCATAAAGACTTTTACGCTTAGAATTATGATATTTTAAGAGAATATCACCAAGTCGCTCCATTGATTGGTTTATACCTCTGCTAAAAAGGAGTATGAATTTTTGTGAAAATCCTTGTGGTAATTTCTTGATCCCTCCTTGTATTCCACAAGATATCCTTTCATTCTTATCTTCAGAGATTACAGTGTTCAAAAAACCATCCAGAGGTGAAATAATGATACAATTAAGATATTCGTCATATAATATTACCGGTGCAGATGTAGCGTCAATCGTTCTTGACGGAGGACAAAAAATTGCATTTCTAAATGTAAATTTTTTGGTATTAAGACTTTTATTTATGAATGAAGGAAATGAAGTAATAAGTTTGGAATATTTACCTGAAGCTGTGTTTTCTAAACCTTTTGGAATTGAAAGCTCAAAAGTAAGGAAATCTTGGTTATAATACTGCTTAATTGATGTGTTTAGGTATCTCTCTTCATTTTCTAATCGATATTGAACATCTATTGATTTGAATGTCCCTAACTTATCATTTCCATCACTTTCATTTGCAGAAAGTAATTCTAGGGTTTTTGCTCGGTTTTTTGGTTGAAATTGATTAGTGTATTCGTTAAAGTTATGCCTTAATTTTATAATTCCACTTATTAATTTCCTTTTATCTCCAAATAAAATTGAATAAGTTCCATCGTTCTTATTAAAATCAACTTGAGCTGTTTTATCTTGATTTGGGATCTTTTTTAATACTTTCTTTTTCTTAAAATCTTTTGATTTATATACATAACAAGCGTTAAATTTAGGAGAAACAAAGCGATCAAAAATTAAAGGAACTAGTAAATATAATATAAACAAAACTAAGATTATACTAGCAATAATTAAAAGGATCAGAATTACAAGATAAATATCAAATTCCAATTAAAACACTTAGATTTTATTTTTTAACTTAGTCATTCTAAAAGATGATTAAGTAAATATTGAAGAATATAATAAATTTAATTCAACAATTGTTATTTCTTCAAGTCTATAGCATTGATATTTAAGTCAAAATTATTTACTATTTTCATAAATGAATATACCAATTCAATTCTTCATATTAAAATTATTTAAATATAATCATTTTATATAAGAAAATATCATGGCTAATAAAATTATTAATGTTGCCATAATAGGAGTAGGCGATGTGGCATCGGCTCTCGTACAAGGAGTGGAAAATTACAAGAAAAATCCAGAAAAAACAGTTGGGATATTACCAGAGATTACCCAATATAATTTAAACAACATTAATTTTGTATTAGGGATAGATGTCAATTCTAATAAAGTTGGAAAAGATCTTAGTGAAGCTATTTTTGCAGAACCAAACTGTAATATGAAACTTTTTGAACCTGATTTTTTAAATGCTCCTGTAATCAGAGGTCCAATAATGGATGGATTAGACAGTAATATTAAAAATATTATACCAGTAGATCATACTCAAAAATCTGCTGATGTTACTAATGAAATAAAGAGTAAAAATACTGATGTTACTGTAATCTTACTTCCAACAGGAGCGCATAAAGCTGTCAAATTTTCTGCTATGAGTGCACTTGAAGCAGGATCATGCGTCGTAAACGGAATGCCGTCACATGTGGTTAAAGAACCAGAGATAGTTAGAAAAGCAGAGAAGTTAAACTTGGCATTAATAGGAGACGATGTAAAATCACAAATTGGAGCTACAATCATTCATAGAACCTTAACTAATCTCTTTCCAATGCGGGGAGCTATATTGGATAAAACTATTCAACTTGATTGGGGTGGTTCCAGTGATTTTTGTAATTTGTTAACACCCATGCCAAGTGGTTCTTTAAGATACGAAGAAGGAAAACGACAATCTAAAACTCAAGCTGTAATTGCCAATCTCCAAAATAAAGATATAGTAGATTGTCAAATTTCTGCTGTAGATTATATTCCTTTTTTAAAAAATCAAAAAGAGGCTTATATGAGGCTGGAAGGACGTGTTTTTGGGGGTGCTCCGGTTAGAGTAGATATTACTATGTTTGTAGAAGATGGTAATAATTCCGCAGGAATTATCGCAGATTGTATCAGGGTCAGTAAAATTGCAAAAGATAGAAAAATTGGAGGTATTCTACAATCAGCATGCTCTTTTTTTGCTAAACATCCTCCAGAGCAATTAGATGATTATATCGCCAAAAAAAGACTTTTAGAGTTCATAGAAAATAAAAGAGAGCGATAGATAAATAATTTTTATTTTTAACCTCTAACTTTAGCAGGGGTTTTAAATAGTTGTTGTTGCATAAGAACTATATTATAGATATAATCTGATATCAAGCTCACTGCTTCAGGTATCCTTCTAAAACTTGGAAAGTCATTAATATCTATAATGTAGGGTGTCCCCTCTTCAGTTAATACATAATCAACACCAAAAACAGACATACCAATTTTTCTCCCTAATCGTAAAATTCTTCTTTTCAATTGTTTATCAATAGGCACTCGAATATGGATTAATTCTAAAGGAGATAAATTATCTCTCTCACGTAATCTATTATGTGATGTAATAGATACTGCCCAACGATCAATTACATATATTTTATAGATGATATCAGTTTTTTTTAAATATTCTTGAAAAAACAACTCGTCTTCTCGAAAAAATTTAACCAATTTCTTGAATTGGGAAGTGTTTTTTGCTATTCCTACAATTCTATCATTCTTTGGTAAATTTGGTATATTGTGGATATCGCGTTTTATGATAACTTTAGTACCATTAGAACAGGCTTTATAAGCTTCTTTCATTGAAAGAAAAGTTTCAGGGATGTTTAATTTCTTAACTCTTTGCTCCATAAACTTAAAGATTTGAGTTCTACTCTCACACATTTCAACCGCTCGTGAACTATTTAGTAGAGGAATATTCGGGGCAGTCTCACGAAGCGCTTTATAGATTTCTTGATTTGATTCTTCAGATAATAATTTGACAATTATTAATGAAATAGGGTATTTCTTTAATTGTTTCTTTAAATACTTAGCATTAAAATTATTTGATCCCTTCTTTAAAAGATTAATAATAGAAAGATTATAGTTTCTATTACAGAACTTTTTGATTTTTTCAAAAACTTCGAGATCGCGATTACAAATAGAGCCAATGTAGATTCTATTTAGCTTATTAGACACCCAAAAAACCCTATTTATTTGATAGATTATGAATAAATTAAGATATATAAATATAATGATTCTATATAGGTGTATATTTGTCTTTATATTATATCATAATTAGTTCTAAGAATAAAAGAAGCTTCAGAATCTATATTAATGTTATTTATATTTTTTATTTAATTAATATCAAGAAAAGTAAAATTTTTCTTTAAAACAGACTTCTTAGGTTAAAAAGTGAAAAAAGTAGGCATTATAATTGATAATTATCATTTAAGTTATAAAGTCACAGATTTCTTAGAATATTTAAGATCCTTAGCAGAAGTGAATTTTTATATCGAAGAATCATATCTTTTAAAGAGTTCTGAATTAAAGTTCGACGAGGACATATTTTTCGTTAAAGCAAAGGGTACATTAATTTTAGGATTAGTAAAATTAATTGAAGAACAAACTACAATTCCCGTAATAAATTCATATAAAGCAATCTGGTTAGCTGTTAATCGGTTCCTCAATAGTACTTATCTAAAAAAAGCAGGTATTCCCGTACCAGATTTTTCATTAAGCCCTGAAGGTCTTTTACCTCCATTTAATGATTTTATTATAAAAAACATCGTTGACCAAAGAAATTATAAATTTAATCCCATAATAAATCAACAAAATAGCCATTTTAAGATCGCTGATAAAAGAGCTTTGGATGAAGTTGACGGAACAGATATAAAATACAAGTATCTTTACTATCAAAAATTTATTAAAAGTGAATGGGAATATAAGATTTATGGTATTGGAGAAAATGTGTATTTCTATAAACAATTACCGATATTAATAAATCCCAATAAATTAGAATCTAGACAGGAAATTAATGAAATTCCAGAATTAAAGGAATATTGTTATAAAGCAATGGAAGTTATGGATTTAAAAGTGACTTCTCTTGATTTTCTAAGATCAAGTGATAATCAATTTTTTCTAACAGATATTAACTGTACTCCTAATTTTAATTATATGAAAGATGGTCATAAAATTGTTGCAGATTTTCTATTAGAACAAGCAAAGAGGTAAAGGTAAAAAGAAAATGAATATCGGTATTTTATCAAAAAGAACAACAATGATGACAGGCAAGATAAAAGATTATTTTGAAAATGAAGGGTATAATGTTTCAATATTTACCTTAGAAAATCTGGCAATAAATGAGTCTCTCTTTAATAATGATTTTTATATTTTAAAATCGAAATCACTCTTTTTTATTTATGCTGGTTATTATTTGGAAGCTAATGATATTCCAGTTATTCCAGATCCTCACATTTCTTTTAAACAGAAAAATCGAATAGCATCTCATTCTTTGCTTAAAAGTATTGGTTTTTTAGCTCCTGACATTTATTTAGGAACTTTGGAAATCTTTAAAGATCGACTTCAATCAAAAGATTTCCCTCTAATCTTAAAACCTATTATGGGCTCGGGAAGTAGGGGAGTTAGAATCATTGAATCAATTGAAGATTTAAATAATGGGAATAACAAAATATTATATTTAGAAAAATATATCGAAGGTATACATTTAAATGTTTATTTTATAGATGATGTTATTTGTACCTTAGTTAAAGCTCCTTTAGCAAATGAGCATACTGATATGGAAAAAATCAAAACTCCAAATGATATAAAAAAACTGATTAATAAATGGAAAAATTATTTTAATGGTAAAGTATTATTTGGTCATTTAGATCTTATTAGAGAACATAATAGTAATAGATTATTTACTGTTGATGTGGGAACTTTTCCCGAATTCAGCCAGTGGCAAATTGATAATATTTCTCCAGTCAAAACGATATGTGATCTTATTTTAAAACAAGTTAGAAAATACCATAATCATTAATAATAATTTTATCTTGCATAATCTAGAAGATGAGTGTTCAAAAGGAATTACTTTCTGAAAAACAGAAAGTCAGATTATATAAAATAAAACACTTCATTTTTGATTTTGGGGGGGTAATGATTGAAAAAACTTTTGTATTAAAGAACTTACTCGATATGATTGAATCAGATTTAAACATTTCTATACCCCGTGATGAGAATTCATACATAAGGAAAATTAAAAGGAGCTTAAGTTCTGGAAGAATTTCTTCTCGTGAATTTTTAGAGAAGATTTTTAATAAATATTATTATCCTTTTCAAAAAAAGAATGGAGCATTACCTCCTAAAAAAGTAAATGCAGAATATTACGTTGAGCTTTGGTTTGATTTATATTCTCAAGTAACAAATATATCATCAGAAATGGCAGAAATAATAGAACGTTTACATCACGCAGATTATACTGTAAGTTTGATGTCAAATACTCATGATATCCATGCTAAATCTAATATATTAAGAGGATTTTATGATACTTTTGATAATGTTTTCTTATCCAATGAAATTGGATTCATCAAACCAGATATGGATAAATGCAAATATGTTCTAAAAAAATTAGACACAAAACCAAAAAAATGTATTTTTATTGATGATAAAATTCAAAATCTAGTCCCAGCTAGAGAATTAGGAATTATAGTAATTAGGTTTGAATCATTTGAGAGGTTTAAAGAACAATTAAGTGAATTGGGAGTAGGAGATATCAGTAAAGATCTTCGACATGAAATAAAGAAGAAATATAAACACTATAAAAAGACTAAAAAGGATTATAAAAAAGCAAAAAAAGAATATAAAAAAGCTAGAAAGGAGTATTTGAAAAAGAAGGGTAAATCCCTAAAAAGAAGAATGGAATATCAGCGAAAACGCACTCAATATCGCAAAAAAAAGGCTGAATATAAGAAAGAGAAGGAAAAAAAAAAACAAGAACTTGTTACGAAAATTCGAGTTACGTAAAGAGTTTTTATTAAGTTAATTTGATTTTTTATTTTCTTCTTTATCTTCTTGTTCTTTATTAAATTCTTCAACTTTTTTCATAACAGATTCAGATGGGGTTGCTGGTAAAGGTATTTTTTCATAGACTTCAATAAATTTAACATCATCAATTTCTTCTGACATATGAGTTTGTAAATCCATTGCTAATCCGAATTTGACATATGTTAAATTCTGAAAAAGAAACATCTTTGGAATAGTTATCTCAAGAGTCTTATTCTTAGGAATATAACTAACTTGAAAATCGGAAATATTTTGTTGTGGAATTCCTTTGTTAACCATAAAATATTCTATTTTTTCATTGAAATCTTCAATTTTATCGATTATTTCCAAATTGTAATCTATGGATTGCCCTGCTAAAGGGTGATTGTAATCAACAATAACTCTTCCTTGTAAAATATTTGTAACAGTACCTCGTTGTACTTGCCCTTGAGTTTGTTTAACGAATTCTTTTCCAATTTCAGGATTTTTTCCCTCATTTAATCTTCTGAATTTTGCAATACCAATTCTTTCAATCTTCTGTGGTTCCCTTTTTCCAAAAGCTTTAGTGGGCGGAATTCTAACCGATTTTTTCTCAAAAAAGTTCATTTCTTTAATAATTTCAGTAAGACCCTCATTTACAAATCCTGGTTTTCCCACGATAACAAATTCCGGGGTGTAATATCCTTGCTTAGCCTTATTTTCATCATAAATACCAGCTTTTTTGGCATCTTGTTCTGAGGAAACTCTAAAAATCCTACCCTTTTGTGTTCGCCCAGTAATTTTTACAAGAATAAAATCTCCTTCTTCTACTTTTTTTCCTTGTAATTTTGCCTTTTTCTCTTCTAATTTTTTGATTTCCTCTTGAATTTTCTTCTCTTCTTCATCTTCTTGTTTCTCCGTTACTCCTGTTTTTTCTTCTTCAGTTTTTTGATCTAATAATTCTTTGGCATTATCTATCATTTTTTGGGCAGTAGCTTTTCCAATACCCTTTAATTCTGTTAATTCTTCCACATTTGCTTTACCTAATTTTTCAACCGAGTCTATCCCTGCTTCTTTTAATGAATCAATTTTTTTGCCAATCCCCTTTACATCTTCTAATTTAAGCGACATTACAAATCAATTATACTAATTTTTAAAAGTAGAGTAATAAAAAGTTAAGTTTTAGAATATTTGATTACTTATAGATTTTATTAATAAAAGACATCTTTATGAAACAGGCTCGTATAATATACCTAATTTATCAGCATAACT
>CAZBNW010000028.1:0-25358 GCA_964493385.1 uncultured archaeon | reverse complement strand
ATCCATTAAGTTTATTATGATATAGCAAGGCTTTCACTGCTTTTTCTGCTGCTTGTTGACAATGAAAAACTACAGTATTGAATCTATCATTCCTAAATAAAATTTTAGCATTTTCTAGATCCCAGTTTGCTTCCTCTAGCCAATTGGCTGTTCGTTCATTCATAAAAGCGATTTTATTTTTTAAAAAGTTGTTCTATATTAAATATATCCTTTCAATTTTAAAAAACTAGGTAGAAAGGGAATTCAGATTTGCTCTTTTTTCATTGAAGGAGTCTTCAAAAAGATTTGAAACATTATTCTAATTTTACTTGAACCTTTATGGTATATTAGTTACTTAAAATTTTGAGTCTAAAGAAAGAATTGAAGAAGTTAGTTACTTAGGAATAATAATATAATGATCTTCTTTTATTCTGTCTAAAACAATCTCAGTTTTAACCTCTTCTACCCCAGGAAGATTGCGAAGTCTTTCAATAAGACCTCTATTTTCAATCATATGTGATTAAATAATAAAATAAAACAATCAAGGAGAGAAATAAAATGAAATTTGATATGGAATTAAATGTTTGCGGGTTAGTATGCCCTGTTCCTGCTTTAAAAACCAAAAAACAACTCATGAAAATGAGACCAGGAACAGTGTTAAAAGTTATAACTGATTACAAACCTGCAAGTGAATCTGTTCCACGTGATTTAGCAAAAACAAAACATAAACATTTAGGAACAGAATTTTTAGACGACGATGAAGTCTGGTATATGTATTTTGAAGCAGTTAAGTGAATATTTTTCAATTATAAAGATTGTTTTCTTTTTTTCTTCTTTTCTAATTTTTTATATTTACCTTCTCATTATATTATCTTAGTTTTTATTTTGTTTCTTAATAAAAAAAGGGATATAAAAGTGAAAATTATTGTTTTAAATGGAAGTCCAAAAGGGAAAGAAAGTGCTACAATGCAATATATCTTGTACATTCAGAAGAAATTTCCTCAACATGAGCTTAAAATTTTAGATATCGCTCAACAAATTAAACGAATTGAAAACAACGAGGACAGATTTCAAGAAGTTATCGATGATGTGAAGGATTCTGATGGGGTTATTTGGGGTTTCCCTTTATATTTTATGCTTGTTCCGTCTCAATACAAGAGATTTATTGAGTTAATTACAGAAAGAAATATAGAGGAAGCTTTTAAAAATAAGTATACGACTGTTTTAGCAACATCAATACATTTCTTTGACCATATAGCAATAAATTATATGAATGCGATTTGCAATGATTTGGAAATGAAATATGTAGGATTCTACTCTGCTGATATGTTTGATTTAATGAGAAGGGAAAATAGAGTACAGTTACTCTTATTTGCTGAGAATTTCTTTTACGCTATAGAAAATAATCTCCCCACATCAAGACAGTATCTTCCAATAAGTTATCATAATTTTAAATATACCCCCAATTTGAATGTTAAAGATGAAGAAAAAATAGATATTGAAAATAAAAAAATACTACTTATTACTGATTCTACAGATGAAAAAACCAATTTGGGTAAAATGATCCAGAGAGTAAGAAATTGTTTTTCTAGTGAGATAAAAGTAATAAATATCTATGATCTTGATATTAAAGGAGGTTGCTTAGGATGTAATCAGTGTGGGTATGATAATACCTGTGTATACAAAGATAAGGATGAATTCACAGAGTTTTGGAATTCTTTAAAATTATTTGATATATTGATATTCGCTGGAGCTGTAAAAGATAGATATTTTTCATCAAGATGGAAATTAGTTTTTGATAGAAGTTTCTTTAACGGTCATATACCCACATTGAGAGGAAAGCAGTTTGGTTTTATTATTACCGGCCCATTAAGTCAAATCTCCAATCTAAGACAAATTTTACAGGCATTTCCTGAACATCAAGAGAGCAATCTTGTTGATATAATTACTGATGAATATCAAGATTCCAACAAAATTGATACGTTATTACTTAATTTTGCCAAAAAATTAGTAATATTTTCAAAATCTGGTTATATTAGACCACATACTTTTCTTACAGTTGGAGGAAGTAAAATTTTCAGGGATGCCGTCTATGGAAGGATGAGATTTATTTTTCAAGCAGATCATAAGTTTTATGAAGAAAATGGCTATTATGATTTTCCTCAGAATGATGAGCGCGCAAAGCAAATGAATGAAACATTTATCCCTTTAACCCAAAATGAAAAGTTTAGGAAAAAATTTTATTCAATGATAAAATCCGAAATGATAAAACCGTTAAAAAGTGTTGTAGCTAATCCTAATAAATAAATCACTTTGTTTAGATCTATGGAGTCATTGAAAAATAATTTTGAGGAACTCAAAGATCCAGAAGAAATAAACAATTTTTTAATAAAATTAACTGAAAATCCTAGTATAGAGGATCTAAAGTGTATAAAACATTTTATCAATAATTTAGACACTCAAATTTTTGATAAAGTTAAATTGAATTTAATATTTTTAATAGGTGAAATAGGAAAATTATCGCCTTTAGGCCCAAAATGTTTAAAATTTTTATCAGAAACATATTATACTTCAGATAGATGGATTAGAAATGAGATGATTCAAGCAATTGGAAAAATCTCTAAAAAAACTAAGATTACAGGTGATGTTATAAAATTAATTGGATATGCTGTAAACGATGATTATACTCCTATTAAAGTAAACGCTCTTAAGACATTATTAGATTTTGGAGATCTTCCACTTTTTATAAGAAGAAATATTTTTCTAACACTGAATTTAAAAGATCCTGAATTAGAACCATTTTGCGTGAAAATTTTCGAAAAATTTCTTCCTGATTTTAATCAATTGTTTAACTCTTTAGATTATTCAGAAAATTATAATATTTTGAAACCAAAAGCAATCATGGCTTTATTGTTGGTTTATTTTAGATCTCCACTCAATTTAGAATCATTTCGGCAGAAAATTTCGACCTCAAATTGGGAAGATAATTATAAGGAAATTTATTTTAAAGAAATTGATACTTACGAAAAAATTCTATTAAAAAGGTTATAAAGAGCTGTATTTATTGATATTTTTTAAGGACTTCATTTAAATTTTTATTAGATAATACTATTTCATTGAAAATCTTAATCAATAACTTAATAATTTCTCTGGGATTGCCCTTAGTATAATTATAAATATAACTCAATACTTTTTCGTTTAGTGGATAATAAGAATCGGGAAAATCCCTGAAATAATCGAAATAATTAATGCTTCCAAAAAAATATTCTAAATTTCTTTTATAGAACTTATTGAGATCTTCTTCTACAAAGTTTGGTAAGGTAATCGGCTCCTTTAATACATGTAAAAGATTATTGTTCCTTTCTTCAAATTCTCTCTTAATTTCTTCATAGAATTCAACCGATTTTAAGGTAATAATGATTCTCAGACCTTTAATTTTGTTTAATTGAATGATTTTATCTAATGTTTTTACAGCTGTATGTTTATCTGGAGACTCCCTAGTGCCATAAAGCCAACTCCTATCAAAAACTTCTTCCGTTTCTTCATCTATAGGTATAGGTTTCATCATGGTAATAATTTTTTCGAAATCATCAATAAATAATACACTATTTACCATTGAATTTTCAACTAATACTTTCAGCATTGTGTAGGAATTATTTTTTTCTCTTAAGTCATGCATTAAATTCAATCTTGAAAGTTCTCTTATGTCCAATACTTCTCCTAAAAGCCACCTTTCTGCTTCTATTTTTTTATATGGATCTAATTGATGCGCAGTTATAGCATTTATTACATCCATTATCGCGACTTTATTTTCAAATTTTGGAGCCCATTCCTCAAAAGCAACTTTTCTCACCTCTTCACACTCAGCCAAATGAAAAAATCCATACTTTCTCTCTAACGCACCCCATTCATTACATAATCTTTTCGCAATACTTCTTAAAACCTCCACATCCATACTTTCAATAAATTCTGAGTATGTATAATAATAGAATTTCTTAATAACGTTCTCTAATGAAATATAGACTATATTATAATAATACAATTCATGTTTCAGAGCCCAATAAAAATGTGTTTTCCCAGTTCCTACATCTCCGATTATTGGTAAGATAAAATTTTCATTTTTTTCAATTATATTTATGATAGAATGTAATAAATCCTGTCTTGATTTAACTATTCCAATATCTTCTTCTATTTCTCCTGTAGAAACAAATTTTTTAAATGGAGATCCTGTAAATTTTAAGAGACTAATTAATTTTTGTTCTTTATTTTCAAAAAGAAGCATTTCGAATCATAATTACTTTAAATTTTTAATTCTTCTATACCTAAAATTATGATATATTCAACCACTTTATCATCGACATTGATAATTGGTTCATAACTTATATTAAGTTCATCATATTTATCCCTTCCAACAATCAAGCAATCATAAAATACAGGATCACCGTTATGATCGATAACCACCCTGTCAGCAATTATAATACCATTCCTAATCATTGAAATAGGATTTTTTAGAATTTCACCTTTAAAAAAATCTAAATGATTTACACCAAATTTTATATCGTTTAAATATAAGCCTGCTGTGTGCAGTAAATTAATTGTAAACGGAAAGCTGTTTGAAAATTGTCCCTGATCGTATTGTTCCATTACAACTTCTGGAATTAAAAGAGAATATTCCAACGGAGATTCTTTTATACCCCATCTGAAATCTGAAGCTCTTGAAAAGGGATTTAATCTGTCACCGATCTTTTCAAAACCTATAAGTAGACCCTCAGATATAATAATTCCGTCAGAGTCTGATATTTTTATATTATCAGAAAAGATAATCTCATCTTGGCACTTTGATATAATTGAACCTGTAAATTCTCCATTAATTAATATATCTTTTAATGAATCAATTAAAACGAAACTAACCGAATTATTCATGGTAACTATTTTATCATCAATATTTTAGACTCTTTTTCACCGAGTATTTCAATGTAATATCATTAATATACTTATATACTAAACAAATAAGAATTTTTAGTGATCTAACCGAATTATTCTTTATATAGAAAAATTCTTTCCCATAGATCTTTAAATTATTTTCTCAATCAATATCTATATAATCAGCAATTTGCCCCACCTTAAAAATTTAAATATTAATAATTTTTTATTTCTAATGTGAATAAATTAGATGTGCATACCAGCGAGGAACAAATTCTTAATAACATTTTATTTGGATATGGATTAGATCATGAATTCGCTGTATATGAGGAAATAATTGAAGAATGCGGATTAAATTTAGAAAATAAATCACTCCTCACTCCCGAATTGCTTGAGAGCCATTATGATGATATATTAATGAAGGATCCTTTTGATCAAGACAATCCTGAATATTTTAAGCTTCTTTATCCTGTTGTGCTTGGCGCCCTTATTCTTAAAATTGGCGCAAGGCTCCCTATTGATTTACAAAAAAAAATAATTGATATTGATATCTGGGACATTGAGTTAAAACAGAGATGGAAAAGACCTAATGATCACCACCTAGAGAATGAAATCAATGCGCTTACAGAATTTCAAGAAATGATTCGAAATCATGAGAGTGGGAAAATAACGGAAATTAATCCGTATAATTTCTTGTATTCTCGTATTTCAGAAGAAAATGAATTTTATTTGAGATTTTTCAACACAACCTTCTTCAAACCATTGACTAAAGAAGATTTAGAAGAGAAACTTGATGAAATAATTAATGATGCCTTAGTTTTTGACGATTATATCAATGATGATACCCCCCTCACCAATGAGCAAATTGATGAAATCAAAAGAATCATTAAGGATAGTAAAGGTAAAAGTACTCCAGGTTATTTTATCATTCTTGGAGTACATGTACTAAAAACAGGAGCATCAATACCAGAAAATTTAAAAAAGAGAATTATTGAAACCGCAGAAAGTCAAAAACAGGTTCTTTTTACTAAAGCTGATGTATTGAAGAAGAGGAAACAACTAATTATAGAATTCAAGGATCTGATTAATAGTTATAAGAATGTTTTTTAAGCGTTTTTTAAGCTTATTGTAAAGATTTTATCAGTCTTAGATTAGGGATCAGGGGGGAATACAAAGAATTAAAACAAAGATGGAATTTAAGGGATGAAGATTTCTTAAAAAAGCGAAAAAAAAACTCTCACTACTTTTCAAGACATTGTTCGAAGGTATAAATCCTAAATGAATTTTTCTTTTCAAGGCAAAGAAATTTAAATTTAAATTTTTGATTATTTAATCAACAATAATAGTAGTATAAAATTTTTTGTCATTTTTTATAAAATGGGTTCGTCCATCCTTTCTCAAAATATCTCAGAATTATCAAAATCAGATTTATTAGATAGAGCGAGTCAATTCATTTTTTCAACTGGTCTAAATGATGGAACTTCCCGATTATGTAGAGCCAATATGAAGTACGGGTTAGCTCAATTCCACCTTATTCAAGAGAGATACGGATTTGAACCAAAGGCAACATTTATTTCTTCTCCTGATGAAACGATCTCACGAAATAAATTTAGATGGAATTCTGGAATAGGGTATGGCGGAAGATTAAATTGGGGGAGTGGGGATGATAAATTAATTTTCCTTAATACAAAACCGAATTGTTGTGGTATCTTAGTTGGTGGCTTAGAAGAATTACCTGATCCCTATTATTTAATAAAAAAAATTGATAAAATTAAATCAGAAGAGCTATACCATAATGAAGTCTTAATAAATTGGGATTATGGTGTATCTAATCATTTTATTAACTGTTTTGAAACGAAGAATCTATCTGATAGTGATCTTCCACCTTATATATTTTTAATGCATGGCTCTGCTCCAGAATATAGAGATGACAAATACGGAATTGGACTTTATGTAGATAAATCAAACGCATTAAAAGAGATTGCGATAGAAGAAAAAAGTAAATTAGGAAAGCAGTTTATTTTAATAGATTCAGATGCTAAAGACTATCTTAATTTCAACAAAAAAGCTTTAGAATTTTCTAATTTAAAAAGAGAAACTATAGCTAATAATCTTTTTGATTACGGATATGAAATTATATGTAATCAACCACATCAATTTCTAAAAGATTATAATAACATGTATTTAGGAAGTAATTGTACAGATATTAGTTGTGATCTAATTGATTCAAACATATTTCCCACAACTCTTAGAGCAGATATCGCTGCTTACTTATTTACAGGAAAGAAAAATTTATCTGAAACGACTTTAAAAAATCAAGACCTCTTAGAAAGAGCAAAGGATTTAGAGCTTTTAGAATTATTATTAAATGCCTGTATTCTTCCACATGGAGGAGGCTATGCTTTTAAGGATGTGAAAGATGTGTTGGATATATTAGAATATAAAGATCAAAGATACTTTGTAACTTCTTTAGAAACAAATATAAGCAGATTAAAAATAATAAGGAACGTAAGCGAATTACAATTTGAATACAGAGGTCGTGATATCGTACTTAAAACACTTCAATTAGATCTTGGAGAAATAATTGCTCGGTTAAATCCATTGTTTTCATTAAAATTATAATTTATTCGACTCTTGCTCCTGGAGGAAGATCTTTATCAGGAACTAATATTGATACATTATCACCTTCAACAGCTGCAAGAAGCATTCCTTCACTTAAAATTCCTCTTAATTTCCTTGGTTCTAAATTTGTTAAAACTACAATTTTTTTTCCTTTTAAGTCTTCAACTTTATAATGTTCAGCTAATCCCGCAACTAAAGTTCTTTTTTCAGTTCCCAAATCGATAGATAGTTTATAGAGTTTATCTGCTTTAGGAACTTTTTCAACTTTTTCAACTAATGCGACTCGAATATCTAATTTTTGAAAATCTTCATAAGAAATCAGTTCTTTCTCACCTTCTTTTGGTTTTTCTTCTTTTAATTTTTTATATTCATTTTTAATGTCCTCTATATCAAATTTTTGAAAAAGGGGTTCAGGTTTTTTAATTCTTTGCCCTGCTTTTACAGAATGTTCAGTAATGTTATCCCATATAATTTCTGATAATTTTGGGGCATTTAAATATGATAAAATCTTATCAGATGTTTCAGGGATAAAGGGACCTAACAAGACTGCTAATGCATATACTGCTTGAGCACAAATATTAAATACATGCCCAGCAGCCTTTTTATCTTTTTTAATTAGATGCCACGGAGCTTTTTCATTCAAATATACATTTCCATCTTTCCCAAAATTAACGATGTCTCTTAATGCTTTTCGTAATTTAAAATTAAGTAGACTTTCACCTACTTCAGTACTTATTTTATTCATCTTATTAAGAAACTTAGTATCAATATTATCATATTCTATTTTTTCTGGAATTTTACTATTAAATTGTTTTTCAATGAATGTTAAAGTCCGATGGATAAAATTACCAATATTATCATTAAGAGTTTTTATATTATTTTCAAATTCAGACCATAGAAAAGATGTATCACTCGTTTCTGGACGATTATACACTAAATTGAATCTCCAATAATCAAGAGGTGCCAATTTTAATGCATCATCAATCCAAATTCCAATTCCTCTTGATTTAGAAAACTTTTCATTCTCATACATCAAAAATTCTGTCGATGAAACATTATACGGAAGAACAAATTGATCATCCTTTTCTTTATCATCGTTATATCCTAAAATAAGGCCTGGGAGCACAATTAAATGAAATATAATGTTATCTTTTCCAATAAAATAGACTGTCTTAGTATTTTCATCCTTCCAAAAATAATCAAATTTTTTAGGATCATTTATTATTTTTTCTGCCCATTCTTTAACTGCAGTCAGGTATCCCAATACAGCTTCAAACCACACATAAATGGTTTTATTATCAGCATTTTCGAATGGTGCTGGAATTCCCCATTCTAAATCTCGTGTAATTGCTCGTTCGGGTAATCCTTCTGCAATACTATTTAAACACATTTGTCGAGCGTTAGAGGGTATAATTTCATTTTGTTCAATTAATTTTTTTAATCGATCTTGTAATTTAGGTAAATCTAAATACCAATGCTTTGTCTTTCTAATTATTGGAACATTTCCACACACAGCACACCTAGGGGTAATCAATTCTAAAGGGGTTAATAACCTTTGACACTTATCACATTGATCTCCTCTAGCGCCATCATCTTTACAGTGAGGACAAGTTCCTTCTACAAATCTATCAGGCAAGAACAAGTTGTCATTTTCACAGTATAGTGATTCTATTTCTTTTTCATTTATATATCCATTATTCTGTATATCTAAATACATTTTCTGTACAAATTCAATATGAATTGGATTATGAGTTATTGTATAATTATCAAAAGATATTTGCCATTTTTCATGTAAATCTTTAATAATTTTGTGATATTTTAATGCTAGCTCATCTGCTGGGACATTTAATTTTTTAGCTTCCACTGAAATCGGTGTTCCATGAGAATCTGATCCAGACACAAATACTACTTCTTCTCCTTTCATCCTCAGAAATCTTGTAAATACGTCTGCTGATAAAGTACTACCGATTAAATTCCCTAAATGTGGTGTCGCATTCACATAAGGCCAGGCTGATGTAACAACCCATTTCGTTTTCTTTGTAGTTGTCATGCCAATCAACCTCGCTATTTAGATTTATTAATAAAAAGAATCCTATCTTAAATAATTTAAATAATGTAAGAATAAATAATTAGTTATTCTAGTATTATTTTTGCTCCACAATACCTACAAGCCTTGATTTCTTTAATCATTTTTTGAAGACAAGGTTCATGATAATATGAAGTACAGTTCTCACATTGAAAAACTTTAAAATCACCTAAGAAAATACTATGGCAATAAAAACAGGAAGCATGGATTTGGTCAATATTTTCATCGGGGACTTGTATCATTTTAGTCTCTAATTCTTCGGTATCATCCAAAATTTTAATTTCATGGGATTCTTCTGTTTTTTCCTTGACCAATTTTAATGCTGCTCTTGGTAATTCCAACAAAAAGAAACAGAATGGGCATCGGAATATGTTTTCTTTATATTCTGTTTTTTTGGCCCACATCGCAGCACAAGATAAATGCATTGCTCGGTCACAACTGGGACAATAACGACCCTCACTGAAAAAATCGGTACCTGTTACTGTTGCTTTAACAGAATGACAAATTTGACATTTTTCTTGTGCTCTATTTGTTCCTTTTATCATCAACCTGATATCTGATAAAGATGGTCTCCTTAATGGAAGGGCAATCTCACTGACTAATGGTGCTATTTTATCTTTTTTGTCAGGCGAGAAATAGTCTGTGGTTTCTTTTACATCTTTTTTCGAGGCAAACGCTTCACCTGCATTAATTAATGCTTTCGAATTATTAAAATATCCATATTCTCCTCCAGTTAATTGCGTTATTCTTTTTAAGGAATTTTCTCCGTAATCCTGCGTTCCACCTAGCTGACATGCATCAATAAACACACCTAAACCCTTGGCTATTTTGACCATTTTTTTTAATTTGGGAGCATCAATATTTAATTTGTTATCGGTAATTATGAATACACGTGGAGTTTTCCCTCCAATTTTTCGCATCTCTTTAACGAGAACTTGTAGAGCAAATGCAATACCCTCATGTAGAAATCCTTGACCTGAAATTTGGACTTTATTTAACGATTCAACTAACTTATCCGCTTCAAATGCGAAATTAATTAATTTCTTTGTAACCTCCCCAAAAGTGATTATTGAAACTCGGTCTTTCATATCAATTGACAACTTTGATTGAATGAAATTCTTTGCTGCTTGTAATTCAACTATCAGTCTACTTGGTTTAAAATCTTTTCTTAACATCGACCTAGAAGCATCTAAGAGAATAACCGTATCTTCTATTTTTAATTCAGGCAAAAGTTCTCAATATTACTTAATATATTAGAAGTTAATAAAATAATAGTAGTAGATTCTTATAAATTTCTATATCTATTTTGAGATATTTTCTTATTTTAAAAAATCATAAGCGAACAATGTATAAACTTTAATAGCATTGATAAAGTCTTCTATTTCTACATGTTCATCAGTCGAATGAGCAGTTGCACCACTTCCAGGTCCAAACATTATTGTTTCAGGGCAATAACCTTCATTCCGTAAATGGGAAGTATCAGCACTAGCAGGAAATAGGAAATAATATGGTTTCGCGTTATATGCTTTTTCGACTATTCTATAGAAATTTTGTAAAATAGAAGATTTTTTCCAGTCTTTCCAGAATGATGGCTTAGAATATTGAATAGTTTCTAAATAAACAAAAACTTCTTCTGGTTCGCCTACCGGTTCACTTTTTATAACATATCCAATATCTTCTTCAATCAACTTTTTTAATGCATCAATAATAGGTTCTATTTTTTGGCCTGGTATCAGTCTAAAGTCTATAATCGCTTCGCATTTATCGGGTACAATATTATCTTTTATTCCTCCTTTAATTATTGTTAAGCTCTTAGTGAATTGTGTGAGTGCTTTTAGAACACTTTTTAGAAGAGGTTGTTCATTTAGAACTTTTTCTAGAACTTCTAAACTTGGAAAAGAAACACTCATTAACTTTTTTAATTCCTCATATGAGAATGGTGGTTTAATTTTTGGAACATAATTATCTATTTTATCTAAATTATAAATAATCTCACTCATCATGTAGATCGCATTTTTTCCCATGAATGGCCAATTAGAATGAGTAGAAATTCCATTTGTGATTATTTTTACAACAAGACGCCCTCTTTCGCCAATGCTTATACAGTGGGCTAATGGTTTAAGTCTAGTTGGTTCTGAGATAATAGTAAAATGAGGTTTGATTGAATTCAATTTATTATTGATACACCATTTAGTACCATATTTACCTCCTGTTTCCTCATCTGCAACTGCATTCAATATTAAATTTCCAGAAACTTTTAGTTTTAATTTTTTCAGAATTTTTAGAGCTATAATCATTGCTGCTAATCCTCCTTTCATATCTGTAGCACCTCTTCCATAAATATATTTCTTTCTTTTGATAGTGGCGGATAATGGTGGATATTTCCATTCATCTTCATTTCCTGGTGGCACTACATCCATATGTCCATTATATAAGAGATTTTTTCCTTCAAGGTTATCATTTAAATATGCAATTAAGTTAGCACGGTTATCACCAAAGGGAAAAATTTCCGATTTTATATTAGACTTTTTTAAATATTTGTCAATAATTAAAGCTACATTTTTCTCATTCCCAGGAGGATTGTAAGACTCAGTTTGAATTAATTCTCTAAAAAATTCAATATATTCCTCCCGATTATTCTCAATTTCATCAAAAATTAGCCCTTCGCTCATTTAGATTACCTTTATAATTATTAATGCTGTTTCTATTTAAGAAGAATTTGAAAGTTTAAAATATTTTGTTATATCAGAATTTTCACTGATAAATTTAAAAAAATTAGGAAATTTTAATACTTTAAAATTATTTTATAAACAAAAATTAGAGATTACGGTAATTTTATTGATTCGAGGAAAAAAAGATTTAAAACGAATATTCTTTGCCGCACTTTTCATTATAACAATTTTTTTATCTAACGCGCAAATCTTAAGTAATCTTAACAGATTTCAAGATGACAAGATAAATAATACTTTTAAAGAAGGAGTTTTAGATGAATTTCCTTTAAATTCTGATCTTAGTTTAGATGACACTATTACAGGTTCTGGTATAAATCAAGATGTTCGAATTTATACGAATAATAAGTCTGAAAATTTAAATGATAACCAAGAATTCTTTGAAATTCCTACAATTTTATCAAAAGATATGTTTCTTACTTATGGAGATCTTAATTTTACATTTCAGAACAATTTTACAACCGAATATATTTTAGAAGATAATGATGCTCTCTACCCTTTAGGAGATTTTATATTCTATGATTTCAATTCAAATGAGAATTATTCCAACATTACTTATACCCCTGGTGCACAATATAATGGCGGAGATTGGGGTGATTTGGTAGATGTCGATAATAGCTCGTTTATAGACCTAAGTAATTCCACTAATGGAATTTTAAATTTTACAATAGCAGCAAATTTCTCTAATATGGATTCTAATCCATATGATGTTGAATTTAACAGGACTCATATCTTAGGATTGCTTCTATCATTAGTTTTTGATATTAGTGAAGATGCTAATTTAACTATAAAAATAAAAGATATTGGAACTGGATGGGAAAATGTTACGAATAAACACTTCATAAATAGTAGTCTGGAGGAACAAGAGATACGATACAGATTTATTAATGAAAATTTGAACTATATTGATTTGACCAATACTACCTTTATCCAATTTGTATTTGAAAGATCAGATAACACACCATATAATATTGAATTAAAAAAATTTGATTTTCAATCTACATATGCTTTCGATTTGCCTATAACAAATACGGAATATGTGGCACTAGAGTTTGATTTAAAAGGCTTAAAAACCACTGTAAATGGATTTTATGCTTGGATAAGAACTCTTGATCTTGTAGAAGCTGCCACCACACAATTAAACATTACATTATATCGAGCTAATAGAACTGTTGTAAGAACCGATCTTTTTTTAAGAAATATTAATTTAGGTCCGGATTATGATGAATTGAAAGACACCAAGTTAGTGATCAATCATACTGCTGATAAACTCTTTTATTTTGAATTAAATAAAGCCAATCTAAATCTTTCTAATTATTTTATCGTAATTAAATCCAATAATTCAAAAGAAGTTTATAGTTTGGTTACTCTTCCTTTTGATGAATATGGAGATGATTTAAGAACTGAACATCAATTGAAAACAACAGAAGATGATGGAGGATTATGGAAAAATGCTATAAAAAATATTGATTCCGCGTATATTTCCAGGCAATTAGATGCAAGTTCTTTTAAGTTGAATGTTACAAGAGGATATAAGCCTTCAGATTTTATTATTAATAATACTCAAACCTTAAAAATACAAGATTTGCCAATTGTGGATGTATCGATTGATACCTATCCTTATAATGAAAGTTCACATTTAGAATGGGGCAAAGGTCGATGGCACCACAATTTTACAACTCCTATTGAAGATGATCCAACATTTCAAATAGATCTTACATGGGATAAAACCAACATTAAAAGATTTACATTCAATGTTTCATATTCTGTAAATGCATACTGGATTGAAAATGCTGTAGCTACGTATAGAGCAACTTATGATGACGATCCTGAATGGGTATTAACTTATGATTTTTATAAAGACGATCCTTTATTTGATAATTGGAATTTTCTAGAGTTTTGGTTTACTTATCACAATTTTCTGAATGCCCATAATTTGACAAATCCGGATACTGAAGAAATTTTCTACAAAACAGAAGGACAGAGTATTTTAAGCGAAAATCCAGAGAAATATAAAGTCATAGTAAATAAAACCTTTGCTAATCTAGATGGTTTTTACAAATTAAACCTAACGAGCTATAATTTTATTTATAAAATGCACAGTTACATTAAATTTAACGACATTTTATGGGAGACAAATGGTTTTATGTACGGTGATAATATTACTACAAGTGTTGATATTCAAGATCATAATTCTAAAGCACCTATAAATGGTGATGCGAATGTTACTCTTTTCTATCCTAATGGTACTCTATTTTCTACGATTCTACAGGATCCAGATGGAATTGTTGAAGGAGCATCCCTTGTTTATGACTTTGATAATGAAACAATTTTAGAATTAACAAATGATCTTAAAGTTAGAGGAGAGTATTATTTAGGCTTTTTTTGGTTCAATGGATCTGCAATAGGTTGCAAAAAAGTAATCACTTATATCGATACTTATTATGCCCAATTGGATGGTCTCAATTACAATCCAACTTTAAGAAAAAATATAGTTTTTGGATCTGTAGATAAAGTTTACCATGATTTTACGCTGATGATTGCATCTGTAAACGATACTACAAGACCAAATTTTTATCCCATCAATTATACAAATATAAATACGCAATTTTCTTATGAAATAGAGGATGAACAATTACCTATTTTGCTATCCTCTATTAAACAGAGTGAAAATATTTTAAATCCAAATGAGATTGTAAATATAAAAGCTTCAATCGAAAATTTGCATCAATTTTTTAATGCTAGTGTAAAAATCAATATAAAACTTGTATCATTCGCAAATGAGGAATGGATCATAGCGGAAAATACATCTAGCACTATTGAATTAAAATTCTCTGGACATCCAGGCGATAATAAAGAATTTGATGTTAATCTAAAAGTTCCTGATTTAAATGCTACTACTAATATTTGGACTGGAGTAAATGCTCCAATCAGATTGGGAGGGGCAAAAACACTAATTACGGTATTTATCGAGGATGTAAATATTGGGATATATGAAAGTGCTCATTTATCATTACTTAGTAATAAATCAAATAACGATTATGATGGTTACATTCTTGGTTTAAGAATAAACGAGACAACTAGCGAGACTATCCTTAATGAATTTAATAGAGATGAATGCATATATCTTCCGAATAAAACCTCAATTTTAGTTAATATCTTCGATCAGAATTACGTAAGCAGCTACAATCAATTTACTGGTGAATTCTCCTTAAAACTCAATAGTCAATTTACTAATATTACAGTTAATCCCAACACTCCGATTAAAGGACAATCTTTTAATATTAGTGCTATTTTGGCAACTGAATTTGGAGAGCCATTAGCAAACAAAAACGTATCTTGCCAATACTTTGATATCGACTCATGGGTTAACCTTAGTTCAGATTTTACAGATTTGAATGGATTTACAACATTTCTAATAAATACATTAACAATTGATTTTGAAGGAGACTTATTACTTAGATTAGCATGGGATGGTGATACTATTAATAGAGTTTCAAAAAATATTATTGTTAACGTAATTCATGAAATAAATGACATCTCGGTATCTATAATAGCAAATGATGTTCTTATCTATCGAAATAGAGCCACAACTCTTGAAATTGTGCTTAATAATATTGGAGATTCTGATTTAAGAGTCACCAATATTTCTATTGAGCTTAACCATGATTTATCATATTCAATAGTTGAAATAGATTATCTTCTATTAAGTCAGTTACCGTCAGATGAGAGTACTAGCTTAACTATTGAAATTTCAGTTGACAACATTAATAGACTTGAAATTTCAATTTCTATAACCGCACAAAATATATTAACAAACGAGACCATAATAGTACCTAAAGAAGCTTCATTCAAGATTTATGATCCTTCTATTTATGATTATTTTATAGAATATCTTGTATTTATCATAGGAGCTATTTTTGCTTTAATTTGGATTACCACTATAATTTATGCATTGAGAACAAAGAAAAAATTAGAGACTCCAATTGAAGAAGTTAAAAAGAAACCACGAAAAGGAAGATATGTGCCTGTATCTGAGCTGAAAAAGCCTAAACCAGTTAAAAAGATTCCAAAAAAGAAAGAAGAACCTAAAGAAATTGAAGAAAAAAAGAAAATGGATTTAGATTCTTTATTGGAAGAAAGGGGACTGGCAGATAAAAAGAAAAAACCTAAAAAGTAAAATACTTTTACTTTAACATTTTTATTGTTGTGTTCAAAAAAAGAGAAAATATAATTATAAGTTAGATATTGATATTAAGTTTCTTTTTAATAGCGCAAGAGAGCTCCTTCCATCTAAACCAGCTAAAGCTATTAAAACACTTTTTTCAGAACCAACCAAAACAGCAAATCCACTTTCTAACTCAATAGTTGTTGTTTTCAGACCACCCTTGCCTATATCTTTTCCTAATGCATTTGAATCCTTAATAATTGCTGCGCATGCCTTCGCAATTTTTCCATGATCCATTTCCGTTATCGTTTGACCAATTAATACCTTCCCGTTTGAGTCAGCGGCAATCAATCCCTCACATTCAGGAACTATATCCATGAGTTCTGCTAATTTCTGTTCTAGAATTTTTTTATCAACCATAATTAATTCCTTATAAAATAATTTTAATAAGTTTTGAATTCTGAAATTGGTTAAGAAATTATCTTAAATAATTATATAGTTTATAAGGAAGTTAAGGAATTTAAATTTATCAAATATATAAAAAAGGAAAAGTGAAAAAATCACACTTTATTTCAAAATAATTAAAATCAGATTCTCCTCTAGTGCGATCATCGTCTCACCAGAAGAGGTCTCCAAACGTATAAAATTCAGCTTTCCTTCCTTTAAAGCCTCAACC
The DNA here is from genome assembly GCA_964493385.1 of uncultured archaeon. Taxonomy (GTDB): domain Archaea; phylum Asgardarchaeota; class Lokiarchaeia; order Sigyniarchaeales; family SOKP01; genus Loki-b32. Next base: position 8,175 of record CAZBNW010000028.1, on the reverse strand, counting down.
ACTTGCTTACCTTTTCCAATGAGTGATGTAACATAAGCAGCAATAGATTCACTTACCTCTATATCTAAATTTGAATCTATCGGTAAACCTGATGAATCACAGATGATAACTCCACGAATTCCCTCCCTTTCTTCGAAACGTCGGATGATATTTTTAACTTCTTGTCTATTTATGATGGTTTATCACACCTTGAGAAATATATTCTAAATTTTTAATATTATAATAGATTTAATGTTTTTAAAAATTTATATTAAAAAATCTTCTTTAAATGAAATAAAAAACATTAATTAAATTTGATTTTGGAATTGTTGCCAAAATATTCTCAAGATTTAAGGAGAATTGAAATAATCTATAAAAAGTACTTCTTAAACATGTTTAATTCTCTTTCTTCTCCAACAGAAGTAATGCCCATGTGTCCTGGAAATATCAGAAAGTTATCCGTAACTTCTGGATTATGCATAATTTTATATTTAATACTTGAAAATAGGAGATTTGGATCACCTCCTCTGAGGTCAGATCTACCAATACTTCGATGAAAAATTAAGTCTCCAGGAAAAATTACTCCCTCTATTTTTTGTCCATTGTACTCCTTCGGATCTTTTGAGTAAAAAGTTAAAGCACCTGGAGAATGTCCCGGAGTTTCAAGTACATTTAGCGTTATTTCACCGATATTTATAAAATCTCCCTCCTCTAACCATTTGTCTGCTTTTTTATGACTGAAAATTCCAGAATCGAACTCATTTTTGTGGAACATTAATGGAATATTGAAATGTCTAAGAATTTTCCCTACTTTTAGAGTATGATCGTAATGTCCGTGTGTCAATAACACCGCGATAGGTTTTACATCTAATTCTTCTACAGCATTAACAATTGTATCCGGATCGCCACCAACATCTATTATCACTACTTCTTTTGTTTTGCTCGAACCAAAAATGTATGTGTTGGTCCCAAGAGGGCCTACAACTAATCTTATTAATATCAAAAATTCTACACTTATTCCTGGGATAAATGTCTAAAAAAAAATAGAGAAATTATTTTTCTATCATTTCTTGAATTTCATTTAGCTTGTTATAAACAAGCAATCCTTTTTCTGTAAGTTTGATATATCTTACTTTATTTGTATTTTCAATCTCTATTAGCCCTTTCTTGATTAAGTCCTCTTTTACTCGAAAAAACGAATTATAGTATGAAAATTTGTTTAACTCGTTGTAAAATGTATGCTTATCTGCTTTATAGCCCTTCTGGTTGATTAAAACCGCCAGCGTGTCCTTAAAACCTTTCTTTTTTAATAATCCAATTAGATCTTCAAAAATCATAATAAATCCTATACCCAATTAAAATGTACTTATTTGTAATAAAAAATTAAAAACCCTTAAAAAACCTTTTGATTAGAACATTCTTCAATAGAAAACATTAAATTTTAGATTTAATTACAAAAATATTTTAATATTTATAAACACCTCTGAACAATGTTCATATCTCTATTTAATGTTTAAAATTAATCTAGTATAATTATGAGAGGTGGGAAAAAGGTGGGTAAAGTTTAAATACTAGAAATAATATATAAGTTATTAAAAAGATTCAACAATTAGATTTTAAATTAAACATTAATTGGAGGATAGCTAAAAAAAGTAGAAAATGTTAAAAAAGATCAATTCAGATATTATAAAAAGTATTGAAAAAAGTGATAGGAAAGTCAATAAAATCCCAAATCTAGATTATTCTAAAATAAAAGAGAGAATAATAGAAAGTTTCATTGAAGGTATAAATAAAAAAGGGAAAATTGATAATCCATCATGAATCTGAATTTATTCATAATTATTCCTTTTTTATTTTTTTAAACGATTCAAATCGATAATTTCTTAATTCTTTGTTTGTTTTTACAATTATATTTATGAATATTGAATCAGTAGATATAATTATTTTAGGACATATTGCCAAAGATATCATTGAAGTTGATGGAAAAAGTTATACTTCATTAGGTGGTGCAGTGTATTATGGTGGTATTGCTAGTAGCCATATGGGCCTTAAAACAGCAATAATTACCAGGCTAAATGAAGCTGATTTTAACGTATTAAATATTTTTAAAAAGAGTGGAGTAAAATATTACGCTTATCCCTCTGAACAAACTTCAGGTTTAAAAAACATATATTCTTTACGTAATATTGAACACAGGGATTATGAACCACTCGGATTTGCTGGTTTATTTAAAAAACAGGAAATTCCAGAAATTAATACTAAATTTTTTGTCATTGGATCCATATTAGCTGGAGAAATTGACATAAAATTATTGAATTATTTATATGATAAGTATCCAGAAAATTTATGTTTAGATATCCAAGGGTTTATAAGAATAATGGAGGATAATAGAATCTTTTACCGAGATCTTTCAGAAAAAGATAAACAGCAAATTTTGTCAAAAGTGAAAGTATTAAAAATCGATCAAAAGGAAGCAGAAGTTCTGACTAATCAAAAGGATATCAATCAAGCATCTGAAGAATTGAGTAAATTGGGGCCAAGTGAAGTCCTGATTACTCACAAGAATGGGATCACTGTTAATGCTTACGATAAGGTTCTTTCTTTCCCTTGGAAAAATAAAAGTTCAATTGGAAGGACTGGTAGGGGCGATACTGCTTTTATTAGTTATTTAGGTTCAAGGTTAACCAAAGATCCAGAAGAATCCCTAAGGTTTGCAGCAGCTCTTACTTCTCTTAAATTAGAAATTTCAGGCCCATTTAATCTACCATTATATCAAGTTGAAAGCTTAATCAAAAAAGAGTATTGATTCTGATATGAGAGTTGGTGGAATAATTGATATCTCAACGAAAGATATTCCACATAGGTCATGCATGGTCATCTTTACTGTAGGTTGTAATTTCAAATGTGAATTTTGTCATAATAAATACCTTTTACAACTTAATATCGGAAGAGAATATGAAATTAGAGGATTAATTGATAAAATAAAAACTAATTTATTAGTGAGTGGCGTGAGCATTACTGGTGGTGAACCAACACTCCAAAGCGATTTACTAGAACTCTGTAAAGAAATTCAAAAAACTGATAAATATTTAAGTATAGATACCAATGGTTCAAATCCAGAAGTGATAAAAACAATCGCACCATTTATTCATAGAGTAGCTTTAGATTTAAAGAGCCCTCCTAACCCAGAAAAACTCGAGAGAATCACGGGTGGTAAAGTAGATTTTGATAAAATATTAGAAACTATAGAGTTTTTAAATAGTCAAAAAGATATAGATTTTGAGATACGTACTACGTATGTAGGAAAATTATTAGATTCGAACGATATTGATGAAATTATAAACCTTCTCAGAAATGTAAGATTTAACGGAAATTTCGTACTTCAACAATACCAATATTTTGAAGGAGTTGGTGAAGAATTTAAAAAAATATTTTCAAAACCCGAACATGATGTTTTACTTAAATTATTGAAACCTTACAAGGAAATTGAACTTCCATTTAAACTTTTTTTAAGAGATGACATTGTAGGATATTGTAGTATTGATGAGTTATAAATTTAGTTTAAATTTCTTTTTTTATCGATTTTATTTCTATTTTTGATTTCATTCCATAAAACACACCAATTCCACATAGTATTATGATTGATTGGATAACGATAGTAAGCAAATCAAAAGTAAATAGTAGAGCAATACATATAATTGAACCTAACAACGCAATTATAGGCACCCATTTTATACTTGGTTTTAGTTTAAAGGGTCTATCTAGATTTGGCTTATTTTTCCTTAAAGCAATCAAGCTTATATTTACTAAAATAAAATTTATAAGCACTCCAAATACAGTAGCATGAGCAACTATTGAAATGTCTCCAAATAAGATAGGAACAATTGTAAAGCACATAGTTAATAACACTGAAATTATTGGAGTTCTATATTTTGGTGAGATTTTACTGAGTCCTTCGGGAAGTGCTTTATCTCTTGCCATACCATACATCATTCGAGAAGTAACAATTAACATTATGAGAACTGTATTTGCTGTCGCAAATAATGCAATTAGGGTCATGATAATACCACCTGACGGTCCCATTATCGTTTCTGCCACTATTTTTAAAGGAGCATCAGAAGCAGCAATTGTAGAATAATCTAAGATATTTACTACCGAAATAGCTGTAAAGCAATATAGGATTGTGGTAATAATAATTGAATATATAATTGCTTTAGGGAGATTTTTATGAGGTTCTTTAACTTCTTCAGCAATATTGGCAATATCTTCAAATCCTATATAAGCAAAAAATATTAATGCTACTGCAGAAAATATTACTGCAAAAGATGAACCTGATGGAAGAGTGAAATAATTTGGTGCCTGTTCTCCAAAAAAGCCAATTATTATAATTATGATTAAACCTGATGCTTCAATTAATGTAAATAATATATTAGTTCGAGTGGATGTCTTAATTCCAATAAAATTTATTAAACTGAGAATTAATACAAGAATAATTGCGAAAATAATATTAAGAATGATTGAAGGTATACCAAATAAATCAGATAGATAACCACCAAAAACCAAAGATACAGTAGACGCAGACAGTATGCCTGAAAAGATAATTATCCATCCCAAAATAAACGATAAAATCCGTTTCTTAAATGCCTCTTCGGTATAAACAAACTCAGCAGCACTTTTAGGATACATTGCAGAAAGTTCGGCATATGATAATCCTGTAAAAGCCCCAGTTATAGAGGCTAAAACGAAAACAAGCCACGAGAGATTTCCTGTTTGACCTACGACCGAACCTATTAACCCATAGATGCCAGCGCCTAATATATTTCCTACACCATATATTGTAAGTGCAAATAAGGAAACTCTGCGTTTTAATTTAGGTTTCTTTTTAACTTCTTCCATGATTGCTCCCTTTTTAAATATAAATAATTATATTTTCAATTTTATAAAATATATAGTTATTTAGTTAGTAATTATTATCAACTTTTTTTTAATACTGTAATAGCATATATTTTAGTAAATTTGAAAATTAGCTACTTTAATTTCTCAGGTCGTACTATGCATGGTTGTGGTATATGCCTATGTTTTTTTGCTTGTTGTAATCTTATTTCTCGTCTTTTCTTAGCGGCCTCATAGCGGTGTTCTTCTTCTTCTGTTTCTGGAAATATTTGAGGGATCTCAGCTGGTTTATCATGTTCATCAAGAGCAACAAAAGTAAGATATGCTGATCCTACATGAGTATGAGTTCCCGTCCTTAAACATTCTGCTTCTATTCTAACGCCAATCTCCATAGAGGTTTTTCCAGTATAATTAATTGATGCTTTAGCAAATACTAAATTTCCAACATAAACAGCTGATATAAAATCCATTCTATCCACAGATGCTGTAACACAGTTTTGATGTGTGTGTCTTGCTGCGACAATAGCGCCCGCCTGATCAACCAACTTTAAAATATATCCTCCGTGGACATTTCCAGCAGCATTAGAATGTTCAGGCATCATTACCTGAGCAATTTCTACTTTTGATTCTGTAACTTTTTTACCTTCCATATTAAATTCACCTTAAAGATAATTTATAAGAAAAAACTATTTACAAAATTCGTTAGGTCCCCAAAGGAATAATCGTGCTTAAATAAATTATTAAAATAATAGATGCAACAATGAGTAGAGGGATCATGATTAAGATATTTTTCCTAACTTTTCGAGGGAATTTCGTTTGACAATTAGCACAATTAACAGCTGGAGCGTTTGTTCTCACTGACATTCCATGTTTTATATGATCATTACATAATGGTTTACCACAAATTGCACAATTAGAAACTGCTTCCTTTCCACACTCAGCACAAGTCTCCATAATAAAAATCTTTTTGAATCAAATCAAATGTATGTTTTAAATAATTCAATTGTAATTATAAAAACTTGTTTAATAACAAATAAGCATTATAATTATATTATAAATAAAATTATTGAATAAGATGGAGAGAAAACAATTATTTAGGTATGTGGGAATCGCTCTCATTTGTTCGAGTATAATCTTATCGATAATTTCTATTTCTCTCGCATTCTTAATAGGGAGTCAAAAATTAACTTTTTTTGATACAGAAAACATAGTTGTTGAAAAAATATCCGTAGAAATGCGAGATGGCATTATGATTAAAGGCTTAATTTATGTTGATAAAGATCTCAAAGAAAATGATACAAATTCAATCCCAACAATTCTTTTACTTCATGGTATTAATGGGAGAAAAGAACATAAAACGGATATCATTTATCAATATGTTAAACGTGGCTATGCCCTGATTTCTGTAGAACAACGAGGACACGGAGAATCAGGAGGCCCAAGTGCTTTCTTAAAAAAGGAACCAGATGATATGGTTCAGATCATTGACTTTATTGAAAACAATTATAATTTTGCCAATACAACTCATATAGGAGTATTAGGTTATTCTTATGGTGGAGGAATTGGAGCAATATTTCAAGCAATAGATGACAGAGTTAATGCTATAGTGCTTTATCACCCATTATCATCGTTAGAAAGCTTAATGGAAAGAATACCTCTTCAGAATCTTATCGGAACAACAACTCAAGTCACAAATTTAGATGATATTCAAGATGCTTTTGATATTGCAAATGTAAATAATACAAAGAACCTACTATTAATCCAAGGGGAATTAGATATCATAATATCGCGACAAGATACTCAAGACTTTTATAACCATTTAAATGGTGAAAATAGAACTGATATAGAATTAATACTACGACCTGGATTAGGTCATCCCGGAAATGAAGAAGATATTACATCACAAAAATATGGTATTGGGTGGCTTGAACATTTCTATCATAATCCTTCTATTAATATATCAGATTTAGATACTGAAATAAATTCTATCACCTTAGCGAACTACAATTATCCTGAAAATAATACTTCCGAAGTTCTAGTCATTATTTCAACAGTGCTATTATTTATAGGTTTGAGTTCATATGTTGTAAAAGTAAAAATTTTACCATATTGGGATAAGCTCCCTATTAAAAAGGTTGCTGATGAATCTAGAGAAGGTAAGGAAAGGTATAAAAAAATGATGATTTATCGTACATCAAGTTATTTAGGCGCTGCCTTAATATCAGGAATAATTTTTTCGATTTTTAATAGATCACTATTATATGGGTATTTTATCTTTTACCCCATTCTGACAATAATTTTAATGTTATTTTTCCCTAGTGAATTACATTCTAGTTGGAAATCAGAATGGAAGAATTGGATTAAAGATAACTTATTTACCTCTTTATATTCACTTTCCATAATCATTATCCCAACTGTGTATTTTATCTTATTTTATAATTTAGTAACACAGTTAACTATGAATTTTACAATTCCAATTTTTAGAATTGATTCAATACCATATTTAGTTATTGGATTAGCCTCTGGAATTATGGATTATTTATATTTAAGAGAAATGAAAGGACGGCATCCAACGATTTTGATGATTGTTCGCCCTATAACTCTTCTAATATTTTTAGGATTTGTACCATTAACTCCCTTTCCAATTTTAGGTGGAATTGTTTCTCATATTTTTTTTATAATATTAACTGGTGTGATAATTTATTATATTCGGAGTTTAGTTATCTTTTTATCGAAATTCTACAAGAATAGTTTTTCCATGTATCTATTAATTATGCTTCCATTCGTCATATTCTATATAAGAGTATTCTTTAGAATTGTATAATATTTATGGTGAATTTCATTATTTCAATCCATATTTAGGTTTTCTTTTTCCAAAGAAAGCACTAGAAGCCTCATTTACATCTTTAGAAGAGAAAGTCAAGACAATCGAACTATTTTCAAATTGTACTATATTATTTAAGCTTGGAGAATCTAACGATAAATTAAGGGCTTCTTTCGTCATACGTAAACCTAGAGGGCTTTTAGTTAACATTTCTTCTGCTAATTTTATTGCTTCATTCAAAAGGTTTTCTTTATCTACAACTTTTAGAATAAATCCAATTTTCTCAGCTTCTTTGCCACCAACAACCCTACCACTATAAAGTATTTCAGAAGCTCTGGAAAGACCAATAAGGCGCGGAAGGAAATAGCTACCTCCCATATCAGCACCAGTTAATCCAATATTAATAGAAGCATTTATAAAATTTGCATCTTCACTAGCAATTCTAATATCTGCTGCCATTGCAAATGCAAAACCACCTC
>CAZBNW010000027.1:0-25727 GCA_964493385.1 uncultured archaeon | reverse complement strand
AACTGTTCGTCAAAGAGCTAAAGAATTAATAAGCATTGCCCATCCAAACTTCCGCGACCAACTAAAAGAAGATTTTAATAAAATGTTTTAATTTTTAATAAAGTTTACATTGATAATTTTCTTCATTTATTTATTTATTATTGATAAACATTGTTAGAAATTATGAATTCATTACTTGTTTTTTATTCAAGGAAAGGTACGACTAAAAAAATTGCTGAATTAATTTCCAAGAGTCTAAATTGTGAATATGAAGAAATTATTGATACTAAGAAAAGAACTGGCTTTATTATCGGATTCCTTAAATGTGGATATGCTGCAACAAGAAAAAAACTTACAACAATCAAAGAATCTCAAAAAAATCCTGAAATATATGATTTAATCATATTAGGAACTCCAATATGGAACAAAAGAATGACACCTGCTATAAGAACATACATTACTAATAATCTAAGCAAATTTAAGAATGTCGCATTTTTCTGTACTGAGGGTGGAAGCGGTGGTCCTAAAACATTTGAAAGTATGGCTAAATTATGTGAGAAAGAACCATTATCTACCTTAGAGATTACGAAAAAAGATATTAAGAAAGACAAACATATTGATGAGATCAATTCTTTTATCCAAGATATAAAACGTGCTTAATAATTTACTACTTGTTTAAATAAAACCTATTCTTCTAAATTCAAATTTTTTTAAAATTCGAATTTTCGTTATAATATCACATAATCTAAGAGTTTTTAAAAGGTATATAAATCTTGAATTTATTATTTATTTGCGGGGAACTTAAATAAGAATGTGTTAATAATAATGTTCTTTAAAACTTCATATTAATTAAAAAGTAAGTATTAAGAGATATTCGATTTAAATGGTATATTTTCAGATTAGTCCAGTTGGATTTGATTGTGGATTAGATAAAAATAATTGTGGAAAATATCCAGATTTCTGTAAAGAATGTGTTAAAGCTCATTTTGAGAAGTTTGGCTTAGATCTTAAGCATAATATAAAATTCACGATAGTTGATTCTGAAGAAAAGCGAATTCAGATGTTTCAAGACTTAACATGGCAGAAATTTTTAGATGTTTTAAACATAAAACATGTTTTATTAATGGCTAAAAATTCGGGCTTACCTATAATAGATTATCCAATTTCAGGGGCAGGTGTAAATATAGGATTATTAACAGGGTTTATACAAGCAAATATAACTTTTTCAGAATCGAGATATTCTTCGAATGGTATTGAAAATTATGGAAGAAATCATCAATTTTATGAATTTCAATATGAAACCTTCAATATATTATTAAAAAATGGAGAATTCATCAGAATTTGTTTGGTTTTAGATCATAAAGCTTCTGATAGTTTGAAAACCCTTGTTACTGAGTTTTTAAAAGAATATGAAGGTAGATATCTAAATAGACTTGAAAAGCTTATCAATGCTGGAATGCTTAATTTTGAAGATACAATTGATTTCGTCATAGACACATTTAATATTAAATTAGTATTCCCCATGGTTCTAACCCATACATTTTTACCAGATACATTGGAATTAATCAAAAAGAATCCTATACAAAAAGCCATAATTGATTTTGCTAAAGAACTTCTAGTTTCAAAACCATTTTTTTTTATTATTAATTTACTCGATAAAGTGCAAAAAATTGTTAACATTGACGCAAATACTCTTCTCTATGAAATTTACCAACTTTTAGAAAAAAGGATAATCCTTCCGACTACGATTGAAACCGCTGAAATTAACATTCTACAATTTCAAGAATCACAAGCAATAAGAATCGCAAGTAATGAATTAATTTCTTCAATTATAGCTAATGATGATGCAATAAGTGAATTAAAAGAAAGAGCTAAATATATGAGCGAAGAAGAAGTTAGAAAGTCTATTAATTCTTTTATTAAAAAAGCTGAAACTGCTGAAAAGGCTTTAATTTATAAGGAAGCACAACAAGAATATGAGAAAGCTCTTTACTTAGCCACTGGTTTTGATATAAAAGAAGATATTGGAAGGATCTCATTTATGGTTTTAGAACTTGATAAAAAAATTAAAGAATTAGAACTCGAATATACCTTAAAAGCAGGAGAAAATGCTGAAAAACGAAAAGATTACATCAATGCCATTAATTATTGTAAGCAAGCATTAAATATTCTAAGAGATGTTCAAAACTTAAATGGGAATGAATCCAAAATTAAAAAACTAGAAAAAAAGATTTTAAACCTTCAAAAACATTTGTAATAGTAAAAACTAGAGATTTTTAGATTTATCTAGATTATTCTATAAAATAATATTTTAATTTTTTAAGGCAAGAAAATGGAGCCAAACACAGAAGAAGAATTGAATAATGGAACTGAAGGTTTTAAAACAAAGCTTTTAGAAGGAAGAAATATCAGCATTAAAGTGGCTCTGACTGCTATTACTGCTGCCCTTTATGTTACCCTGGGATATCTTTTCCTGCCTATAAGCTTCCTTGGATTACAATTTCGTGTAGCTGAATTAATTGTAGGAATGTGTGTTATATTTCCTTTTGAAGGTTTAACTGGTAAGGTTATCGGAGTGTTTTTTTTTAATTTAACTTCACCGTTAGGATCAATCGATTTGATTAGTTGTATCGTGAATGTTCCAGCACTTTATTGTATTGTGGTATTGAGAGATAGAAAAATTCTAAAGTATTTAGGTGGTATTATCTATGCTTATATAATTTCAATCTATGTCGCAATTGTCCTAAACATTATTTTTCCACAATCAATCTGGTGGTTGAATTTTGTTCAAGTCTTAATTGCGGAGGTTATTCTAGCAACAATTGGCATATTAATATTTGACATAATTAAAATAAGAATGAATTTATAAAATTTTTGAATTTTCATTCTCCCAATAAAATAATTAAATAATCCATTATCGAAATTATTCATATGAATAGTTTTGATCGAATATGGTCTGCATTAAATCTTGAGGAACCAGACAGAATTCCAACCCATGTGATAAATATTGATGGAAACGTTGCGGATAAGGTTTTAGGAAGACCAAAAAGAACTGCTTTTGATATCTTTAATGATATGGAAAAGCAATATCCAGATGATTGGGTTGATAAAATTAATCCTATACTCCTCGATATTGAAATTTCTGTCTTTTCGAAAGCAGTTAGAGCGGCTTATGAATTAGGATTTGATGGAGTGGGAGTGGCATATATCCCATTCATCCTCGAAAGCAAATCTGAGATGACCGATATATTTGGAAAGAGACATAAAGTAAGAGATATTGATGGGAATCCATATCCGGATTACTATGGAGGATATATTAAAAACCGAGATGATTGGGAAGCATATCCTAAACCCAATTTGAAAGATGAATATAAAAATGCCAAAAAATTTTTTAAAGGAGTCTTAAGAAGATGTCGTGATATAAAGGATCATATTTGTATTATAGCTCAAAATGTATTAACTTCCGTATTTCCTCCTGTATGGCAGGGAATGGGAATGAATTATTTTGCTCGTGCCTTAAAAAATGATCCAAAATTAATTGAAGAACGATTTCGATTTTCCACTGACTTCGTCTTAACTGTCTTTAAAGCATATTCAGATTGCGGAGCTAAGATTTTTCTTGAAGGTGGAGATATCGCACACAAAGGTGGCCCTATGATTAATCCAAAATATTTCAATCAATATCTACTTCCATGTTATCAAGAAGTTTCAAATGCAATACATGATTGGGGTGGCAAATTTATACTTCATACCGATGGGGATATTACAACTCTCTTAGATTTTATTGTAGAATCTGGCTTTGATGGACTCCAATGCTTAGAATTACCTTATGTAGACCCTTTTTTAGTTAAAAAAAAAGTTGGTGATAAACTATGCTTATCGGGAAATATCGATACAAGGCACATCTTAGTGGATGCTCCAAAAAAAGAAGTAGAACAAGCAGTTCAGAACGCGATTAAAGCAATGGGACATGGTGGAGGATTCATGATATCTCCAGCTAATTTTCATCCTGGTATATCAATCAAACAATTAAAATGGATGATTGAAGCAACAAAAAAATTTGGTGTTTACCCTTTAAAAAGCTGATATAATAATTTAGGGTTAGTATAGTTATTATTTAACAATTAATTTACAACATTAAAAAAAATGTATAAATATTAAGTGAAAAGAAATGGCAAGACCAAAGGTTATATTACCTGAAAACGGAATACCTGAAGACGAACTCCTAAAAGAGATGGAAGAAATATGTAAAAATGATATCAATTGGAGAGATGGTAAGGTATGGAGTTTGGTTTATCACGCTACAGACAAACACACTGAAATGCTTAAAAAAACATACAATATGTTTTTCTCTAAAAATGCATTAAGCCCAATTGCCTTTCCAAGCTTAAAGAGGTTCGAAACAGAAGTTATTTCCATGGCTGTTGACCTATTTAATGGAGACAAAAGATGCTGTGGAAGTATGACTTCTGGAGGAACTGAAAGTATTTTAATGGCTATAAAGACTTATAGAGATTGGGCAGAGGAGAAGTTTCCTAACATTAAAGAGCCTGAAATGGTTTTACCTAGCTCAACTCATCCTGCTTTTGAGAAAGGAGCAGAATATTTTAAAGTAAAATCAATCCGAGTACCGGTAGATAAAGAAACCCATCAAGCAGATGTAAAGGCTATGAAGGATGCTTTAACTGAAAATACAATACTGATAGTTGGATCTGCGTGTGACTTTCCAAGAGGTGTTGTGGATCCTATCTCTGATCTGGGAGTTATTGCTCAAGATCATGGTATCGGATTACATGTTGATTCGTGTCTTGGAGGATTTATGTTACCCTTCGTTAAGAGACTTGGTTATAAAGTTCCTGATTTTGATTTCTCTGTACCTGGGGTTACATCAATTTCTGCAGATGTTCATAAATATGGTTATGGAGCAAAAGGGGCATCAACAATCCTATATCGAAAAGAAAGAATTTGGAAACATCAATTTTCTGTACATATAGATTGGTCAGGTGGTATCTATATTTCGCCATCTATGAGAGGAACGCGTCCGGGAGGAGCAATAGCAGCAGCATGGGCTGCTATGAGGCATTTAGGGATGAATGGATATTTAAATTTAGCAAAGATTGTTATGGATGCTTCAAGAAAGTTAATTGATGGGATAAATCAAATCCCTGAGCTTTACATTATTGGAAAACCAGTCATGAGCGTTTTTTCTTTTACATCCTATACAATTGATATTTTTCATTTAGGAGATGTTTTGGATAAAAAAGGATGGCATTTAGACCGAATACAATTCCCAAATGCTTTACATATGATGGTTAATCCTCACCATTCTGAGATAGTTAATACATTCTTGAAAGATCTCAGAGAAACTGTGACTGAAGTTGTAGACCATCCCGGAGAATCTACAGATGGAGACGCTGCTATATATGGTATGGTAGCCAGCTTACCTGACCGCGAAAAAGTTAAAGATTATATTATTAATTTCATGAAAAGCCAGTATAAAATTAAATAATTATATTCTCTCTTTTTTTGAATTCAGTTATTGAAAATTATCCTAATAAGCACGTATAATCTTAATGAATTCAAGTTATTTTAGACGGTAAGGGAATTAGAAAGGATACCTTACTTTTATATTCTATGTACGAGGTACCAAATCTCTTTTCTAAATTTTTTTCTTCCCAAACTTTAACCAAAATTATTAATATTATTGTTACTATAAGCGTAAATCCAAGCAAAAGAAAAATAGAATTAAATGAAAATCCTAATCCTACCCACATAAGAATATACCAAAAACCATGGGATTTCTTGTATATTTATAGGGTCCTCTGATAACTAATACCGTTGTCTGAGTTCCTTTTAAGGGAATTGGACTTCCTTTTCCTCTTTTATATAATTCGAAATTTGACCAAATAGCCCAAAATAAGCCATTAACTAATATTATAATAGCTATTATAATATTAATTGGAAATGGGATAATGTCTGGGAAATTAAATAACGAATCAAAATATAAAGAAACCAAAATGCCAATAACTGGCAAAAGTACAACAACATAAATTCCACTAATTATTAATGCTAAAATACGTTTAACTCTTCTGCTCTGGTTTTCCTTGATCTCTACTTCACTCATTTAATAAAAAAATTAAAAAAAAATAATAAGCTTATGGTTTTAGATTTTTTTCGTTTACTACAGAATTTTTTGATTTAAAAATTTTTAGCGAAATTTTTTTAAGCTTAGGTCTGAGTAATATCATAGTTCCACTCCCTATAGCTCCACCTAAAGCTCCAAATAAAACTCCTAATAATAATATCAAGATAACTATGACCCATCCATAGCCTAACCCACCAAATATAAAAGCAGCAAATTGATCCAAATTTATATAAGCATTTTTAGTACTCATTTGATACACCATAAATATAAACCATACTATTGATACACCAAGAGCACCACTATATATTCCACGTCTCATTGTTTTATTAAAGACACCTGCTATAATACCTGGAATTATGATTAATTGCCAGATTTCAGTGTAGGTTAAAAAATATGTAATAAGCACTGCGAGTATAAACGAAATTAAAAAATTTCTTGTTTCGGGTTTAATACTAAGTTTAATCTTTTTAATCTTAATTCTAATCACCTCTTATTTGCTCCTTTAATTTCTTTAATCTCGAAATAATTAGATCTCTTTTGTACCATCCGACTATTACCACTATAATTCCAACCGAAAATCCGACGATTAAAGCTGTTGCCAGAATAATTATAGATATAGGGTCTTCTCTAGCAATAAATCTAATCTGAGATTCAATATGACTCTTAGGAAAATCAACTGTATTATTGTAGAAATATTGTCGATGATATTTACCCTGCAGAAATAATTCCTCGAGTTGATCGGAATAATGTTGAGAATTTGAATTACCACTTTGGCCTGAAGGGATTACACTCCAAGAATTCTGAAAATCACTAAAGTCGACTATGAGTCTTTCAGAAGCACCACCCCGGGCATAACCCACTCCTATTCTTAAACTCACTCCTGAAGGTGTAACAGTATATCCTTCCCCATCTCCTTCGTATGGTCCTTTATTTAGACTATCAAATCCAGGAACTATGTGAGCAAAAAGATATTTATGTATATCTCCCCATCTCCATGAATTTACTTCATCTGTGCCATAAAAGCCTAAAAGAAAGTCGATTGTAGAATTTAAAGCTCTAATAATTATATGAGTTCTATTTTCTAATTCAGGTGTATTTATATCATTAAACCATTTTGAGTCTGGCTCATCTCGCGTTAATTTTTCTAAAACATCCAATGATGGTCGCATTGGGGCTCCAGTGGCTTCAATTTCATCATCAAAAGTGTAATCCATATAATAATCTCTCCATTTACGATAAATAGTTGGTGCTGCTATTTCTTTATCCATATCATAATCCCAATTCTTCAATTGAGTTAAAATATCTAATATTATTGGTGTTTTTTGTGGAGAAGGTAGTTCTTCAGTTGCATTGATAAAATATGGAGTAAATGCCCTTGCAGGAGTAGATTTAATATCAAGCTGTATTTCTTTCATTTTTTCTACACCAACTGATCCATCTGCTGAATTATTAAGTAATTCATTAATCCTTCTTGCCCGATAACCTGATGACCAACTGTTTTGAAGCGAGTATTTTTTATAATCAGGTCCAACAACTTTTTGATTTGCTGATACTAAATAATGTTGAGATGGATTTTCTGTATTTGGTAATTCTTCAAAAGGAACATAACCAATCCACTCACCTTCACCCTTTGTTCCGTTATATGGCAGTGAACCATTTCCAAAATGCCCAGGTGGAATTAAACTATCATCTCTTATAGGTACTAACCCAGTAGGTCTAATAGCAATATTACCATCCACATCTGCATATACATGATTCTGAGCAGGACAATGAAAGTAAGTCGAAGATTGATTAAATTCAGTTCTATTCTTTGCATAATTGTACCCATGTAAGGCGATATATTCGGTAGTTACATTATTTCCTATCCATTTAGGAGCTAATACTATTTTTTCTGTATCTAAAGAATCAGGAACGGCTCCGCCTAAAAAATCACTAAGAACAGGTCCATGTACGGTTTCCTTGACTGTAAATTCTTCAGATCCTTGATCTTTTATATTTATAGTATGAGTTCTTGTTGTATATTCTCTTATCGTGCCATTATAAATATAATGACTTGCATTTACTTCTTCATAATAATACCAGTCCATAACATCATATCCCACATTCGTATAACCCCATGCTACATAATCATTATGACCCGCAACAATAATATTTCCACCAGTAAGTGAAAATCCATAAACATTTAAATCCGTGCTTTCAACAACCAAATGTGCTTCATACCATATTCCAGGCATATTCCACGCTAAATGCATATCATTACATAAAATTGGTTTTCCAGTGCTACTCTTGACACCATCAACAACCCAATTATTAGAGCCTATACTGTTTTGTTCTTGAAGATCCATTAAATTCTTCTCTGATGGAATACGCTCAACATTTCTCAGAAAGTTGGAAATACTTTTTATAACCTTTGAACTAACCTTTAATGAACCACCATTGTAAGGGAGTCCTGAACTATCATTATAACTACCATAATTAGGACATACAGGAATCTGACCATAAGTTGCCATAGACATTAATTCGGTATAATTAGCTTCACCTAAAGCTTCTAAAGTTTGTAATCTATATAAATCATCATATTGCCAAGCAAGCATTTTACTCATATACTTAATAAGACACATTGTATCTAATGGAGTCCATTTCATAGGTTTAAATCCTAAAATGGCGTATTCTATTGGGAGTTCATCTGGATGAGTATTGATATAATAATTTACTCCATCTGCATATCTACTAATTGAATCGTAAATATCAGTTTCTCCTAACTCCTGTCTTTTTATAAGATCATAGAGAGTTTCATTTGCCCAATATTCCATTCCCATTGCGAGATTATATTTATCTTCTTCCAAAGCTAAGTCTCCTACTACTTCGGAAAGTTTTCCCCTAGTATTCCTACGAGCTAAATCCATTTGGAATAATCTATCTTGAGCATGGACATAGCCTAATGCAAAACTCATATCTTCTTCAGTAAATGCATAAATATGAGGTATTCCCCATTCATCACGATAAACGGTAACTGAACTATTTAATCCTGGGATGTATAGTGTCTCATGTTCTGGAACTTCTCCTGGAACATTCCATAATCCAGTACCAGGGAAAAGTATATTTCCAAGCGGAGCTATAATACTAATCAGTGGAATTGAAAGAATTGTCATGATTATTACTGTTAAAACAATTACAGCTGCTAATTTAACTACATTCTTTTTCTCTGGAATTCGCATTTTAATATTTCAATTTTTTGATTTTTTAAAAAATTAAATTAATTACATTACAATTTCTATGAATCCCTATAAATAAGTTTAATTCTCATTTTTACATTAATGAAAAATAAAAATATATGAAATAAGCTATTTTAAGAAAAACATAAAAAAATGAGATAAATAAAAAATGTCAAATAATCCTGCCAAATATAATGAAAAATTTGAAATTTCTTATGAAGATTTTTTTAAAACACGATTTAATGGAATACTTGAGATTATGAGAGTGTTAGCACCCATTATGGATAAAAAGAAAGCTTTAGAAATCATTAAAAAGCTATGGGAAAAAAAAGGTATTGAACTAATTGTAAGACAATTAAAAAATATAAGACCCATAACAAATTTTGAAGAATTTAAGGAAGTTTATAAAGAACAGATTAGCACAGAATACATGCAGCACTGTTTAAATTATAGGAAAGTAGAGGATACTCCTAATAAATTAGCATTAAAATTTACCAAATATCTTTGGGCAAAAACATTCTTAGAATTGGGTGCTTCTGATATTGGTCATTCCATGTGTTGTTATCCAGATTTTGCAATGGCTAAAGCTTTCCATCCTAACCTTAGATTAGAGCGTAAAACATCATTAATGAAAGGTAATGATTGTTGCGATTCTACTTATATATGGGAAGAATAAATTGAAAAATTTAGTTTTAGAGGTTAGTATAGCTTAATAATTTGACTATTTGTTAACTAAATAAAGAAACTAGAGTCGCATTTGATAAAAGATAATCATTGTGTTTATAAATATTCAAATCATATATCGATTCTTTAAGATATTGAGTTATCTCTCTTAATTCTATGGTAAAAAATCTAGTATAATTACTCTGAAAATCTACATGATCTCTTATCGCCTTGATTTCAGCTAAATTATTCTCCTTAATGAATATAAACTCTGGTGTTTTACCAAGAACATATTCTGCTGCTGACCTATTTCGAGCAATTGTCTCATCACATATTCCCCAGAGATCAATAAATTCTAATTCTGAGTAATAAGGAATAACTCCCATATCTGTAAAAGCGATGGACACATTATTATCTACATTATCTTTGAACCAAAATGCCAATTTATGGTACTTATCACTTACATCAGTATTTGATGTATTTATATAAACGATTGGGGCTGTAAATGGATAAATAATTAGCCCAAAACTACATAAAAGAGGGATAATTTTATTTAAACTGATTTTAAATTGTCTATAATTTAATTTAATTTTTGTGGTCTTATACTCATTGAGAACTTTAAATGAATAGCACCCAATTAATATCATAAAAGGTACCGAAATAAGGGCAAAACGAAATCCTTGTCCAGCATAATGTTTTTCTATATTCAAAATAATAGCAAAATTAAGTAAAATTAGGATTATTGATGGCAAAACCATTTTTATCATTTCTTTTTCTTTATTAATTAAAATTTTAATTACCGCAAAAATCATTAAAATGAAAATTGGTGCAGTAAAAACCAAAAATAAAAATAGATACTGGATCCCTGAATTAGTAATGAGAACAAAACTACTGGATGCCTTTGCGTAATAAGAATTTGGGAAGAAATGTCCGTAATATAAAAATCTCCATAAGAAGTAAATCGTATATAGACTTCCTACGAATAACAATGATATAATTCTCTGATAGACAATATTTTTTTTCTTACTAATAAAGAGGTAATAAATAATTACTGAAAATTCGACACCTATAAAAAATATGATTCCGTCAATTCTCGTCAATGCATGTATTAAAAAAAATAGACTGGAAAATATTGGAAATTTGGATTCTTTCAAAACTTCCTTAAAGAGGAAATAAAAAGCAGCGATTAATGATAGGATCAATATTGGAATTTCTAAACCTCCAACTGCCCATAATTGTATAGGATAATATATGCTATAAAGAATTGGACAAAATAGGGCAATTTTATTGCTATAAAATAGGGTTCCAAGCTTATAAATTAATAAAACCGAGAAAATATTAATGATAATTGATAAGACTTTAAACCATATAACAATATCCAAATTTAAAAGGATGGGAATTGCATTTATCAGTATCCAAAGAAAATTGGAGTATCCTTCTACAGGATTATTTGTATTAGAGTTGAATACAAGTCCATTTCCGTCTATAAGATTTGTCGCATAACGAAAGCTTATGAATGCATCGTCTGATGTAAATGCAATATAATAAAGGTTTAGTAGAAGTGATAAAGCGATACAAATAGATAAGACAAATCGTATTAAAGTCTTATCATTTTTAAATTTAAAAGAAATCCGTTTTTTAATTAATATAAAATAAACTTATTAAAAAAGAAATTATAAAAATAGTTGAAAAAATTATTATTTTAACTAATATGAAAGGTGATTCTAGGATATAACGTATAATTTGTTCTAATGGAAATGATAAACTAAATATCATTATTTTGTTTTTAGGAGTATATTGAATATTATTTTATGTGAACATCTACTGGATAAAAACCTTTCTTTTTCCATTTTTTTTCTAAATTTGTGTGTTTGGTAATTTCGCTTTATTCGTATTTACAAATTTCGGTTTTATTAGTATATATAGTTTAATAATTTAACCTTCTCTTTTATTTATCAACCACTCCTAATTTTTCCACTTTAATAGGAAAAAAACCTAGCAAAAAAACTAAATAAAGCTCTTTCCAAAATTTCCACAATTAATAGCCTTTATTACTACATTAAACTTTCTGAGACAACAACAATCTCTGAAATCGGAATATAATAACGACATTCAGAATAATCAGTTTTTTCTCTTATTGCAACATTCTCATCAGTAATAGATTCTAATACCCCAGAAAACCAACTTCTTTCAGCTACGTCTTTCACATACACGGATATCTTTTTATCTTTTAACTTTTCAAGAATTCCTTTTATAACTATCATTACCACCTATTTAGATTTTTATTTAAATAATATAACTTACCTTCATTAGATCTGATTCATGCTTATTTAATTAATCTAATTTTTTGCAAGATTCGTAAAATAAGGTTCGATAATAGACGTTATCCCACTCCATGTTTACCCGCATAAATCGCGCATCCTAACTGTAAAAAGTATGTAATCCCTGTAATTGCTCCAAATAAGACTCCTAATGTCCAGGTTAAACCCCACATCAATATTATACTAACATAATATAATATTAAATAAGGGACTAATATTCGATTGTTTCGAGGATTACGAAATTCGATTTTTTTTACATAATCTACAATAAGCTCAAAAACAATAAATATTAGAAATATTGTTGGAAATATCCAAAACCACCATTCTCGTTGAAAAAAAATGTTAAGAACGGTTATTATTAATGTAGGAATGCCAAGCACTAGGTAGAAAACGCCCAAACCATGTTCTATTCCTGGTTTTTTAACTCGTAATATAAAAATAGCAGATATTATGATGTTTGCACTATTTATAGTGATAAATAATATTAAATCTAATAGATAATGACTCATAAAAGAAATCACTTTTACCTCTTTTCTACATTTTACCTTCTAAATAGGAATAGAAAAAATTAATTAAAATCATAATTTTAGCAATAAAAATATTTAACACAGATTCTTTACTCTTCTTCGGAATTAGTATCGCTTTTTTTCTCCTCAAGTTCTTTAATTTCTTCTGGTTTTTCTTCTGGAAGAGATTCGTATACTGGTTCAGGTTCAGGCTCTGGAATAGGTTCATATACTGGTTCAGGTTCAGGTTCAGGCTCATATACTGGTTCTGGTTCAGGTTCAGGCTCAGGAGTAGGTTCATATACTGGCTCAGGTTCAGGCTCAGGAGTAGGTTCATATACTGGCTCAGGTTCAGGCTCTGGAATAGGTTCATATACTGATTCTGGTTCAGGTTCAGGAGTAGGTTCATATACTGGTTCAGGTTCAGGCTCTGGAGTAGGTTCATATATTGGTTCAGGTTCAGGCTCTGGAGTAGGCTCATATTTTAGTTCAGGTATAAGTTCATATATTGGTGCCGGCTCGATTTCTCGTGATGGTTCCTTAATCTTTTGTTTTAATTTTCTCTTAACTTCTTTTTTTAATTTCTCTTCAGTAGTTATTTGAGTTATAGTAAAGGGATTACTCTCTGGTTTTTTCATTTGTGAACCCAAAAATATACTTTTTGGCTTAATTTTTTTTTTATTTATCCTTAATTCCAGTGTGAAATTTCCAGGGGTAACGAAATCTAATCCATTTATTTTAATTTTTTCTATTGTATTCCATTGAATTGTTTTTTCTCCCGTTTCATGCATTTTAATTCCAGTCTCGGGCCTAACTATTTTTGTAATTTTTAGTTTAGGGTGAAAAACTATCTTTCCTTGAAAGTTGTATGCTTTTCTTCTTTTTGTAGTCCATCTCAAATGAAAGCCATCAGTTTGTTTCCATAAAATATATCCTAAGAATTGACCCGAAGTGAATTTAGGACGTCCTTTAATGTTATTTACATTCATTTTTTTAGCTAAATTATTTTAACTTAAATGTAGATAAAATATGGAACAATTTGTTAATAAATATTTTCATATTACCCTCAATTTTAAAATTGTTACACATATTTTTTTTTCTAAATGAGTTTTTTCATTTAATTATAGAATTTAAGATTGAAATTATTAAATATCTAAAGATACCATATTAATAACAATGCTCTCTTTATGATTTAAAATGAATATAATAGATATGAGAAAAGAAGGTGTGATTGTTATTTGAAACACAATGAAGGAGAATTTAAAGGAGTAAAAGGTTTAAAAATTTATTATCAAGCGTGGATTCCAGATACTCCAAAAGCGGTTATTCAACTTGTGCATGGAGGATTTGAACATTCTGGTAGGTATCAAAATGTCGTAAATCAATTAATTCCGGAAGGTTATGCAATTTATGCCAATGATCATCGCGGTCACGGTAGATCCGAGGGATTACGGAATTTTGTAGATTCATTTGATCAATATATAGAAGATGAAAAATTATTTTACGATTTAATAAAGAAACAATACCCTAATTTATCAATATTTATGTTGGGGCACTCACTAGGTTCATTTATTGCTATTTATTTCACAAGAAAATACGAGGATCTCCTACATGGGCTTATTCTTTCAGGAACGGGGACAGATCCAGGTAAAGAAACTAGTGGATTTTTAAAACTTCTCGCTAAGGGCTTCTCAAAAATCGCCCCCAAAATAAAATTTAACCCTAGAATTGATGCGAAATTCTTAAGCCATGATCCAGAAGTAGTAAAAAATTATACGACCGATCCTTTAGTCTATGCTGAAAAAATTACCGCAAGATTAAGTTATGAAATGCTAAGAAATTTTAAAAATCTTAAGACAACTATAGAAAATTTTAAAATTAATTTATTAATTCAATGCGGTTCAGAAGATAAACTAATAAAAGGAAGCGAAAAACTTGATGATTTGTTTAAAATGGATGATAAAACCATTAAAATATATGAAGGTTTATACCACGAAGTATATAATGAAATCGAAAAAGATAGAAGAATAGTATTAAATGACCTTACTGATTGGTTAAATCGCCATATCTAAAATTCTGTAAAAACAGTTTTTAATAATGATTTGAATATCTAAAGTCTTTAGGACAATCCGTTCCGATAAAGTTGCAGAGTATAGTTATAATATTATAATAATATTATTTCTTCGGACGTATATTCTTTAATTTCTAATAGTGTGAAATCATTGGGTTTAGTAAAAAAGGACAAAAAAAATTAATTGTTATTTTGATCTTCTTTGAAAATTGATACTATAGGCTCGAGATTAAGGGTAATATTAATGCCTTTTTCTTCCTTATGAGTACCATCGATGATCTTTGCATGCATTTCATAGAATTTTTTAGTGGCTATCTGCAGTTTTCGACGCAATTCAATAGAATTATAATCACTAATTAAAATCCCTGTAATACCCTTGTAAGGTTCAAAAAGGATAGATCGCTTATCTTTTAACAATTGACGCATGGTTCCAGATTTTTTAAGTATTTCATCTATTATCGCGGAAATTGAAGTTATAGCTCCTCCATAAGCATCAATTAAATCATCTTCAACATCTTGGCCAATATTTTCTTCATATATATGTTTAGCAATAATAATACTGTTAATATTATCCATGAAAAGTAATATTTGAGGTTTTGAGGGTTTAAAATAGGTGTTATTCCATTGCATAATATCTTTAGTAGAAACAACCCCCGCTGGTTTATTATCCCTTCCAATTAAAACTCGTTTGAAATTATGTTCAATCATAAATCGAATGATGGTATCTATTGGTGTGTTAACATCTATCAGGCTAGTTGGTCCCTGCATGACTTTTTTCACTGAAATTTCTGAAAGATTTTGTTCACCCATACCACCACTATTTAAAAAATTAATTACATCGGTCTTAGTAATTATGAAATATTCATTTTCAGCAGTATCCTCAATAAAAACTGCCGAAATATTGTGCTTTTGCATCTTTCCAATCACATCTTTGAAAGTGGCATTGGTATCCAGCATAACAACATAAGGAGTCATAATTTGTTCAGCAATAGCTGAGCTCTCATTATTTTGTTCCATCATTAGAATTAATCACTTTGAACTATTAAACATACTGTATATAGAGATAATATTAATAATTAGAATTATAATCATCAAAAAATATATTTTGTTTTGCATAAATTTACATATTTACAAATGAATTACTCTAAAATTAAAATATTTGCTAATTAATAGATCATTAAGATATGAAAAAAAAGAAAATATTATTAACGGGTGCTTCTGGTACAATTGGCAAAGAAATCTTTAGAGAATTAATCAGTCGAAGTAGAAATTATGAACTTAGTTTACTTTTAAGACCATCTCATAAAAATAAAAAACTCTTTAAATCATACAAGGAAACTGTTGATATAATTTGGGGGAATATTCAAAATTATGAAGATGTTAAAAAATCAGTTTTCAATAAAGATATAGTTATTCATGCGGCAGGAGTTTTGCCTGATATTGCGATGTTTAATCCGGATTTGGCTAAACTTACTAATATTGGTGGAACCGCTAATGTTTTGAATGCTATGAAAGCTCAAAAAAATAATCCAAAAATTATTTTCACCTCTTCCGCGGCTGTTTATAGTAAAAATTTAGAAAATCCAATTATTAAAATCTCAGATCCGGTCGATATCAACCCTAAAGATATTTATTCATATACTAAAATAGAAGCAGAAAAATTAATCATAAACTCTGGAATGGATTATTGTATTTTTCGAATTTTATATGTGGCATCAGTGGAGGTTTTAAAATTTAGACCAGTTATGTTTCAAATACCTTTAGATACACCTTTAGAAATAATTCATGTCAAAGATTTGTCTCAAGCTATTGCTAACGCATTAGAATCTGAGAAAATATGGGGAAAAATCTTTAATTTAGGTGGAGGAAAAAGCTGTCAAACAATTTATAGGGATAATCTCAATAATTATTATGAAATCATGGGTCTTGGAAGAAATTTTTTACCAGAAACGGCTTTTGCTAAAAAAGGTCTTTACTATGGAATTTTTGACTCCCAGGAAACAAATGATCTCCAAAGATTGTTAGACTTTCAACATCATACACTTCAAGATTTTTATATTGAAGTAAGAAAATGGATAGGGTTAAAAAGATATCTAACTCCCTTGATTAAACCTTTCGCAAGATGGTATATTTTACGAAAATCTGAAATTTATCAAAATTTTAAAAAAAAAAGTTTTTTTAATTAATCAAACTATAAAATTGAAGATTTAAATGAATAACTGAATTCAATTTACCTTTCTTTTCCTTCTAACAACAATTATTAATGAAATTAAAGCAACAACAGTAAATATTAGATAATAATTATCAAATGAAATTGGAAACCCTGGTGTGCTTAGACTAAATAAATACACAGTACATCCATCCGAACTTCCAGCTACATAATAATTGCCATTAGGCGTAATTGAAATTGAAGCTACTCCTCCACCAATTTGATAACTCCAT
Source organism: uncultured archaeon (assembly GCA_964493385.1). Classification (GTDB taxonomy): domain Archaea; phylum Asgardarchaeota; class Lokiarchaeia; order Sigyniarchaeales; family SOKP01; genus Loki-b32. The sequence goes on along the minus strand of CAZBNW010000027.1, from coordinate 8,385 downwards.
ATTGGAGTGGAATTTGTTGTTTCAAAAAAATAGATTTTCCCATCAAGACTTGCTGCTGCGGTATTATTCCCATCAGAAGAGATCGCCACAATATCTACTCCAGCAGTGGTTGTATAGTACCATAAAGGAGTAGGACTTAACTTATCGAATAAATATATATTATAGTCACCACTTCCTGCTACTATATTATTACCATCAGAAGAGATCGCCACAGAATTTACTGAATCATTGGCTGTATGGTTCCATAAAAGAGTAGAACTTGATTTTCCAAAAAAATAGGTAATATTATTATACTTACCTCCTGTAACAATATAGCTACCATCATCTGAAAGATCCACCGACCAAAGAATATCATTTGGCGTATAATTCCACATTGCTATAGAACTTGCTGTATTGTATAAACTAAGATTATACTTTCCGAGCTTCCAATTTACTACAGCAATATAATTCCCATCAGAAGACATCGCTGTTGAAATAGTATTTTGTCCTATGGCAAAAGTTCTTAGGGGTACAGAACTTGATTTATCAAACAAATATACACCCTTATGGGATCCAGCTACTATTTTATTACCATCGGGTGTTATGAAAACGTACCTTACTATGTGAATTGTTGTATAATTCCATAATGGGATTGCACTCGATTTACTAAATAAATATACATTACGATCAAAACTTCCAGCAACAATATAATTTCCATCAGCGGAAATATCAACAGACATGACATCTGAACCAGTTTCAAAACTCCATAACGGTGTGGAACTTGATTTACTAAATAAGTAGACATATGAATCATTAAGCATCGAAGGATGACCAGTTCCCGCTACTATATAATTTCCATCAGAAGATATTGCTACTTATTGAATGATAAAGCTAGTATTATAACTCCATTTCAATTCGATTGGTTCCGCACTTAACTTAAGAGAAGTTAAATTTCGTGATTCCGTATTATTTAGATCCTTAAAAGTTACATCTTCAATTACAATAAAAGAGCTAAAACAAGCGCCTATGATAAAACTAAAAAATATAAGTAAGATCCTAATTTTTTTCCTTTTTCCCATTAGATATCACCTTTTACAGTTTTGTATGAAATATTTTAATTTATTATTTATTTAGCTACTATATTAATCTTATTATATCAAAAAAAAAATAATTAGTAAATCTGATTCTCAGAAAAACAAATTTATAGGATTCAAACCTGATATTTAAAAATATATTGAGCATTTTGAAATTTTTCTTAATCCTGAATATCAGATTTATATTAAAAGAGAATTATTAAAAATTTGTGAAAAAAATTTCTTATCTGGAATTAGATAGTTTAGAACGATTAATTGATTCTTTAACTATTACAGAGAGTCAAAACACATTTCTTAGGGAAAAAGCTAATAATATGTTTAATAAGTTAAAATCTATTTCTCAAAATCAAACATCTTATTGGTTCACGCTTTACTTATCAAAAAATACCTATCAATACACTATAGAGAGATTTTGGTTTGGAGGATCATTCGATAGGGGACTTTTCATTAAAAATCGGTTTGATGTCGACCTATATTTTATATACAAAAAAAAAAATAATTACCCCAATGAGCAAAACAATCTATATAAAAGCCTACTTTTCGAATTACTTTATTCTAATCTTAAAGTTTATCAATTTAATCATAAGGAAAATATGAAAATATTAAGAAATCCTCCATATAGACATGCTATTCCCATTAGAATGGATTATTCAGGTATTTCGATTCTTTTTGACTGTATTCCGGCACTGGAATTACTCAACGGATATTTTCTTATCCCTGGTGGAATAAGAGGGACTAAAAAAATAAATCAGACATTAGAAGAACAAACTCTCTTTAAATTAAATAAGAAGCAAAACGGAAAAATAACCAAACTTATTATCCTTATGAAATACTGGAATTTCAACTGGGGGAAACCTCTAAAAAGAGACATAACTGAACGTCTAGTTGAGTTTATATTTGATAAAATTGAGATAAGTAGCTGGGATCGAGCTGTAAAAACCTTCTTCAATCAAGCAATTCGTATCATAGATAATAAGAAATTTTTGCCCGATAGAGTATATGACCGATATTCTATATTAAATGAGTATCCGAAGAATGAGTTAAAAAGATTTCTTGAAGTACTCGGAGAAGCCAAAATTTATGCTCAGAATAATGAATGGAAGAAAATTTTCAGCGATTTATAGTTATCTAGTTTTCTCTTAACCTTTATATATTTTAATAATCTAATTTAGCATCCGATGAGTCTCTTAACCTATATTTTTTATATGCTTTTACTTTTTTCTTAATTTTATCAATTATGTCGGTTGGAAACTCATCGAATGATGTGTTCTTGAACTTTTCATAGCAGGAACAACAAAACCTTAATTGAAACACTTCAATATTTTTATGAAAAAGATGGTCCCTTCTTGCTATGGTGTGAAGTCTGCGTTCACAATTAATACAATATTCAAAAAATCTGGTGATCCTCTTATCCTCTAATTCTGTCTCTAATCTCTTGGCAAATTTTATTTCCTTTATTATGTAAGATCTGACCGCCTGCCTTATAAGTTCTGATCTACTAATGCCAGTGCATAAACTACTTTTTTCTAATGATCTTAAATATGAATCTGGTAAATTTACCGTAATTAGTTTCATAAGTTAAATTTTCCTAAGAAATTATTCTATTTCTGTTGAAAATATTGATGCAATTTAGCTTTATAAATATTTTCCCCATTCCCATTATATATAAAGTGGATTAAATAATTTTTTTCATGATTAAATGCGATTTGAAAATATTTTATCTAGATTAAGAACGTGGAAAAAATATTTTTCAATTATTTACTTCAAGTGGTCAATATTTCGTTAAGGGAAAAAACTCTTCAAATAAAAATGCTTTATTCTTAAACATATCGAAGAGGAGTTTTATAGATTTTTCAAATATATTTTATATTTTTATTTATTTTTTTATTTATTTAGTATCGATAAATTATTTGTTTTCACTCGTCTTTAACTCTTTTTCTAGCAATTTAATCTCTCGGTCAATAATTTTCGTTTTAATTTTCTTTTCTTTATTAATTGCCCTTATATTCTCGTTTAAAGCTTTCTGCTTACCTTTTTTCAAATTATTATATTCGTTCTCTAAATTTTTTATAATAGGAGTTAATTCTTTCTTTTTTGATGTTAATTCATCAACATTTTTAACAAGTTCATTAAATATAGTTTGTTGATTCTGCAATTTTAATTCGAGAACACTGATTTTAGTATCAAATTCCTTATTAAGTTTTTTATTAATATAAGCTTCTTTTTGCTTTGCTGTTTCTTCAATTTTCTCTATTTCAACCGCTATCTTATTAATTTGATCCCTAAGTTCTTCATCTGACATTTTGATTTTCTCTGTTTTAATTTTAATACTATTTGTTATGTTAAAAATTTTTAATATAAATAGATTTAAACATTAAAAATATCTTCATAATTTTTTTTCAATATTCTTGTAATTTTAATATATTTCAATTATTAAAAGAATTTTCAGAAAACATATACTTCCAGAATTAAACTCAACTGCAAGATATTATTAAATATATAAAAATTGAAAAGTACATATAAAACTATTAACGATTAAAATAAGTGCTTAATAATGAGTAATTTAGAATTGCTTAAAGATTGGAGTTCTGAAGAATTAATTAATCTTTATAAAAAGATGTTATTGATTCGCGAATTTGAACAAAGAATTGCACAAGATACTGGTAAAATCAAATCTCCTTTAGTTCACACTTATGCAGGTGAAGAAGCGATAGCTGTTGGAGCTTGTGCGGCGATTAATCAGGATGATTATATTACTTCTACACACAGAGGTCATGGCCATTTTATCGCTAAAGGTGGAGATATTAATTCACTAATGGCAGAAATTTACGGGAAAGAAGGGGGAGTATGCAAGGGTCGCGGTGGTTCGATGCATGTTGCTAACTTCTCTAAAAATATGCTTGGGGCAAATGGGATTGTAGGAGCAGGACCCCCGTTAGCTCTTGGTGTCGCTTTAGCTTCAAAGATGAGAAATGAAGGTAAGGTAGTTCTTACTTTCTTTGGTGATGGGGCATCAAACCAAGGTATGTTACATGAATCAATGAATCTTGCAGCTATATGGAAACTTCCTGTAATTTTTATTTTAGAGAATAACATGTATGGATGGAGCACCCCTGTTCATAATGTTACTGCTATTAAAGATCTTTCACTTCGTGCTCAAGGCTATGGAATGAAAGGCCTCACTATTGACGGTAATGATGTAACTGAGGTATATAGGGCCATAAAAGAAGCAGTTGATCTTGCAAGAGAAGGAGGTGGTCCCACATTAATTGAATGCAAAACTTATAGGTGGCACGGTCAAATGACAATGGATTCTGATAAATACCGCTCAACTGAAGAAAAAGAAGAATGGAAAAAAAAATGCCCAATTGAAGCTTATAAAATAAAACTTATCAAGAATGAAGTTATCGATCGAGCAATCATTCAAAAAATTGAGGAAGAAACTTTAGCTCAAATAGAGCTAAGCGTTAAATTTGCGAAAAAAAGCAAAAAACCAGATACTAATACCGTCTTAGATGATATATACAAAAATCCAATAAATTTAGGAGGGAATTAAGATGGTCGAAGAAACTAAAAATATGGGAGGGTTGGATGCGATATGGCTAGCTATTGAAGAAGAAATGGAACGCGACGAATCTGTATTCATAATGGGAGAAGATATTGGAAAGTTTGGGGGCTGCTTTTTTGTAACAGAAGGTTTATTAGAAAAATTTGGTGCTGAGAGAGTTCGTGATACACCAATTAGTGAAAATGCGATTTTGGGTTGTGCTATTGGAGCCGCTATGGTGGGTATGCGTCCTATTGCAGAAATTATGTTTGCTGATTTTTTAACTGTATGTATGGAGATGATTGTAAATCAAGCTGCAAAAGCAAGGTATATGTATGGAGGGCAAATTAATGTTCCCGTTACTATTAGAGTTCCATTTGGAACTGGCATAATGGGAGCGGCACAACACTCACAATCTTTTGAATCCTGGTTTATGCATGTGCCAGGTTTGAAAGTCGTATTACCCTCTGATGCACGTGATTTTAAAGGATTAATGAAAACCGCCATACGAGATGATGATCCAGTTATCTTTTTTGAAAATAAAAGAACATATTACCTTACTGGAGAGGTCCCTTTAGATAAAAATTTCACGATCCCATTTGGGGAAGCAAGAAAATTCACTGAAGGTGATGATGTAACTATCGTTGCTACAGGTGCGATGGTACAAGAAAGTTTAATAGCAGCTACCAAATTAGAAGAAGAAAATATTCAATGTGAAGTTATTGATCCAAGAACTTTAGTTCCAATGGATAAAAATACGATCTTAAATTCTGTTGAAAAAACAGGAAAGTTGATAATTGTCGATGAAGGTTGTAAAACTTGTTCAATGAGTGCAGAAGTCGCAGCCTTTGTAGCAGAAGAGGGTTTTCAATATTTAAAGAAAAACATTATAAGAATTAACACACCAGATGTTCCAATTCCTTACTCCCCAAAGTTAGAAAAAGAAATTGTTCCAAGTGCGAAATTAATTCAAAATAATGTCAAAAAGCTAATTTAATTTTAATTTTTAAAATAATTAATATGATTTGTTAAAAATTAGATTCAATTGAAATCTATTTAAATTTAAATAGCTTAAATCTTAATCATAACAATTAGAAACTCAATTTTTCATAAATAAAAGTGGATAACTTATGTTTGTTAAAGGTTGTTGGGAATGTGGAAAAGAAATTGATCTTTTTAAACAAATTTGCCCTAATTGTGGGTATGATTTCAATTCATCTTCTCATGTAAAGCCAAAATGCCCATATTGTAAAAAAGAACTCCATTTATATGATTTTTATGCTAAAGAGTTAGATAAAAAAGGACGTAAAAAATTTCGAGGATTTAAAGGTGAATATACTCGGAGAAAAAAAATGTGGTATTGTCCCTTTTGTGGAAGTATCCTTGGATTTTCAGAATGGAATGTAAGTTAAGGGGAATTATATTACTCAATATAATTATTCTTGATTATAACTTTATTGAAAATGTTAAGTTATTTATTAAAAGGAGTCTTATTCGATGTTACTAAAAATGAAATTCTAATTAAAATGAAATCATTAGGTGGTTTTAGTTATGAAACAAAGATATATACCTCTCTTAATAATGCTAGGATTTATCATCATTTTGATTATAACTGCTATTGTTGCCGCACTATTTGGCATCCCTATATTAGCACTAGATGAGACATATTTATCAATTGCCTCATTTGATTATTGGTCAATGGGACATCTCCTTACAGGAATCGCTCTCTTTGTTTTGGCTTTTACAATTGGTTTTATAGTCAAAAATTTATCCGGCAATCCGCAAGCTCCAATTAATCCTCCGGGATTTAAAAAATTTGTTATTTATTGGATAATTATCCTTGTTGCTGCAGGTATATGGGAAATTATTGAAAATACGCTCCTTTATTTTGTAAGTATTAAAGTTAGATTTGATAGCGCTCCAAATATAATAACTGACATAACCATATGGGGCATTGGGGGATTAGCGAGTTGGTATATGGCAGATCTAATGTTTTTAAGCCAAAAATATATACGAGCTTATTATATCTACGGAGTAATAAACCTTCTTGCGGGCCTGCTAATATTCATCGTTTTCGGCTTTATAACAACAAATTTTTAATTATTTTTTTTTTCTTATTTTTAAGACTCTACTCTTTTCCCAGAAAGCAGAAGAATATCACCAACTATATGTAGAAAAAAGAAAATTACGCATTATGACCTACATCTAAAGTTGAAAAGTAATTATGAAAGATCCTCTACTCATTTAAATCCTTTTTTTCGCCAACCTCGTCCTCTAAAACTTGATTCAACTTGTTATTAATAGTCAAGTAAAACCTTATCAAATTTAATCTTTTAACTAATATTTTATATATCAATTAGGGGAGATCACCATTTTTTTGGTCTATTATCTCCTTAAGAGAAATTTCAGGATGGTGATATCTTTGTGTTTGTAAAGTCTCTGAGCCAAATTGAATAGACTTTTCAGGGCAAAAATTAATACATGCTAAGCATTGTTGACATCTATGCTGCCATTGTGGTATACCTTCATTTAAAATAATATTATTTACAGGACATACTTCTTCACAAATCCCACAACCATTGCAACTATCGTCAGCATAAAATGACTTATCACTTTTATTTACTTCCTCTCGAAATGTTTTATTAATTCCTTGACTCCTGATTACATCTTTTTTAAAAATATCTTGATTGAGATTTTCTTCTTTATTCTTTACAATTTCAGAGATTAATTCAACTTGTTTAAGTGCCTCTTCAAAAAGCTCTTTTTGACGTTCTTCTGAGTGAATATCAAACCCAATAATATAATTATTAGGCATATTAATATAAAATCCAGCACTAAGTGTTTTCGCTTTCGTTTTCAGAATCTTCTCTAACTGTTGTAGGGGCTGTTCATTAATATCTCCAGTACTCGTTATAACCGTAAATAAATAATCGGATTTACGAAGGTCTATTTTACTTATAAAATCATGGACTATTTTAGGCAATCCAGACCAGTATAAGGGAAAAATAAAACCTACTTTTTCAGTTGTCGATTCAAGGTTTTCCATTTGCCATACTTTCGCAATGGGTATAAGTTCACAGTCTTCTAACTTTTCAGCAAGATCTTTCGCAATTTTTAATGAATTGCCTGTTCCGGTAAAAAAGTAGATTGTTGTTTCCTTTTTTCTGATAACTTCTCCTTCTAAAACTCGAATTAACTCTTTTTTTCTTTTTTGAATATCCTCGTCTAATTCTTCTTCTGTAGAAAATAAACCAGTTTCATCCTCAATATCAAATTCTGTCATTTTTTCTATATATCCTTCATAAAGGTCATCAATCATTTTATTTAAATTTGAAATTGATTCTCTGATATTAAGGTTCGCTCTCAGGAAATCCTCGCTTAATTTTATCTCTTTGCTGAGTTTCTTCAACTCTCTTGACATCTTTTCCAAGGATTCAAATATATACCGGTCATCTAATAGTAATGTTATTTTCTCTTCTTCTGATATTTTTCTCGTATCCTCGAAAATTTCCCAATATAAATCTTGTACCCACTCTTTGATTAATGAATCGTTTTCTCTTATACGCTCTTTATCACCTTCATCATATCTGTTTAATTCCTTTATGTGGAACCCAGTAAAAATATCCTTATTCGATTGCATCTTTTCTGAAAATTTTTTACATAAATTGGAAATATTCTCTTCAATTTCAGATGAAATTTGCTGCGTAGTCATTATTGAGAGCATCAACATTTCTTTCTTACCCCGAGCCCAATCTGAGCGAATTT
>CAZBNW010000026.1:0-25876 GCA_964493385.1 uncultured archaeon | reverse complement strand
ATTTAGTCCCATCATATTTCAATTTTACTACACTTCCAGATAATTCCAAGCCTCAACTACTTGGATTAGAATGCATTCCAGAGAACCCTACAACCTCGGATATAATAACTTTCAATATCGGAGTTCATGACAACAATTCAGGGATAGAATGTGTATATATATTTTTATCTAAAAATAATTTTACCGATTATAATTATTTTGGATTATCAAATAGTTTTGAAGAAAATAATGAATTATTTACATTTAACACCGATAGGTTAATGCCAGGTGAATATTCTTATTTTATTATTGCAAGAGATTATGCAAATAATACTAACATTTTTTATGATTCTACTTTCGAATTTACAATACCTAGGCCTATTATTGATTACATTATACCTGTCTCAATTGTTATGATTATCGCTATAGCCGGAATTTCTGCTTTTATTCTATTTAATGACTTACAAAAATACTCGCGTATTGCTAAAGAGATATGAAGAGGTAATGAAAAAGTAATTTTACTTATTCTTTTTTAAATTTATCTCTCTTCAGATCCAATAGATATATGATAGAATTAATAGCCCCAAATACACCTTGGATAATTAAAGCTAGTGCGATTAAAAAGACTGCTAAAAGATCAGTAAAAATAAATAAAAATATAATGATAAAGATTCCTGCTAATGTAAATTTCAATACTGAAGATAATTCACTAAATACGATTTTCCAAGTTTTAGTTTTTTCTAATCTAGTTTTAATTTCTTTTTGATACTCTTCTTCTCCAACTTCCTTTATATGCCAACTTCCCTCTATATTATTAGCAAATAGCAAAATACTCCACCATAATATGAAAAAACTAAAATAGAAATCTAATGAACCTAGTATAACGATTGGAATTTGCATTAAAATCATTCCTTTCCAACCAATTTTTCTTGCTATTCTATTAGTCTCTAATTTTAATTCTTTTGAAACATATCTTGTACTGAGCATATCAAGTAATCTACCAATAATTGTTATAATAGCGTTTATCAAAAATTGATACCATTGTACTTCTTGGAGAATTAATTGAAATATCACGTTTTGAAGCATCCCCTTGACTATCCTTTTAAATTTAACGTTCTTTATGATAAAGTTTAATTATTAGCTTTTATTATTCCTATTTACTTATAAGTAGGTATTTTATTATAAAATAACCGACCTTATATAAATGTTAAAATTAGCGTTTATAACCACATAAATTAGTAGCAACTCGCTACTGCGCTGGAACCATCCGAACCCGGAAGTTAAACTTGTCAGCGTTATAGATAGTACTTCAGTTGCGAGTTACAACCCATTCCGAGTTGTAAGCGAAATCTGTGGGAAACTATAAACTGTAAGTTCGCTTACGGTCATGGCTTACGAGGATAATACCCGGTCACGCTTGTTTATGTGGTTATACGTGATTTACTTTTTTAGATTCATCTAAAATTAAGTTTTTATACTATTAATTATATCCTTAATTAATACTGAATAATTCTTAACCTGAAAACTTGCCAAAAAAGTATATAGTCATAATAAAGACCATTGGAAGAAAGTGGTTTCTATTTCTTGTAGCCATTATAATCATTGTAGCTATATATAATCCAATAGTAGCAATTTGGATGACAGGTATCACTTTAGTGTTGTTTGTTTTATCATACGTTCCAAGAATGTTTTTTAAAAATAAATTGCATAAATTTATGAAAAAATTTTATAAAATTGAAGACGAGTTAATCGCAAAAAAGTTTAAAAAGCCTCTGCAAAAAATACAAGATGAAATGTTTAAGGTATCGCAAAATCAGCAGAAGAAAAAGTGGTTAATTATATTTTTAAATAAACAATATGTTTTCTATCATCAAGAAACTATTCAAGCTTATGAAAAGTTTTATAATAAAGGTTATAGCGAAAAAGAAATCCTTGATAATTTGAATGATTATAAAATTTCCACTAGGGCTGAAATTAAAACAATAAAAGAATATCTTGTTAAACTTGACAGACTTAGTGAAAGAGAAATCTCCGTAAAGGAACACAGAGAAAAGCAAAGGTTTATATAATTTCAATTTTCATTTTTTACCTATTTCCTTCTTTTCCTTCATATAAATTCTAAAAGTTCGATTGGGACTCCGTTATATCCATATAAGCAATTAGATGTCGAACAGCTCTACTCGTTTGAATTGGTTTTATCCCCAATTTTTCAATTTATAGATTTAATATTAGAACAAATAAAGCATAAATACAAAAAAAAATTAAAAAAAAAATTTGAGTTTAATCTATATCTCCAAAATTTAAATCAAAGCTAAAATGCTTTCGAATAGGTTTCTTGACATTCCAAACACATTTTAATCCCTTTTCAAATTGAACTAAGTCCCCTTTTTTGAATTCAATCTTCTCACCAGTATCAGAATCAGTAACTTCCACTTCTCCATCTAAAATATAACAGGTTTCAGTATCGCCATATGACCAATCGAATTCACTGGCTTCTTTATTCCATGTTCCCCAAGATTCAACCTTTAACTTCGTTAATTCTTCTTCTGTTGGGATTTTCTTTTTCATTTTCATATTTTTTCACTATCTTAGCAACAATTGTATATATCTATTAAATAATTAATTTTTGTAAAATTTTTGTAAAAAAAGACTGGTACCTAGTAATTATTATATAGAGATTAATAAAATTTATTTTAAAAATCTCTTTTAATGATTTAAATTTGAAAAAACAAAAAAAACAAAAATAAAAAATTATTATTCAATTCAATTAATTTCATAATATCGTTTCAAAAAAGAATATTAATTCGAATCAAGATTATAATTATAACATAAAAATTTAATAATCTTAGAAAAAAGCTCCAGAAGATTAATATTTAAAATCAATCGGCCAAAAATTAAGAAGAGACTACAAGAATGCCACAAAAGTTCATACTTAAAATATTAACCGCAGGAGAGGGGGGTGTAGGAAAGACAACGCTTCTTCATCGATATGTGGAGGGGAGATTTTCTGCAGAAACGAAAATGACTATAGGAGTAGAATTCTTCCTCAAAGAGACAGAAATTGATTCGAAACATTGCACTCTGCAGCTATGGGACTTCGGTGGGCAAGAAAGATTTCGTTTTCTACTTGAAAGTTACGTATTAGGAGCTAAAGGGGCGATGTTAATGTTTGACCTTACTAGGATAACAACTTTGGAGAATTTACAGCAGTGGATTAATATTGTGCGTAAAGGTGACCCAAATCTTCCCGTTCTCTTTTTAGGCACAAAATTGGATTTAGAAAATGAGATTATGGTGGATGATGATTATGCTAGATCATTTCTTAACGAATTTAATTTGATTGATTATTTAAAAATTTCTTCTAAGACAGGCGAAAATGTTCATAGAGCTTTTGATATTTTAACAAGAAAAATATTAGAGCGCCAAACCTATTGAAATCCAATACTAATTTAATTATAATCGATTCCAATTTTATTTTACTTCCTTTTCAGTTTAAAGTAGATTATTTTAATGAAATTAAATCAAATGTCGAAGGAAACTTAAGATTTATAATATTTCAGCAGGTTTTAAATGAACTAGAATCAAAGAGAAAAATGGAACCAAAAGCTACTAAATTTACAAGGTTTCTTGAATCTGGGTTATTATATTTAGAGAGAAAAAAAAAAGATTATGAAATTGAATTCTTAGAGAATGTCAAAACAGATAATGAGACGACTGATGATTTTTTACTTAGAATGCTAAAAGCCCTAAAAGAAGAAAGTCAAAATGTATATTTAGCATCTAATGATTCAGAATTGCGTAAAAAAGCAAAAAAAATCGGCATTAGTATAATATTTCTAAGACAAAAGAAATATTTATCCATCGATAGAGCTTAAAAAAAAATATAAAATAGTTAGTACATTTTAAAGTTTCAACTAAAAAAATTAATACTAGTTCAACCCAATATTAACCAATAATCGAAATCTTATATTTATTCACGAATTTGAGAAAAAAATAATGCCCCAACCGATATTATTGAAAGTTATAACAGCCGGAGAAGGAGGTGTAGGCAAGACAACGCTTCTTTATAGATATATAGAGGGGAGATTCTTAGCTGATACGCGAATGACTATTGGTGTCGAATTTTTCCTTAAAGAGCTTAATATAGAAGGAAAGAAAATATTACTTCAAGTATGGGATTTTGGCGGACAGGATCACTTTAGACCTCTATTAAAAAATTATGCGGCGGGAGCAAGAGGTGCATTATTACTTTTTGATCTCACCAGACCATCAAGTTTAGAACGAATTGAACAATGGGTTAATATTTGTAGACAAGAGAATCCAGGTATCCCTATTATTTTTTTAGGAACAAAATTAGATTTAACAGATCAAATTACAGTTGATGATAATTTTGCTTTAAAGTTTAAGAAGAAATATTGGTTTTTTGAATATTTAAAGATCTCTTCTAAAACTGGTGAAAATGTTAATTTAGCGTTCGAATTATTAGCAAGAAAACTTGTTAAAAAGTTATAAAAACATATTATCTTAAAGTTTTCATATCTATAATCTATTAAGTACTATTTTTTTAATGTTTTCTTTGCTTAAATTAACCGGATTGTTTTTTAAACCCGCTTTTTCTACTATTTTATCAACATCTTTGATTTCAATCCCATATTTTCCTAGTCGATCAATTTTTAACTCATTAGTCCATCTTTCAAGCATTTCTATTAATTTCATACAATATTTATTTATCTTCTGATCTTCTACATGGTATTCACCCGTTAGCAACGCTCCTATTTGTGCGTGTTTCCTCAATCCTGGTCTACCTGCAGGTCCTTGTTTTTGTAACATTTCAATATTCATCTTAGTGGCTTCCGCTAGAAGAGTACCACATACAACACCATGAGGAATTTTAAATAATCCTCCAATTGAAGAGGCTAATCCATGAACAATTCCTAAACCTGCATTAGCAAGAGTAATTCCAGACAATAATGAACTATAAGCCATTGCCGCACGTATATTTACATCCGATGCTCCGGTTGAGCATGCTAACAAAATATTTTTACTCATAGATTTCATACCACTATAGGCTAATATGTTTGTAATTGGACTTCCTTTTGAAGAAACATATGCTTCAAGTAGTTGTGTGAAGGCATCTAATCCACAAGCCGCTGAAACTGACATTGGACAGGAAATCATAAGTTCAGGGTCAATAATTGCCATATTTGGTATTAGATTATCATGTCGGAGTGATTTTTTAAAACCATTAGGACCTACTTCACTAATTACTGCGTTTTTTGTTGCTTCACTTCCTGTTCCAGAAGTAGTTGGAATTGCGATGTATGGAATTTTTGTTCCGTCGTGAACTTTACTTCCAACTCCTTCAAGATAATTCTTAATAGAATCCGCTTTTGTTATCATAGCTGAAATTGCTTTTCCTGCATCTATGACGCTCCCTCCACCAATACCAACAACTAAATCTAGATTTTTTTCTCTAAATTTTGCTGTAGCGTCATCAATAAGAGTAGGGGATGGTTCTTCTGAAATTGAAAGTGTTAAGAAATTGATTGATTTATTCTCTAAATTTGAAGTAATTTCATCCCATTTCCCTGATTGTTTGAGCGAACTTCCACCAATTACAAATAAAACATTGTTTCCGAATTTGAGAATAAGATTATAAAGTTCACTTAGTTTTCCATCGCCAAAAATTATGTGTGGAATTCTAGCAAAGCTGAAAGGAGGAATCATAACATTCACATTTTATCTTTTTATAAAGTCGTGAAAATTCTTATATTAAACTATGAATCTCTTTATAATAGGTAAGATTTATAATTTACTCTAGATAATTTGTTTTATAACATAATTACACCATTGGTGATCTACAATTAAAAAAGTTCATGAAACGGATTTTGAATATAGAGGTGGAGAATCTGGTGTGAAATATCTTATGAGGGGCCCTTCGATAGACTGGGGAGTTATTTTGCTGAAACCTGGCGAATTGATGGGTGAAAAAGCACACGGTCATAATATATTAGATGAAACATTTTATTTTATGGAAGGCAATGGTATAATGATCATTGATGACAAAGAATATAAAGCATCAGAAGGAAGTGTTTTTTTGTGTGAGCCCAAAGAAATGCATAATATTCGGAATGATTCTGACAAACCAATAAAAGTTGTATTTATTAAAGGAGAATATAAACCTGAAGATAAAATCTAAATTAAACAATTTTAAAAAAATCGAGTAAATAACTATGGCTAAAAAAAAAGGAAAAGGAAAAAAAAGAGGTGGCCCTCAAGTACCCCCAGTAGTTACACGTGTTAAATTCCCTAATAAAAAATTAGGAGAAATGTTTGGGCGTGTAGTAGGGATTCTTGGAAATGATCGAATGGAAGTTTTCTGTGAGGATGGGAAACATAGAATTGGTAGAATTCGTGGAAAAATCAAAAAGAGAGTATGGATAAGGATCGCTGATCTTGTGATAGTGAATCCGTGGGATTGGGAGACACAAACCGATGATAAGATGGGTAAATGTGAAATTTCTTGGAGATATATGAAACATGAGATTTCCTGGCTCGAACGAAGAAATAGAATTCCAGAGATTTTAAAAATAAATAATATACCCCTTTAATTGGGAAAATTTATCAAATTTTAAGATGTAATTATAAATGTAGTTCTAATAAGGATATGATTTTAAAATCCTAATAAAAAGCAAAAATTTTTAATTTTGTATACTATTATTAGCATATACTTATTTTCCAAAAAAAATTTTAAAAAAACCCAAATTCAAATAGGAATCGTGAAACAATTTGGCTGATCAAGAAGAAAATGTGAAGAGAGTTGGAAGTAAGGAAATTAATTTAGAGGAAATTTTAGGTAAGGAAGAAATTGAAGAAAAAGAAGATTTGACAACCCTATTTGCTGTAAGAACGACAATAAATCAGGAAAGTAATATTTTAAGACAAATCTTTTATAGATTTAAGATTCTTGATGTAATTCCTGACATAAGAGCTATGCTCGTATCTCCTTTATTACCCGGTTATATATTCTTCGAGGCTCCCCAGAAGAGGGATGTCCAAATAGCTGTACAGGGAATTCCTCACATTAAGGGAAGAATTGTGCAAAACATTAAACTAACAGAATTGAAGCATGTCTTATTACCAAGAAGTGTAACGGAATATCTAGAAGAAGGTGATACCGTCGAAATTATAAGCGGAGTGTTTGAAGGATCGAGGGCATTAGTAATGCGTATGCCTCATGACAGTAGCAGTAGTGAGGAAGTTGTTGTAAGACTCCTCCAAGAAGAAACTCCAATAACTATTAAAATTCATGGAGATTATTTAAAATTAGTAGAAAAAGTTAAGCCTTTAGAAGGACCTATTCCAGAAGTAAAGGTATCCGCTGATTCTACAACAGATATAGAACAATCTATAAGTTTTGAAGATGAACTTGAAGAATTTGAAGAAGAAATTTCAGAAGGTTATAAAAGTGAGGAGATTGAAGAATATACTGATGATGAAGAAGAAATTGAGGAAGAAGATGAATGGGCAAAATTTGATGGCTTTTAAGTTAAATCTTCACATTTCTTTATGAAGTCTTTATTAAGTCATCAATTTTTATATTTATTTTTTGAAGAAAGTCTATTTGATTAGTTTCAAAAAGATTCATGAGATTTTATCGGATGTTTGTTGCGCGTACCTAAAGAAATTGTTAAATAAAAGAATTTTTATAGATAGACTGTTATTAAACAAATTAAAGAGATGTATTTATCACTAAAAAAATTACTCTGAGTTAAATGATAAAAAATATCTTCATAATGAAAGGGAATACTGGCGAATTAATTTTCTATAAAACTTATGAACATATTTTTAATGTTAAGTTAACAAGTAGTTTTTTAAGTGCGATTTTTTCATTTGTAAAACAAACATTAAAAACTGAAGAATTATCAGAAATCGAAGTTGGACCTTTCAGATTTATTTTCGAAATTGAAAAGATTGGAAGGGATGAATTATTATTTGCTCTATTTAGTGATCGTACTGATAACCTTGTTGAGATAAGAAATCAATTGAGGGAAATTAAGAATCAATTTATAAATAAGTTTGACCTAACCTTACTTAACGAAAATTTCGATGGAGAAATTTCAAAATATTTTGAGTTTGAAAAAAATATTAATGAAATCATGGAAAATCATGGTCAATTAGTTTCAGAGGATATAAAGAATGAGTTATTAAATGTATTTAATGAATTGCACACATTTTCCTCTTTTGTTGTGTCTTCAGCTCTATTGACCCAAACTGGAAGAGTTATTGTTTCTTCTTTAGAACCTAATATTCTTTCTGAAATAATTAGATTATTGGAAGGAAGATTCATCTCAGGGAATTTTAGAGTAAATGAACTTATTTCCTTAGAAAATTTCGGTGTGCTTTCATTAATAGGAATTGATGAACATTTTATATCAGTCATTCAGTTTAAGAGTAATTGTCCTTTTGAGACAGGATTAGTCATCTCTAAGAGATTTTCAAATAGGATCCAAAAATTAATTTGTTGAATTTAAATAGTCTATTTGTTCAAAAACCGATCATTATTATTCATTTCATAAAAAGATCTTTTAAAAAAAAATACGATATTTTGAATATCGTATATTCATTTTCCAAAAATTAAAAAGTGTATGCACTTTTTCCCTAGTATAATTAGTTATCTTAAAAATTTAAAGGATTAAAAAGTGGGGTAAAAATAATGTCAAGATATATGGATCAAGCTATTAATGATGAAATTCTCGATAAATTGAGCCTTAAAAATCGATATAGTTTCATTAACAATAATTTAATGCCAATTTTATCACCAGAACAGTTTAATTTCCTGAAAAGTGTTCAAAAATTTTGTATGAGGTTTGAAAAGAAAAATAATATTACTCATGGCCCCGATGAAGATATTTACGAATGGATTCCCGCATTCGGCGCAGAAGGATATGTTACAAGGGCACATAATTTTGAAATGATTGATGTTAATTATGAAAACTATGGAGCTGCAGCCGATTTGCTTCGTACTCTTGCTATAGACAGCTTCGATACACAATTTTCTATGGGTATTGGCGCTACAGTATTAGCGATAAATCCAGTTTATGAACATCATGAAAACATTCCTGTAAGGCTTGAAGCTTTAAAGGAGTTAGTGACTGGCCAATCACCAGGTGCAATTCTTATTACAGAGCCTGAGAGAGGATCTGACGCAGTTCACCAATTAACAACATGTGATGAGCAGGAAGATGGTAGTTTTATATTAAATGGCGAAAAAATTTATAATACAAATGCTCCCAAATCAAAATGGGTAGTTGCTTATGCCACCGCAGAACAAAATAATGGTAACTTAATGGCTCAATTTTTAATTAACACAAACTGGGATGGTTGGAAGTGCGATCGAGTATATATTCCGTATGTCCCAAAACTATATTTAGGACACGAGAAATTCGAGAACTTAAAAGTTCTAAAGGAATATATATTAGGACCCGTAGGGAAAGGAAGAGAGCATCTTTTTGAGGGTTTAGTACCCGAACGGATTGGTATAGCATATGGTGCTATTTCCCAATGCTGGGGAGCTGTGTCTCACGCAGCAATTTATGCTAATATGAGAAAGCAATTTGATCAAGAGATCCTAAAATTCCAGGGAGTTGGGTTTCTATTGACAGATTTGTGGGCGAAAACCACCAATTTGACAATAGGTTTATTAAAATTTTGCGAAACATACGACCAAAAAATGGAAAAATTTGAAGGGAAAATCCCTACCAACATTTCTAGGGCCATGGTTGCTAGTGCTTCTCAGTTTAAATATCATTGTACCAATCTTTCTAAAGAAATTTGTTATGAGGCTGCTAATCTCATGGGGGGCGCGGGATTATCTGATAATACATTAATGCAGGATTATGTTAGCATCTCCAGAATTCAAGAAATTGTTGGGGGCTCGAGACAAATTCAGCAATACATTATGAGCATGGCCCTAAGACAACTTTTCAAAATGCTCTAAAATCTATTTTTTTCTTTTTTAATAATAACTCCTTTCAATTTATACAATATTATTAAAAAAATAATTAATTATACTCTCAATATAAATTTTAATTGTATAGGATTTAAAAATGGAAGATTTACTCAATATCGCTAAAAATGCATTTCCCCCTGTATCTGGAACTGAAAAAGTAATGGGAATTCAAGAAGAGGTTGAAATTTTATGGGATAAATGGGGGCTCCCGCATATTTACGCAAAATCAATATATGATGCTTATTTTGCTCAAGGATATATCCATGCATGTCATAGGTTATGGCAATTGGAATTCTTTCGTAGAGTGACATCTGGTGAATTATCTGACCTTATTGGGGAAGCTACTCTTGACAGAGATAAACATTATAGAATTATTGGATTACATCGAATCGCTAAAAGATGTGCAGAGAACTTAAGAAAAAATCCAAGTAATGAAACATTGCAAGGTTTGAAGTCATATGTCGAAGGTGTGAATATCGGTATTAAAAAAGCTCTTGAAAATCCACCTATTGAGTTTGCTGTTCTTAATATTAAACCCCGAGAATGGACTTTGGAAGATTCCCTTAAAATCGCTAGTTTAATTGAGTGGGGGTTAGGTAATTGGAGTTACCCTTTAGAATTATTACGTGAGCATTTGATTATGGAATTGGGAGTTGAAATGGCAGATAAAATTATTCCTCTCTATTCGGGTGCAGAAATAGAAAATTCTAAGGGTAGCAATGGATGGGTTGTTAGTCCCAATAAATCAGAATCAGGAACAGTATTATTTGCTAATGATCCACACTTAGCACTTACTTTACCAGCAATTTGGATTCTCATGCATTTAAACGGCCCAGATTTAAATGTTATAGGATCATCATTTCCAGGATTACCCGGTATAATATTAGGACACAATGAAAAAATTGCCTGGGGTGCGACAACTGTTACATCTGATAATGTTGATCTATTTAAATTAGAGATAAACACAGATAATGAAAATCAATACAAATACAATGGGAAATGGGTCGATTTTGAAATTATTGATGAACCAATAAAAATTCAAGATATTCCTGAACCACTTGATTATAAAGTTAAAATGACAAAATTTGGACCGGTTGTTGAATATATTGAACTAGAGACTAAGGTTCATAAAATCAAACTCCCAGGAAAATACGCTTTACAATGGACTAGTTACGTGACAAATTTAGATGCGACAATAGAAGGTTTTAGAATGGTAAATACAGCTTCCAACTGGGATGAATTTCGTGAAGCTTTAAGCAAAATAACAACTACACCTCAGAATTTCGTATATGGTGATAAAGAGGGCAATATTGGTCATCAGCACGGAGGAAAGCTTCCTGTGCGAAGATATGGAGATGGAGCAACAGTAACTCCCGGAACTGATGAGAAGTTTAATTGGAGTGGCCTTGTCCCCTTTGAGAAAATGTTTTCAGTATATAATCCAGACTCTGGATTTGTGTATACTGCGAATTATAACGAAGATAAAGCTCCTAATGGTATACTTATCGCTCAAGATGTAGCTCAACCTTACCGGCAAATGAGAATTAAAAAGCTACTACAGTCAAAAGAAAGTTTCTCAATTCAAGATTTTAAAAATTTCCAGTTAGATCTTTTTACTGAAGAAGCACCAGAATTATTACCAACAATGATAAAATACGTGAAAGATAAAGCACATACGGAACTCCATAAGGAAATTCTTTCTATATTAGAAAATTGGGACTATTATTTAACTAAAAATAGTATTGCTGGTACAATTTATAAAATTTGGCGTCAGGAAGCCTTAAAAGTTATCTTAGTTCCTATAATTGGAAGAAAACTCTTCAGTATCTATTTAACATCAAATCCATTTGAACTTGAAAGACTTTTCAAATTATATGATAAGAATGTTGATGAACTCAAACAACTAGTATTTGATGCACTTGAAAACTCAATAAAATTCTTAACAAAAAAATTTTCTTCAGATTATAAAAAATGGAAATGGGGAAATCTACATAAAGTAGTTCTTGCTCATCCTTTTTCTCAGGCTAATGAGGATGCAAAAATGTTAAATATAGGTCCCTTTAAAATTGGAGGTGATTCTAATACACTTAATAATGGTTTTTATGATCCAATGAATAACTATGAAGTTATTGTTGGACCATCATACCGCCAAATTCACGATTTATCTGATTGGGATAAATCTCTCGGAGTTATTCCTGGAGGACAATCTGGTTTACCATTCCATAAACATTACAACGATTTAATGAAATTATGGGTAAAAGGGAAATATATTCCTCTATTATTTACGAGAGAAGCGATCTCACAGAATATTGAGGGAGTATATAAACTTATACCTAATTAAAAAAATCAAAATGTGTTTAAAAATAGACTAATTAATTTAATAACTAAAAATAAAAAAGAAATTGGTTATTCTAAGAAACTGACATTTTATATAATGTCCTCAAAGAAAGAGACATAATATATTGCTGTATCTGACGGCTTCCACCAACAATTTCTTGTATTCTTGAAATATTTAGATAATCTTGCATTAATGTATTATCACATAACCCTGCTCCTCCCATTAGGTTAGCAGCTTCATAGCAAACTTCTTTTGAGAGAGCAGTGGCTTGATACTTAAACTGAGAGGCACTTGCAACCATCGCTTGAGAAATATTTCTGGGGATGTTTCCTTCAAATTTCTTGAATTTCTCATCAAACGATTCACAGAATTTTAAAAGCCCAATTGTTAGATTTGACGTCTTAGCCCAGAGATCTGCTAGTAAAAATCCAACTCCTTGAAATTTTAATATCTCCTGGTCAAATTGCTTTCTTAAGTTAGCATAAATTACAGCATGCGAAAGGGATCCCCAACACTGGGCGATAGCTCCATAAGCAATCGCGATTCTTTCAGGAACAAGTCCTTCAAATAGGTGTTCCCTCCCTTTCCCAATTCCCCCTAGTACATATTCTTTTGGAACTCTTAAATTACTAAGCTTCTCTTTACCTAAAAATACTTTAGGAGTCCATGGTACTCCGACTCGTTCGCAGTTCCAACCATCCCAGTTTGTATTTATCAAGAATTGAGCCATCATATTCCCATTATTTTTCTCAGCAGTAGCATAAGCGACCACCCATTTGGATTTAGGAGCATTTGTATTAAAAATTTTCTCTCCATTTAATATAAAACTACCATCCTCCTGTTCTTCACAGGTAGTTAATTGGTGAACAGCGTCAGAGCCTCTCTCTGGCTCTGTTATAAGAATTGCTCCTGGTGATTGGCCAGTCACTAACTCTTTTAAAGCTTCAAGCCTTACAGGAATGTTTTCATGATGTTCATAAACTGGATTAATCGCTAAGACTGTTGCTCCACCTGCCATAGAAAATTGAGGATCAAAATTATCAATGGCAATTGTCCGCAATAAATCTGCTGCCAATCCCCACTCAGGGTAATCTAAGTCAATCATCTCAAACGCATGTTGTCGAGTGATATAGCCCTCTGCTCCAAATTCAGGAATCCAGGCATATAAATCTTCATCTGGACCGTGTGTAATTTCATTTTTCTTCTCAAACCTTAAACAAAAACGCTGAACTTTCCTAAAGAAATTGAATTCTTCCTGAGATAAAATCGCTGTTAAATTATTATTAACGAAAGCGTATCTATTTTTAAGGCTCAATTTCTCAAGAATTTCATCATTAATTACTTGGGTTTTAAATTTTGCTTTTTCATTCATTTTTATTCATCTCATGATTTTATTACTTTGATAAGGTATTTTTAAAATAGAATTTCATTTAAAATATAACTTAGTATTCAATAATAAGGTTCGTTCAAATTCTTTAAATAATTTTATTTTCGAGAAATTGAAAAAACTATTATCAAAATAGAATATTATAAAAATTTAACAAAAAATAATTGAAGATTATGAAAATAAACAAACGATTTGAAACTCAAGTAATTAATGATAAGATTTTAGAAAAATTAAATCTCGTTAATAGGTATAATTTCCTTAATGAAAACTTATCTCTTATTCTTACTGAAAAACAGTTTGCCTTTCTTAAAGAGGTTCAAAACTTTTGCCTAAAATTTGAAAGAGAGAATAATATAACTCATGGACCGGATGAAGAAATATACGAATGGTACCCTGCTTTTGGAGAACAAGGTTATATAACTCGTCAACATGCTTTTGAATGTATTGATTTGAACTACGATGAATTTGGAATGGCTATGGATTTTATGAGGATACTTGCACTTGATTTATTTGATCCTCAATTTACGATGGGTAGTGGGGCGACAGTTATTTGTATTAATCCTATATATGAGCATCATGAAAATATCTCTATTAGATTAGAAGCTTTAAAGGAACTTGTAATTGGAAAAACAACAGGATGTTTATTGATCACAGAACCTGAAAGAGGATCTGATGCAGTTCATATGCTTACGACATGCGAAGAACAGGAAGATGGTAGTTTTATATTAAATGGTGAGAAAATTTTTAATACAAACGCTCCAAAGTCAAAGTGGGCAGTTGCGTATGCCACTGCTGAGAAGAATAATGGCAACTTAATGGCACAGTTTCTTATCAACACTTCATGGGATGGGTGGAATTGTGAACGTGTAGGAATACCGTGGGTGCCTAAATTATACCTTGGTAAGGAACAATTAGAAAATTTGAGAGTTCCGAAAGAATACGTATTGGGTGGAATTGGGAAAGGGAGGGAACATCTTTTTGAAGGATTAGTTCCTGAAAGGATTTCAATAGCAGTGAGAGGAATAAGTGAATGCTGGGGAGCATTAGCACACGCAATTATTTATGCAAATATGAGGAAGCAATTCGATAAAGAAATTTTATTATTTCAAGGAGTAGGTTTTACTTTGACAGATCTGTTGGCTAAAACAACAGCTCTTACTCATGGCATCTTGAAATTTTCTGAAACCTACGATGAAAAGATGGAGAAATATGTAGGTAAGTTGCCTGAAAACATATCGCGTGCATTGGTTGCCTTAGGGAGTCAATATAAATACAATTGTGCTTTACTTTCTAAAAAAGTGTGTTATGAAGCTGCAAACTTAATGGGTGGTGCGGGTTTATGTGATAATACATTAATGCAGGATTATTTAAACATATCGAGAATTCAGGAGATAATTGGGGGATCGAGACAGATACAACAATTTATTATGTCAAGAAATTTAAGATATCTGTTTAAAAATCTGTAAAAATTGACCATCTTCAAAAGAAATATATAGAATAAAATAAAATTCAGGATTTTAATTTGGATAAGGGGGATTTTACTCCTCTTCTTCACCCATTAATTCTTCTACTTTATTTTCAAGGTCTTCAATTTTTTGTTCGAGTTCTTCAATTTTTGTATTAGTTTCGCATGTTGAACAGCTATCTGGGTCTTCACATTTCTCTAAAGTGTCACAAACTTCTTGAAGTTCATCCATTTCTTCTAATAATTTATCAACTTCTTCTTGTAATTCTTCAATACTCAAATTTCACACCTTAATTTTTTAAGATAATAAGGATATAATTATTTAATTTTTTTTTGGTTTAAAAATTTAAATTAATAAGGGACTAATGTTTTAAATAGTTTCTAATACTAGTAATAGAAATAATGGCTGAACAAGACGATTTTGAAGACATTATTGAAAATCTAACTACTAAAAGTACTTTAAACCGTGTAGATTCAATTTCAGATGAGTGTGTAAAAATTATTAAAATTGATAAAGAAAATGGAATAATTCAAGCAGAAATTCAAGGAAATACATTAATTCCATATAAGCTGAGTTTTAATACTTCTCGGAAAAACATATATGAGGTCATTCATCATGATTGTCCTGATTACTTGGCTCGTAAGAAACAAAATAATAAATTTTGTAAACACATTCTGAAATTTTTTTATATTTTACGAGAGCACGATTATAATTTTGCGTATAATTTATTAAAAGAATTGAATTCTAAAATAGAAATCGAAAATCAAGAGAAAAATATTGATCTGCTTGATTTTAACCATTTTGTAAATATTGAACTTAAAAATCAATTAGATTTTGAATATAAAGGATTTGATTATTTTTTTGATCTTTCTGGACTAGAAGATGAGACAAGAGAATGCATAAAGGAAATGTTAATGGAAGCTAAAAAGTTACCTGCAGCATTGAGAGGATTTCATGGCGGTTATGAAGGAGGTTTGTTTGATCATATTTTAATGGTAACAAATTATGCTTACAAATTAAGTAAATCTACGGACTACAATGTTGATGTAAAAAAGGCAGTCTTAACCGCGATATATCACGATTTTGGTAAAATATCGTACTATTCTTTTAAAAGAAAGGATATGATATCGAAAATTGCTGTAGATCGTAATGAATTGGACATAATTCATGAAGAAATTGTAAATAAATTCAATTATGAAGGTCGGGATTATCACGTTGAAGAGGCATTAGCAGTACTCAAGAAAAACAGAAAGTTGTTGTTCTTTGACGATGAGATGTCAAAAGCAATAATTTTCCATCATGGCCAATGGAGTAAGTATTTTCCCATAGAAATGAATGAGTTAGCAACTCTTATACATGAAGCGGATATGATTGCAAGCCAGTATCATTATATATAATCTAGATCTATCAAATTAAAATAAATATTATTGAAAATGCAAAGATTTTTTTTATATATCTTCTAATGGTTCTAATACCTCAGAGATTTCTTCTTTTTTGCGATATTTTCTGACTAGTTTTTTATAACTTTTAAGTGATTTTCTAATTAATTCATGAGTCTCTTTTGGCACATTATCATCAGGGATTTCAAGATTTTGGGTCATGAAATCAAGACCAATTGTAAGTTTATAATCTTGTTCAAAACTTTTCTTGGTAAAAGTTCTAATCAACGATGATTTCCCAACAGCAGCTGCTCCAGTAAGTAAAATTTTGAATCTAAAATGACTAGAATCTACAACTTCTCCAAGCCGAGGTTTTAAATCTAACAATGCAGTAATAGTTAATCGGTAAAATAATTTTTCTACGTTTTCATTTTCTAATGCAGAGGTTTCTATATATTCAAATAAGTAGTATTGATTTACTTTTTGAATAATTGTTTCTCTTGGGATTGTTTCTCCTATATCTTCTTTTAAATCATTCTTGTTTCCAACTAAAAAAATAGGAATATTCCCAGAACGTTCCCTTATCTCATTAAAATATTCATCTATCTTATTAAAAGTATCAGGTCGACTTAAATCAAAAACTAAACCTACTGCTGCAACCCCTTTAAAAAAATCGGTTTTAAAAAAATCAAATCGTTCTTGTCCACCCGTGTCCCATAAAGATAATGTAATTTTTAACATATTGAGATACTCACCTTTATGATATCTTACGCTTCCCAAATGGCAATGTATTCATCTAAAATTTTATATGTGCTATTAAATCCCATGGTTTTATAAAACTCTTTAAGACTCTTTTTATCAAGGTTCCATTGTGATCTCATCTTATAAGTATTAATACCGTCATTATCTAAAAATAGGAAATCAATTATTTTCAATAAAGATTTTGGCAAATATTTGCCGAAAAATATCACAATTTTAAAAAGTTTATCCCGAGCAGAGATTTCTTTCGGTTTTATGACATATGGCTCGCAAATAATAATTTTGTAAGCGATTTTTTTAGCTATGTTAATTAAATCAACATGTTTTGGGTATATATGATGTAAAATATCACAGATAACAATTACATCCTTTTTCATTCCCTCATAATCCTGAAAATCAAAAATGTTCTTTTGTTGTAATATTATTCTTCTCAATTTTATATTCCTTTTTTTCAATTCTTTTCTTCTTATACGTTTAAGAAATCGATGATTAAGATCTACACCTTCATATTTTATTGCTGGATGTAAAAAACGCATTAAATAGCCAGTACCACACGGCAAGTCTAATACTACTTTTGGTCCTTTACCTATTAGCATAGCAATTGTTGAAAATTTTTTATCCTGATCATATAATCTTCGAGTAACTGCATTATAAAGCCATGCACTCCGGTACATTAAGCTTCTAAAACCAGTAGTTTCTATTTTTTCTACCATTGTTAATTAGAATTCTTTTATTTGAAAACTTAAAACAAAAACTCAAGAAAAAAAATATGAAAGATTTTAGGTTGGTGAAAGTAAATTCATTTTCTCTTCGATGTTTTTATTTAACTCTTTGATTTTTTTATCTAATGTTTTAAGTTCTTTATTAATTTCTTCGAATCTACTCTCTTGATCACTTAATTTTTTT
Organism: uncultured archaeon; assembly: GCA_964493385.1. Taxonomy (GTDB): domain Archaea; phylum Asgardarchaeota; class Lokiarchaeia; order Sigyniarchaeales; family SOKP01; genus Loki-b32. The sequence goes on along the minus strand of CAZBNW010000026.1, from coordinate 7,650 downwards.
ATGTACCTTTCTTTTAATGAAATTGATTGATTATCCTCACCTAAAACAGAGATATTTTCCCTCAGTCGAGATTGTTCATCAGTCATCACGTCTCTCTCCTCAATTAGTTTTTCTTCTTTAGCTCTTAAATCGTTTATAGCTTGTATTAATTCTGCGATTTCTTTGAGTTGATTTTCAAGATCTGATTCAATAAATTTCTTCCTAACGTAAAATCCGACTCTTTTAAGTAGATCATCTTTACTATAATTCCATAAATAATTACTGAAATAATTTTCTCTTTGTTCTTTAAGCTTGAAAACTATCGCATCTTTTGGCTTCAAAGTTAATTTAAAACGCCAATAATTAGCAGTTTCTTCGGGTTCGACGGGTTTCTCTATGAATTTATACTCATGAGTTTTAGGATGATCAAGATAAAGCTCCTTTTCTTCATCAGTTTTATTTTTAATTTTATAAGTAGTCATTAAATTAGTGAAAAAATATTCATAAGAGTAGCCACTTCCAAAGGTAACTCTATGTACACTCAAATTCTCAGATTCTTGTTCATGTGTTATGATTACTGCTTGTTCTACCGCATAATTCAATAATCTCGTATCTTCCTTATTTAAGAACGGAATAATTGCTTCACCAGCAAGATTATCATCATATATAATTGTAACAGGACCTCTCTCCAGTATTAAATTTGTATTATTTTTAATTTCAAGACAAGCATTAGGATTTTTATCATGTTCATTTTTATTATAGAGTAAAACTCTCTTTGCCTTTATCGATTCTGTAAGTATTGGAACTAAAGCCGATTGTTTTCTCTTAATTGTTACTGGTTTTGAAATGTTATATTCGAATAATTCACCTAAATCTTTAGTTTGAGTTTTAACTTGAGATTTCACTTTATCATAAATTTCTGTATCTGACATAATACCTACCCCACGGCCAATTCCCCCGGCAGGTGGTGCCCCAGGAGGAGCAAGTGCTCCAGTACTTGCAGCTTTAGCTCTTCTTTTCATTGCCATCGGTTTTGCTTCCATTTCTGCCATTGCATAATCTTTAAATTTGTCCATTTCTAATCCTTCTTCAATCTCAGTAGGACGCGCACTTAACACTTTAGGAGGTTGAATCACTGGTCGCTGAATAAAAATAGGTCGATAAAATTCATAAATAAAGGAAACGGGCATCCCCGCTACTAAAGATAATTCGACATCTTCCCAATCTTGATTCGTTGTATTTTCTATAAGACTCCATCCAGATAGTAAGCATTTTTGTTCTAATGCTTGTTGCTTACTCATAATTAATCGATAGGATGTTTTCCAGATTGGACTTTCGCGAATATAGGATACGAATATATTTCTATCAATTTCATCATCTCCCCCAGATTTACAATTTATTATTATTTTTTTAGCATCTTTCTTCTTTCCAGCGATTACTGTATCTAAAAAGAATTTCAAATCTTTTTTAATCTCATCATTCATAATTTCTAGAGATTTAATTTCTGAGAACTTATATTTGGTTATTATACCGTTATCTTGATGGAGAGTTAATGATTTTTCAGTGATCTTTTCTTCTTTCATTAATTTTTCATCATATTCTATTCCCATTATCTTACCTGAAATTTTCTTTGCACCTCCAACCGTTAATACCACATCAGCTCCTTTAATTTGAGTCACAAGAGAAGAGAATGAATCTGTATCAGGAATATTTAGCATTATAGATTTTAGTAATTGGTTAGTTTCTAATGCAGCATCGTAAGAAATGGACGAGATATACCCATTTTTACTTGTATCTAAAACAAAAAGTGATTTTAATACATCATTCATTTCATCAATTTTAAATTCAAGTTCAAATTTACCAGATCCTTTTAAAATACCTTCGAGGATGTAATAGGATACACCGTGTTTAAATATGATAACTCTTTTTACATTTAATTTTGACATAAAATTATTATAACTTATTAAAAATTTAAATTTTGACGATTTTAAAAAAAGGTTTATAATGGTTTAATGGAGATAATTTTTAGGCTAAAAGCTAACAAAAGAGAAATTAAATTGATTTTTACAAATTTCTTTTTAAAATATTCAAGATATCCTCTTCTAGAGTTGAATGGTAATCAGGATTTTCCACAATAACTCCTAAATATTCACCAGCTTCATTGAAGAAATAAAATGTTGGTATGGCTTTCAACTCAAACTTTAGATCAGTTGCTTCTGGTGGTGAGCGGTTTTTATGCCATATGGTTTCTCCTGGTTTATGTAATGCATTTACCATTATACCATATAAGATTTGCAGATCAATATCTTCAATTTTGATTTCTTTTACTATTTTTATCATACTGGGCACATTTCTTGAACAATCAGGACACCAATCAGCACCTAAAGCAACTATTTTCAATTTTTCTTTCTTGTTTTTGAGAATATCTTTAATTTTATCAAGGACATCTGATTTTGGTTCATAATTTTCATAGACTCTTTTAATGTGGTCTCCATAAATTTTTAGGTATTCTTCTGGAGTCATTGTAGGAGATACTAGATCACTCCATTTTAGATTAATTTTTGATTTCATATTTACTATTGAAACAGCTTATTTTAAAAAAATTATTTTAATAGTTTATAAATATTTACTCACTAAATTTTAAGAAAGAAAAATAAATGATAAAAAAAATAAATAAAAAATGGATCCTCTAAAGAGATAATTTGGTTATATAAAAATCCCTAAACTTACACTTATCAAAGATTTAGGATTCTTGTGAATCCTTATTTTTAAGAATTAGTTTTGTTAATAGATCAAAAATTTTATGGATATTTTCGCCATTTTTAGAACTACACTCAATAAATCCATTAGCTCCTTTTGTTAATGCTAATTCCATCGCTTTTCTTGTAGAAACTTCTTTTAAATGTATTAAATCTGTCTTTCCACCAACAAAAACGATTGGTAAGTCATAATCAATTTCATTCTCAACGATTTCAAACCAATTATCCACATGGGCAAGTGAACCATAATTTGTAATATCATACATAAAGACTGCTCCATTAGCCCCCCTAATATAAGAGGGAAATAAAAATCTAAATCGTTCTTCGCCAGCAAAATCCCAAATCTGGAGCTTTACCATTTCTCCATTTGCTTCAATAGCTTTTAGGTGAAAATCCACACCAAGTGTCATAGTTATATCCTCTTCAAATAAATTCGTCAAAAATCTATGAGTTAACGTAGTCTTACCAGTTTGTGAATCTCCAAATATTACTATCTTGAATGTTGAAGTAAATGACAACCCAAATACCCGACAATTATGAATATTATGCCTAAATCTATAGGTTTCTTTTTGGTGTTATGTAATATATATAATTCATACACTTAAAAATTTTACATCAAATTCAAATTATAAGAATTAGTTATAAAACACTTCTTATACAGATAAAAATTAAGATCGGTTCTGTTTTTTAGATATAAGATTAATAATTTTCTTTAATAAGTATAAAGCTCCATTCTTATCTAAAGGATCATTATTATTGCCGCATTTAGGACTCATTATACATACCGGGCAACCATCAGAGCTTTTACAGCTACAAGAATTAATTAATTTATAAGTTATTTTTAGTAATTCATTTAAATTGCAATAAAGTGCTTCTGATATCCCAATACCTCCTCTATATGCATCATAAATATAGATTATGGATTGCTGCTTAACTGGATCAAAATCGATTGAAACTCCACCTAAATCCCATCGAGAAATTTGAGCTAATGTCGGTGCCATGGCAATCATTGCATGTTCTATAGCGTGAATAGTTCCGCCAAGATCATATCCTTCTAATTCCAATTTTTTTTGATATTCAAAAGGAATCAGGTACCAAAGAGCCTGACTCTCAAACTCGATGAGTGGGATATTTTCTAGCGGATGTCTTGAGCGTATTTCTTGAGTTAATGTATCAATAGTTTTATAGGAGTAATATTCATGCTCCACTTTCACATTTCCAAAAAAAGCTTCGAGATCGTTGTTTGGACCTAAGGAGTTTTCCGAAATTACTTCAAGAGGAGTAATATCGGTATGTTTTAAAGATTGAGTATAAAAATCGACATTTGCTCTTTTTAAATATACCATTCTTTCGTTTAAATCGAGTTCTTCTACTAAATAAGTTTCTGTTTCATAAAGGTAAACAGCTCCTTGATGTAAATCACGGAAAACGAAACTTTCATCTTCGATAGTCAAAAGTTCTTCACCTAATTCAGTTCTTAGCATGACTTTATAACTTCGATTTGAAAGATCATTTAATCCATATTTTTCATTAGGAAAAAAATCACTGTTCCAAAAGTATCTATCTCCTCTTTTCATTAATAATGATTCTGAAATTAATTCCTCCAAACAAGCAACAAATAAATTTTTCTCCTGAATTCCAAACTTTAAATAATCATCAACTCTTATTGGACTCTCTTTACTTGCGCAGCAGATATGATTTTTAAGAATATACTTGTTTTTTAACGTGATTAGAACTTCTTCTTGAATTGGTCCAAATAATTTATTAGGGTTATGGATATAAAATAGATCTAAAGGATTTTGCATTGGAATAAAAGTTGATATTGAGAGATCAGTACCTCTTCCAGAACGACCAATTTGTTGTCTAAAACTTGAAATTGTACCAGGAAATCCAGAGCTTATAGTTGCATCTAAAGAACCAATATCGATTCCTAGCTCGAGTGCATTAGTAGAGCTAATTCCTAAAATATTTTTGTGTTTGAAATTTTGTTCAATTTCTCTTCTTTTTCTTTTACTGATTCCAGCGCGATAACTGAAAATTTTATTTTTTAGAGATGGTAATGAATTTCTTGTCCAAATAGCTTGGAGTTCTGCCATTTTTCTAGAGAGTGTAAAGGTTAGTGTTTGAATTCCTTTTCTCAAATGACTAACAAATAAATTTTTTGTTTCTTGATGAGCTGAACGATATTTTTTAGATACATTATCATAGGGTAAATCCCATAAAATCACGTTTTTAGCACCAGAAGGAGAATAATCCTTATCAACTAGAAAAAACTCTTCACCAACTAATTTTTCGGCGAATTCTTTAGGATTATGGATTGTAGCGCTTGATAATATCCATAAAGGTTTTATTTTGTATTTTTCAAGCATTCTTTTTAATCGTCTTATTAGAAGGGCAAAATTAGAACCAAAAATACCTCTATATACATGTATTTCATCTAATACGATATATTTTAGATTTTTACAAATTCGAATCCACTTTTGTTTGAACCAAGGCAAATAATAATGTAAACCATAAGGATTTGTTATTATAATATTTGCATTAGCTAAAATCTGCCTTTTCTCGTTTGGTTCTACGTCTCCATCATATACACCGATTCTATTTTCCTTAATATTTGTTTCTTGAAGTAATTTTGATAAAACAGTAAATTGATCACGTGCTAATGCCTTAGTCGGAAATAAGTAAAGAGCTGTAGTTTTAGGATCTCCTAATATTGATTGTAGAACAGGTAAATTGTAACAAAGAGATTTTCCAGAAGCAGTAGAAGTAACGATTACAGTATTTTTACCTTCAATGATATTATTGATTGCTTCAACTTGATGTCTCCATAACCTGATATTGTTATTATCTAGCCAACGTTGAAGTCTTTTTTTTAAAGGCTTATTTAATTCATCAAATTGTGCTTTGGTTTCAGGAATGGTCTCAATATGAACGATTTGGTCACTATAATAATCTTGAGATCTTAAAAAGCTCAAAAAATCTTCAAAATCTACCATAAACGCTTCAAGATTTATAATATAATATGCCAAATAAAAATTTCAAAAGAGAGTTGAATTATTTATTTTTGGAACTTTGATTCGCAAATTTCATTTTTATATTTATATCATCTGCTAAATTGTAATTATCATATCACTTGAACCACTAGCAATATATTTATCTTTTTGCTGAAATTTTTAAATAAATTTATAGACAAAATCTATTTTATTCTTAGTATAGCAATTTTATTGTGATATAAAATCAAATTATTATAAATAAATATCATCTGATTGGAAAATGTCTGATTCTGAATGGAGTAAAGTTGAGTTTCAAAAGTTTATAAATGAATACGGGAAAGATCTTGTAATTGAGAATGCTCCAGTTATTTTATATTCAAAAAAGGATAAGGAACATGAAGCTTATAACTCTCTTATCGCATTCTTTTTTACTGCAGGCTTTTTACTAATATACATTGCAGTATCATATTTTTTGGCGTCCATTTTTTTTAATTTAATCTTATTTATCGTTATTATCCTTGTATGTGTGATTTCTGACGTTTTATTAATCATAAACGTTATAAAGTCTAATGTCTATATTAAGCCTCTTGAGTGTTGGGTTGAAATCCATCAAGGTACCTCTGAATCTGATTCTGATTTTTATTGTTTTACATATTATCCGATTTTTACTGGAAAATGCCATCCAAATGAAGCCAAAAATGTAATTTTTAAGTTATATCAAGAACAAGTAATAAAGAGCAAAATAGACATCACCCAAATTGAGGTTTATTTGAAATTAAGCCAAGAAGACCATCAAATTAAGGAAAAGTTAGGTTTTTTTTTCCAATATGCTGAAGGGAGGTCTTTTAGAGATGAAAATATAAATCGAGCTTCTTGGAAATATTTTCCTCCTGAAAAATCGGGAATTGAGAATTATATGGCAGTTGGAAATTGGGATCATCAATATGAATGGAGAAATGATTTGGAATTTGATTTTGACAAATTACATGAATATGCACCTTGGGTTATTCAAAGATGGGACGATACGAATTTAAAACCCTTAACGGAGGTGTACAAAGAAAAAATTAATTGGAATTTAAGATATATTGAATCTATACCAAAATTGAGGTCTTGGGAAGGAAGTTTAGAAAGTCAATCCTATGAAAATCCTATGACATATAAAGATATGGAAATTGTAAATGAAACTATCACAAAAATCATAGGTCATGACAAAGAAATAGAAAAAACAAAAGATATTAAAAATGAGTTAGCAATGTTTAAATCCTATTTCAGAGATTTAGGTTCTTAAACATTTCTTTATTTCTTTTATAAATTTGTATATATTCACTGAATAATTTTTCATAAATCTTCTTATTCTCTACATTTGGATTAAAAGTCTTTTTAATTTTAATCAAAGGAATAGCATCTGAAAATTTTTTTAAAATTCCTAAACCAACCATTGATATTATCGCAGAACCTTTAGCAGCAGCTAACGCAGGTTCTTCCATTTGAATAATCTTTCGCTCTAGCACATCTGATAGAATTTGACACCAAACATCTGATTTTGCTCCACCACCAATACAATAAATCTCATCAGCTTTACCTATTAAGTTTTCTATGACAATTAAGGCCCATTTTATATTGTATGCAACCCCTTCATAAACGGATCTCAAAAGATCATCTCTATTATGCTCAAGGCTTAGATTATAGAAACCTCCTCGCACATTTGGGTTATTTATAGGGCTTCTTTCCCCAAACATCCATGGTGTAAAAATGAGGTTTTTGGCACCAACATCAGTACTTTCGATAAGTGAGTCTAAATAAGCATATAATTCATTAGAACTCCCTTTAAATTTTTCCATCTCATTTATAAAAATTTGTTCTACAATCCAATCAAGACAGGTAGCACCAGTTTCTTGTTTTGAAATACATAAATAATT
>CAZBNW010000025.1:17552-27433 GCA_964493385.1 uncultured archaeon | reverse complement strand
CTTAAATCAAAAAAAATTAATATATTAGATAATTTTTTCAATAATAAAATCTAATTAATTAACTTTTTGACTTCTTAAAGTTTTTTCTATGATCTCGGGTTTTACTATTATTTTAGAAGATAAAATTCTATATTGTTCAGATGAAAAAAAGTATAATGCTTTTGAGATAGTTTTATTTGTTGAGAAGCTACTGAGAAGTATAAACCCGAAAAATACTTGGCGTTTGAAAAAGATTTGTTTAAAGAATAAAAAAAAAGGAAAAGAAAGGATTATTGTTGAGCATATGGTTACAAACGCCGGTCAGAATTTATTCTTTTGTAGTGTTGGTAATTTTAATGTTGGATCCCAAGAAGCTTTTAAAATGTTAAAAGAATTCAGTAAACAAGTTAATATCCAATATAAAGATCTTGCTAGATTACAGTTTGTTTCAGAAGAACCTACATTTAAGCAAGTGATTAATTTAATAATAGATTATTTAAAAGACAAATATTTTGAACCATTAGAAGAAGAAATAATCTATGAGAAAATGAATAACAATGGACAAAATGCAATATTGTATGCTGGTATTTCTGCTCAAGGATTACCAATTATATCTCAATTGTATGATAAAAATCTACTGAGAAATTTAGAAAGAGAAAGAACCAATGAGAATATTGAATTATTTAGCTCAGATCTTTCTGCTAAATTAGCAACAATATCTATGAACACCCAAATCCGCGCTAAAACGAAAATTAAAGAAATACATATTAATGACTCTGAAAAGAATGATGGTAAAAAGATTATTTTTTTTGGAAATATTAATGAATACTCATTAGATTTCATTGCTTCTGGTAATTTTTATAAAATCAAAGAAATTTTTAAACAATTAAAAAAAAAAATGTCTTTAGATGTTGCGTTTCAAGGGGAATTTTCAGGAGATTTAAGGCCATTTAAACATTTAAGACAATACCTTAGGGATATCATAAAAAAATTTGACCAAATTAATTAACCATATAAAATTAATAATTTTATTCATGAAAGCAGTAATTTAAAAAAAAAGTTATTCGTTTTAATTTTTTACTTCTGTATCTTTGCTTATCATTGATCTACCATTTCTACTTGTATTTTTGGGGATTCTCTTTTTTTAAATTCACGTAGTAATTTCGACAATTTTAGAGGTTTACCCTCATAATTAAGTTCCCTGAGTGCAATTTCTTCATAAGCAATAAAAAGTTTATTAGAAAATTCTTCCCAATCTCGGCAAATTGCCAAAGTTACCTCATCATTTCTAAGAAGACTATCATGAGACATTATTCTGGTGAATTTTGATACATATTTTTCAATAAGATCTGAATTTGCTCCTTTAAGTAAATCCCGGCAAAATTCATCAGTAGAATACCAATCTTTTACTCTTTGAAGGTCTCGATGTATTTGTGTTAAAAGGACATTCCGTGGGCCTTCCCAAAGTTCCATAATTAAAGAATCTCGGTGAAGACGAGGAAAAGATAAGAAATCTTCCATTATTCCATGACCACCAAAAAAAGAAATAGCTTTACGTATCATTGCTGGAGCTTCATCAGCTACTACAATTTTTTGCAGCATTACCAATTCACGTAATCTGAAGCGGCGCTTACGTTCCTCGATATTATCAATCTTTTCTAATTCTCTTATTCCACTTATCAGTTCTTCTCCAAAATTAATATATTCTGAATACATTTTGAATGTTCCAGCAGCGGTTCTTTTGGAGAAATGATCTAAATCATTTATCTGGTTAATCATTAATGGAAATGAGGAAATGGGAACTCCAAAAGCAGTCCTAAATTGTGAAAATAATACTGCTTCTCTTGCAACTCGTAAAGCACCAGCAGCCATACCAAAAGCTACATGAAGTCTAGATAATGAAAGTACAATACCTACGATATTTGCTAATCCTTTTTCAAGAGGGCCAATAGGGTATGCTACAGCCCCATTATAGGTAATTTCAGCCGTAGGTAATTCTGCTGTACCCAATTTTTGTTTTAACCGATCTATAGTAAACGAATTTCTTATTTCCTTTTCTTTATTTCCAGGGAGCCAAGAGGGCACTGCAAACGCAGCAATTTTAGTTGATGATGGGACTCCTTTTGGTTTTGCTGTAACAACAGCATAATCTGCGTGCATTGCAGAACAGAAGAATTTTTGTCCATATAACCTCCAACAATTCGAAATTCCATCTGGACCTTCTTCCTTTTCGAAAATAGCCTCAACAAGATTGGCAGGAACATCACTTCCACCTTGAATCTCAGTTACAAATTGTGCTCCTCTTGCATATTCTCCTTTTTTTCCATCCCTAATATTATGGAGAATCTCTTTCGCTTCAAGGCTCAATGTATCTTCATATTTTTGCATAAGTTCAACGGCTCCGTGAGAACATGCTACAGGACACATTACACCTGCTTCTCCATTCTCATATAACAAAAACATTTTAATAAATCTACTCCATGGCGTATTTCTTGTTGGATCGAAAAGTCCAAGGCTAAATACTTCTCGTTCTAAAATTTCAGTTTCTAAACATCTTTCTATACGATCAATTCGATGATTATGTGCATCATAATGTTTGACTTTTGTGATCTTTATTCTGTTTTCAAGTTCATTTGCTTTATCAGCAAGATTTCGAAATCTAAAAGAGACATAATCAGATAAAGCACGGAGATCTCTATCGATTTTTTCATATTCATCTTCAGGGACATATTTTTTTACGAGAACTTGTAAAAACTCATCGTCTTTATAATAATTATACTGATCTCTAACAAATAAATAATCATCAAAAGTGTATGGATTATTCCGATTTCCTTCTTGAGTAGACATAAATACCACTTCTAATAGTATATTAAAATTAAAATAATTATTTAACTAAAAATATTAATTTTCCCTATAAGTAAATAACTTACTAATCTTTAAAAATTTAATATTAAAAAGTAATAAGCTTTTAGAGCTTAAATATTATTTAGGTTTTATTCAGTGATAGGTTCTTTTGATTCTTCAGCTTTACTTTCTTCTGTAGAATTACTCTCCTCTTCTTTATCAGCGGATCTAGTTTTACTCTTGGATTGCATAAGCTTTTTTACATTAATTCTTTCAGATCTTTTTATTTCTGATTTTCTGGATCTCTTTACATCGACTTCTACAATTTCGAATTGATCATCAGGGATTTCCTTATCTTCTCCTCCTTCAGGTATAGATACTAGCTTACTCTTAACTATCACAGAGCTTGATAATGGATATATAGTCTTACCAACTCTTAAAATTTGATTTTGAAATTCTCCATATACCATCCCTGCAATAAATTTTTCATGATCTAAGCTTTTAGCAAACTCTCTTAATATTTCACTCATTATTTTTCGAATTAAAACCTGTTGGCTATTTCTTGCTCTTCTAATTGTTGTACAAATCATTGTAACACGAAAAATATAATTATCTTTAGTTGTAAGATTAAGTATTGTTTGTATTTTTGTACTTCCCCTATTTATCAAGGACCTAACATAATCATTTGTATAACTATGACCTTGAAATAATGTATTGCACTTTTTTGCTTCTTCATTAATATCGATAATTTTAAAATTTAATTTCAAACTAATGTCTCTATATTGTCTAGTAAAATCATACATTAACGCCTCAACAGTTCTACCTATTATGGTGTTTTCCGTACCAATTACTTCTCCAATTTCTTTGTTGTTAAAGATACGGGGTGTAAAAATTTTGTACCAATCCTTATCTTTGAATGAAACCTTCTTTGTTTTTATTTTTTTTTTCCTTGCTCTTGAACTCACTTTAAATTCTCACCTATTTCGCTACTAATGTTCTTATTTTTTCGGGATCGTATTTGAAATCTTGTGGTAGAATTTTCTTCTTTTTGTAATACTTTATTAATCGATATATCTTACTCTCATTCCTATTCAATCCCTTTCTAGCTTCAAGGTCTTTATGATTTGCCTCGAGATGCTTTCTTATATTTAAAGCTTTTTTTACTAAGTTAGCGAGTTCCTCTGGCAAGGCTGCTTCGATATCATTTTCTTTTAGGATTTGACTAATCTTTTTACCAGCGACAACTTTAACTAATGGTACACCTCGGGAATCTCTCATAATCGCGCCTATCATAGATTTTGAATGTCCTTTTCTTGCTAATTTGACGACTTCGTTTTCAACTTCTTCGGGTGAGACTTCTACCCATACTGGTTTTTCTAATCTCGCTGGGCGTCGCGAACCACTTTTTCCTCGCTTTCGAGAATGCATCCGAGCCATTTTTGCTTTCTTCCTTTTATGTTGCAGTTCTTATAAGATTTAGTATAAAATAAATAAAGAAATATAAAAAATAAACTTTTGGAATGTTAATTATTACAAATGATTCAATCTTTATAGAACTCGAATATCTAAATAAATCTTAAGCTATTATAGTAATTATGAACAAGGATCAAAATATTATTTATTTTGTAACTGGAAATATCCATAAATATAACGAAATATCCAATCTCTTCAAAAAAGAAAATCTCAGTTATATTTTAAAACATAAAAATACTACAACAATTGAAATTCAAGCAGGATCTATTCAGGAAGTGGCATTATACAAATTAGAAAGTATAATAGGACAAATAGATGGGTCTTATTTCATAGAAGATGCTGGGTTTTTTGTGGATACACCTCTCAATGGTTTTCCAGGAGTTTATTCTTCATATATTATGAAGACCATTGGCAATAAAGGAATATTGAGATTAATAAATGATTTTGAAATGACTCAAGCTCATTTTACCTCAGTAATAGCGCTTTATTTTAAACCTCTTGATAAAAACTTATTTTTTGAAGGAAATGTTTATGGGAAAGTTTCAAAAACTATAAGAGGTTCAGGTGGTTTTGGATTTGATCCGATTTTTCTTCCCAACGTTATACCACATAAGACATTTGCGGAACTGACAACAGAGGAAAAAAATAAAATTTCTCATAGGGGAAAAGCTTGGAGAAAATTTATCAAGTTTCTAAAAGAAAATACTTATTAGAACACTTTCTTATTAGAAAATTATTATTTATACCTTTAGGATTTTCTGATAATAAAAAAAAAGGTAGAGTAATTCTTTTTAACCTCGAGGTAAAAATGCACTAGCTATACCTAGGCCCCCACCAACAAATAATAAATAGCCTCCTATATCCACTAAATCATTAGGTAGTATTTGTAAGGGAAATATTCCAAGTGGGTTAGTACCGAAAACATAGTGTATCCATGTTACCTTATTAAGTATATCACCAATACTAAATAGCAATGCTATAGCTATAGCAATCGGCATAACAGAACCTACAATTGCGGCAGCTCGGCTTTTTATACCAATTATTTGTATAATACCAGAAACCAAAAAAAAGATAAGAAAGCCAGCAACAATATAAACTGCAAATCCAGGCATACCTAATAAAGGTCCATAAATATCAGCTTGGGTGAACAAGTCTGGAACATTTGTTATTATCCCTAAACCATTGGAACGAAATATTGGTATGGGTGCCGGGATGAGCATAGTATACCAAGAAAACACATAAGTAGCGAGAATGGTTATTATTCCTGCCACTAAACTTGTAATTTTTCCAGTTTCCATTTTGAAATACCTTATTTTATTTTTTAATATCTTTTTTTGAAATTTATAATTTTAGGTTTAGCTTATATAAATATTTTGTCGATTTAGATTGAAACAGCATTAAATAATTGAATAAAATTTTTTAAAGAAAATTAAAATGTTTTTAAGAATTGAATAGGTTGCGATTACCAATTTAAAATGTTTGTCTGAATATATCCATAATACTCTTCTTGTAAAAGTATTTAATTAGAATCGCATAAGTTCCTAGAAATGCAAAAGCGATTGATAATATAAACACTCTTAATAAGGTGTCCATTGGAATAGAAAATATTATAGGCATCTCGGTCATAAGAGCCATTGTGCTTTCAAGTAGATACCCTGTGAAAGTTCCAATAATTGTTCCCATGACGCCCGCAGAAAGTAATGTTATCATACTTTCTATTAAAAACATATTTCTGACATTTCTAGATTTCATACCCATAGATCTAAGTATCCCAATTTCAAATTTTCTCTCTAAAATAACCGCATACATACTACTAACAAGACCAAAAATACTAATGATTACCGTGAATGTTAGTATCAGTTCCATGAGGAAGGATTGCCTTTCCGTCATCGTCTCGAAAAAGTTAATTTTAGAAATTGCATCATCAATAATTATATCTTTTTCTTGATACATCGTGAGAATATCATCTTTAGTCTCTTTGATGTTTTCTTCGGTTTTATCAACTAGATTTATAAACATTTTATCAACTATCATGTTAGGCTCTCCAGGATTTTCAATTTTCATCAAGCGCATGTAATTCTCTAATGAGACCATTACACCTCCACCATTAGCAGACATTTCATTGCTTCGAAAGTTATAAAATCCAGGAATCCCCCCTGAAATTCCTACCACGCGAAATAATGTAACATTTCCTGGACCCAATGGACCATCTTTATAATCTTCTGGTTTATAAAATGTTATACGAATATATTCCCCTACTTCTTTAACTCCTATATAATCTGCAATGGATTTGGCAATAATACAGGTATTATTATGGATAAATAATTCATTAAAAGAATAACTAGTACTACTACCATCACTTTTCCAAATTAATAAATCTTTATCTATTAAATCAACAAAATCTTCATTTATACCTATAAAACCTGCCTCTACAACATCAAAATCCATCATGTCTCCCGCAGTTGTCTTCAGTTTTGAATCGTCTTCCTCTCCAAAAAATTGAAACATAGTCATCATTTGTTCAGTGGATTCACCACTTAAGCCTACTTGTCCTTCACTTATTTCAAAAATTGTTGCTAAAGTGGCTTGAAGATCAAATGTATTGTGAAGAGAAATTGCTAATTTATCTACTCCTGACAGACTCTCTAACTCTTCAACCATTTCAAGAGTTAGCGCATTTTCTGGATTATATAAATCTTGATTCATTAAAACTAGATCTGATCCATATTGGAATCTTAAATTTAGATCCATATTTTCTGATTCCATTTCAGTTACGCTTGTAAGAAAGAAAATGAATGAAAAACTAATGGCAAACATAATCACAGTGCTCGTGTTACGTCTTCTATATCGTCTTAACGAAATATTTATTATCCTACTATATTTTTTTATAGCAGGTGAAATAATGCCTAAAAATAATTTTTGAATTAATGGGATTATTCCTACTGATGTAAAGACTAATCCGATTACAATAGCAGCAAGCAATCCAATAAAAAGTGCTGATGTTAGCATAAAATCACCTGTGACAAAAATATTTGGCATTAAGACGAAAACTATCATTCCAATGGTAGCAATTGCAATACCCGTAAGAAAACTTTTAACATTCATACTCCCTTCTTTTTTAATTTCCCAACCTTCTTCCTTAGTTTGAAATGGCGTAATTGATTTAATAATATCTATCTTCGCTGTTTTAAGAGCAGGTAATAAAGCTATTGCTAAGGATACAAAAGTCCCTATTGAAAATGTCAATATAAGTGTATCTGGTTGAATAATCCATTCTACTTCAGCAAACTCAAATTGAAACTGATATAGAGGAAATAAACCTTGTGCAATTGGCTTCATCATTGTGAACCCAAGTATCATTCCAATAATCGATCCAATCAACCCTAACATCAATCCTTCAAATAAAACCATCTTTACACAGTACGCCTTTTTACTTCCAACTACTCGAACAACACCAAATTCTCTTATTCTTTCTTCAACAGAGGTAGATAAAATGCTGTTTATTAAAATACCTGTTATAAGTGTGGAAAGAATTGTAATAAACCAGAACATTATTGTCACCATCATTAATAAGAATTCACCTCCTTCAAGTTCCTCTAACTTTGGTAAACTTACAGTAAACTCGTTAAGGTCCAGCCTTTCTTGTATCCTTGCACCAATCATTCGAAGTGTCCTAGTTGTTCTCGTTAAATCACTAGCATCGTAAACAGATTTAGGATTTTTAATAGTCCCAACAATAAAGTTTATTTGACCCTCTCGCTGTAAAAAGGCTTGAGATTGTTGTAAATTTACTATAATTAAAGTATTTTCAAATTGCATGAACTTAAGTTCTTGAATACAAATTTCAACAATTGTTAAATTTAATTCATAATTTTGGTATTCTATATGTATAATGTCTCCTCTGCTCACGTTAAGGAGTTCTGCAGCGTTCCATAATATAACACATTCACCATTGTTTGGTTCACGGTCATAGATCTCATGAGTTTCTTTTCCTTCTTCATCTACAATGACTAAATCTCCTATATTACCATTTGTAGCTTCTTTTATAAAGTCAAGGCCATATAGCTCTAGAAAACCGCTCGTATTTATTTTATCTGAAGACGTTTCAACCAACATCATATTACGCGGAAATAATTCTTCGACACCTTCAATATCCTTCAATTCGTTATTAATAATATTCTCGTCATAAAAAGGATTAAATGTTAAGTCTGTTTGGATTGTACGCGTTATCATTATATCGCTCTTCCCAGTTGTCGATGTCACATATAATAGGTAATTATAATTCACTGTATCATTTAGCATTCCAATAGTAGTTAATAAAAATAGTGAAATTGCTATACCAGATATCCCAAAGATGGCTTTTGCTTTATCTCGTTTGAGATCAAGCCAAGAATGCTTGAAGAATTGCAGATTTATCCGTTTTCTTATTTTATATAAAAAATTCCTTAATTCCATACTCCTTTCTTATCAATTCTTAATTATTCTTTTATATGTCTAAAATGCTAAATTTCTTTTTCTTACTCTTAAATTCCCTTAGAATTTTTCCCTCTTTAGCTAAAAGTTCTTGGATATCTTCTTTTTTCCTTCTTATTAATCTCACACCTTCACAAGTTTTATTTTTACAATAATAATTTTCTCCTGGTTCATCTTTAAAGTAAATTTTTCCACAGTTTGAACAAATGTATGTTGCGTATATTTGATCATGCTCACAAACAGGACAGATTATATCAAACTTCGAAGATAAAAACCAGGATCTACAAGATTTGCAATATAAAGTTAAAGGTCTTTTCAACTCTTCTTCATGTTCGATTAATTCTATTTGTTTTATTACTTGATCTTTATCAAAATCTTTAAGCTTTATTTTTTCCATACGAGTGGTCCTAATTTTGTTAATCCATATTTTTCTTTTCTTTTCAGAAATAATATATATTGTTATTCCCGCAATTACTACAATAATGATTATTATAATATATGGACCCCATATTTGCCACCATCTCACATTATTTACAGTTACGGTTATAAATGACTCTGCTTTATTTCCTTCTTCATCAAAGGCTACTACTCTAATTTCATATATCCCATCATTATATTGAGCAGTATTCCAATTAAACTCTAAAATATTTGTAGTACTATTAAATGTGAGTCTATGCAGGTCAACACTCTTATTGTTAAGAAGTATATAAATTCTTGACTCATCTAATTCAACATTATCTGTGATATTTGCTTCAATCATAATAATTGAATTAACTGCAATATCAGGTTCAGGATTAAGTATTTCAATTTCAGGAGCTATAAAATCTGTTGATTTATCATAACCTACATATATATTAGATAGCAACCAACCATATCCTAATCCAATTACATTATCATTTGAATGTAAAGTGAACATTATCATTATATCTTCATTGGAATACTGAGAAATCTCCAATCTTTTACTTCCAGTAAGATCTTCACTGTCGTATGTAAATTCCTTAAGTACTATCCAAGTTTCACCAAAATCTTTTGATATTGATACAATACACCTATCTAACTGATCTTCAGGTTCATAATATTCATTTTGTAAAGTAATTTCATAATCAAATTCA
>CAZBNW010000025.1:0-17452 GCA_964493385.1 uncultured archaeon | reverse complement strand
AAAGTATCATCTAGAGAAGTTTCAAACCTAAATTGGATAAAATACCCTATATATTGAGTTAAATTAATTTCCTCCAAAAACCATTCTTGTTCTATATTAGTATATGTTCTTAAAGTTATCCATCCAGTCCAATTTAGATTTATTTGTAAATAAATAAAGTCGCCTGCATTAATACTTACTCTAAATCCAAATTTTGCGTAAGGGTGTGTAGTATTTTCATTAAGACTCGTTAAATTAAATAATGGACTAATTAAAGAGCCATTTGGAAATGGATCTTCAACTAAATTAATAGGTTGATATGTATAATTTAGTGGATAATTATGATATATACCAAAATATAAAGAATTCCATGAATCCTCATATATTCTTGATCTGTTATCATTTATATTACTTTGGTTAAGTAATTCCCATCCGGTACCAGTATAACTCCAATTTCCAATTCCTTCATTAAAACTATGACGATGTGGGAATTGGATGCTATCAGTTGGAAATTCAATTGTAATTTTTAGGTATCCGGTTTCTGGATATCCTGTCTTGTTTTTGCCATCACTGGCAATAAAAAAATATTGATATGTTTCAGGTTTAGGAAATTGAATATAATCGCTCCTAAATACTGCTCCATCAGTATAATTGTTATCTTGAGGGAAAAGCTGAGTTAATGTGTAGTTTTTAGATGTTCCTATAATAGATACATAAACTTCTTGTGGGGGAACATTGGAAGTATCATTATCATAATATTCGATATAAAACCTATAACTATCTATACTATAATTCTTATTTGGTTCATAACCCAAAAATTCTTGTTCACTCATAATTGTTGTATTTTTCGAACCTCCTATATAATCTATTTCAGGGACTCTTAATTCAGGGCTATCGTTGTTTTTAACAGTTGAAATATTCAATGTAAAATCGCTCATTCCTTCAATTGCTTTTATAGTGATAATACAATTAGTTTGATTTTGTTTAGGGGTGAAATAGAAATGATCAAAATCGCCATACAATTTTCTAGAAGATTGTAGCAGAATTGGCTCACCATATTGATTTGATTCATTCGAAAACAAAAACATACGAAAATTAGCGTTTGTGTCTACTACTGATAAATTAAATGAATATTGAATATCTTTCTTTAATATGATTTGGCGAGCAAACACGTGTGTTCCAAGAGGATTTTCTTGAGAACTTATTAAGTTTCCATTTGTGGAGCTGTTAATCCCTATTTTTTTAGTTAAAGCATCAATAGCTGCCTGGATATTTAATCTTCCATATCCTTCATGAATATCTTTTAAGCCAATAGTCAAAGGAGCAAGAGATAAAGATGGCGAGTATTCACTCTCATCAGCTGTAGTTGATGGGTCATCCTCTCTTTCAAGATTAGTTTCTGAGGCCGTCATTAATAAATACGCTTTAATGTGCTTGACCCATTTTGTTAAACTTAAATTATTCCATTCATTCCAGTTATTCCACCCTGCCTCTATTAAAATATTGATAGCAGCAGAAACTATGGCAGTCGCAATTGAAGTGCCGTAAGCTGGGGTAGCTTTATCGAACTCGCCATTAGCACCAATTATTGAACGATGACTTGGCAATTTACTACCACCAGGAGCAACAATATCTGGTTTGATAATGTTTTCAAGTTCTTTTCCCATACTGCTGTAAGAAGCAACCTGATCTTTATCATTTATGGCACCAACTACAATTGCATTTTTATTTTCAGCCAATTTGTTTAAAGAATCCGAAACTTCTACACCCGTATTTCCAGCAGCAATAACTACCATTATTCCATTCTCTATTACCTCGTCTATAACAGCATTAACAGCTACCACATCTTCTCCTAAAGTACCAACACTTAAACAAACACTAACAATATGGTATCCATCCCTATTTTGTATTACGCTTGCGAGAGCTGAGATTAAATCAGAAGTATAACCCTTTCCTGAATGATTTAAAATTTTATAAGCAACGATTTTTGTAGCATTTGCAATACCTGTAAAATGATTTCTATTTTCAATATAACCTTCGGGGAAATAAGATACTGTTGTATTGAATGAAAAAACTGGTTTACTTAAAAGCGTCTTATGATATCTAATATATATATCATAAACTCCTAGTGTGTTCTGGTTAAAAGTATGATTTATATTATAATATATATTACGAGTTGCATTATAAGAAGATTTAACTAAAGTATCATTTTGATACAATTCAAACCAAAATCCATCTATTCCACCAACTTCCCAATCCCATATTGAATAAATTGAAATATTCGTATCTGGTTTTGAAGCATTAAAAGAAAAGATTTTTAATGTATAGTTTTTTGAAAGAGAGTATTCATCGAATAATTCTGTATGAGAATAATTTCCTTGGATATTAATTATCGAGGGATTATTAGAGTCATATGGATCTTTACCAGTTCCAGAAATAATCGAAGATATTAAAGTTCCATGGCCATTATCGTCAGATATAGGCTCTGTATCAATAAAATTTTCCCAACCTATAATGTCACTGCTAAAATCAAGTAGATTATATCCATTTGGAAAAAAATTATGATTAGGATTAACTCCTGTATCTAATACTGCTACAGAAGAATTAGTATTACCTTTTAGTCCATTTAAATACCATGTAGAATTGATAGCGCCAGATTGAATAGAAGCGTAATTCATTTGAGCTTCTATAAGCTCATTATTTTCAATATTTGCATCTGGAAAATCTTGTTGAAATAATATTATTTTTGTTTCATTTGGCATAACTCCAGCAAAACCAGATATAGAATTGAATTTATTATTCCATTCTGTTTTAATTGTACCTCCGTAAGATATAAACGTATTTTTTACTGTGTTATTGTATGATGATTTATTGAAAAAAACAATAATATTTTCATTATAACCACTTGAGACTTTAGGGGTAGTTTCATTTTGATTGTCCTCCAAAATTTCACTTGAGAACCCTTTTAATTGTGAATTATTAAGGAATAAGCTAGAAAATGAAAATACCAGAATTATTAATATAAAAATGGAGCGAAATTGTTTTTTTCTCATTTCAAATCCCCTCTATTCATTACTAGTCATTGATTTGTCTATTGGTTCAGTTGAATCAAAACTAATAATTTTTTCTTTAGATTTATTAGCTAAAATGCTTAACCTGTCTCTTAGGGTACGTTCTATCTTGAGAATTGTTTCTCTTGAGCTAAGTTCAAAAATGTGCATCTCAGATCTTTGGAATTCCCTTCTTTTCTTTTTGTATTTTTTAATTTGCCAAATATATACAATTAAAATTATGAAAACTACTAAACACGGTAAAGCTATAAAATAAAATTGTCTAAATTTTGGAGTTATAATTTTTATATTAACAATATTAGATATCACTTCTTTTTCATGAAAATAGTAAAATTTTATATTTGCAGGTTTTAAACTTACAAAAGCTTGTTTTTTCCCCTTGATTGTGTAATTGAACATAACTTTTTCACCTGGATCTAAGGAATCAATTAAATTAACTAATTTTCCCTCTATCAAAGAAAATTCTAGTTGAGAATAACTAATCATATCATTGACTTTTATATTTTCAATGCTTACAGTTCCTGTATTCTCCACTACAATGCTTACAGTTATTATATCTCCAATTTCTATTTGATTTTTATCCACAGATTTACTTATTGAAAAATTAATTACCCCTAATATCTTGAATGATGATATAGAAATCTGCAACGCCCTACTTTCTGAACTTTCAATAAAATTTATAGGAGGATAATAATATCCTCTCCACCCTATCTTTTTTAAAGTAATATTAAAAGAAATAATTTCATTATAAGTGATATTTCTAAAATATAGTGTGTTATTATCTACTCTCTTTAGATCACCATATTGATCATTCATTGAGATGTTGAGATCTGGTATTTCAAACCCATTTGGACCCGTGTTCTTAAGATTTACTGTTAGATTAAAGATATCCCCTATCCCAGGAGCATTATTAAATGAATTTGATTCATTGTTATTATAATTAATCTCAATTATTCTAACAAATGGGAATAAATCCTCATAGTCTAAAGGTGCAGAAACGTAAACCTCATTCGTCAAACTAATTATTCTAGAAGAATTACCTCCTTCAATATTTTCAGGATTATTGTAAAAAATTGAGGTTTCACTTATCGAAATTGTATTTGGTACATAAAATGTAAAATTTAATGTTATTTCTTCAGCTGGAGCAAGTTTAGATAAATAATATATCAAATTACTATTTTGGAGTGTAAAATTATTAACATTATCAATTATACCAGGAATTAATAAAGAAACGGTTACATTTTTGGCAAGATTAGAGCCAATATTCTTACAAGTAATAGTATATATATTTAAATCTCCCAGTTTTGAACTATAGTTAGTTAGATGTGATGTGGCTATTATTGATGCGGCATTATAAGTACTAAGTGGAATTGAATTAGATCGCCTCTCAAATTGAACATTACCAGTTAAAGAGCCATAAACGACTCTAGATCCTGAGTCTTCATTAAAATTGATGTCCCTTTTGGAAAACTCAATGTCCAGATCATTAATTGAAATATTAAACTGTTCTGAATCAGAACATAAGATTTTAAAAAGAACTGTATAATTTTCAATATCTAATGGATAAAAAAGCCAATCTAGACTTTTATTATCATTCACAAATGAGAATGTCCAAGTATTATTTATAATCGAATCTAAATATGGACTCATATCTCGAAATTCTTCTGAAGTAAAATTAAAAATTTCAAAATTTAAAGCTTCTAAATTGTCAGGATTGGTGAGATTTATTATGATAGAAAGTCTTTCTAACGTATTATTAACAAAATCAATATTTGTATCGTTCTTGAAAATAAAATTGAGCTCAATTCTTTCTTCTAGAAATTTATTAACAGAACCGATTATCCAACTTTCGTTATCGTTTGATAATGCCATTTCTGGGATTGTTCCACTTAATGATGTCCCTGAAATAATTTCAGGAGTTTCTGGAGCCATATCAATTGAAAAGTTATTTCTATTAAAAGGAGTAAACGTATCTAAATTTGAAATCGAAACATTATCAACTTGGTAAGAGATAATCTCTCCAGGACTTAATCTCCAATTCTCATCATTCCAAATACTATTATTATTCGTTAATAATTCTTTAACGGTGCTAGCAGGAAAAACGAAATATCCGGGATTTGCAGGGTAGACTATATTAATGATTTCATCAGCATCTTTATTATAAGGCCATAAATTTGTAATATTAAGAGGATTGGGATAAAAAGTATCAAAAATGCCTACACCAAAGGTATCAAAATAGAAAATTCGAGGGTCTTCATCGAAATTAAAAAAATCTTCTAAAGAATCATATTGATTTGGATATTCAATGTTAATAACATTCCACATATCATTTTTAAGATTTTCCCAGAAAAATGGACTTAATATTTGGAAAAAGTAATCAAGTTCTATTGAAATTGGAGTAGGTACACCCCAAGTAGTTACATTTCCAACATTTTTCGCTGAAATATAGTAAGAGAAGTTTTGAAATGCTCCATATGATGCATTTTCTCCAATTAATTCTTTTTTAAGTAATAGATTGGGTTCTGAATTGGAAATATTATAAGTAATTGAAAAATCTTCAAGGGGATTTACAATTCCTGTTGGAATAAATGAAAAGCCTTGAAATCCAAATTGTTGTAGCATATTAATGATATCAGTTGAATCGTGTAGATTAACGGGTTTAACATAAGATCGTTTAATTCCTCCATCATTAACCCAAAATAATTCAAATGAATAATCTTCCAGTTCTTGAACATTAAAGTCAATCCCT
Source organism: uncultured archaeon (assembly GCA_964493385.1). GTDB lineage: Archaea > Asgardarchaeota > Lokiarchaeia > Sigyniarchaeales > SOKP01 > Loki-b32. The sequence goes on along the minus strand of CAZBNW010000025.1, from coordinate 11,653 downwards.
GCAAGATAAAAAAGTAATCCTATTTGTTCTAAAAGGTAATCATAAAGTTCAAAATTTAAAGGAGTGGCATCAATAACGTCCGTACATAATAAATTTATTTTGATCTCACTCATGAAAGCACCTGATAATGCAATGTATATTTTTTCACTTGGCCCTAAAGCTTCTCCTTTATACCCTAATGCATCCCATAAATTGAATTTATATTGGTTTTTGCTAATTCTTTGTATTCCTTCATCCAAGCCTTCATATTGGATTGATATACTTGTATAATGCGAATCATTCGTAAGTGTAAGTGAACTGAAGATTTCAATAAATTGTTCTAATTCTTCTTCTGAAATTGTAGCATTAAATAAATCTCCATAATTCTCTAATGCAGCATCCAATTGATCGATAAGGTTTTCCAATTCTAAATTTTCTAAGAACGATAAATCTATAGATTCTGTGTTGAAATTTACTTGATCTGTTGATATATCAAAATCTCCTTCAAAAAAATCTAATGAATTCAGGAGCATGAAAGTTGAGGAAATATGATGATTTTCTATATATGTTTGATTAGTTAGACGATTAACATCTAATGCTTTCCAATATCCATCCATTGGGAAATTATTTGTAAGTTCACTAAGAAAACACTCCCAATTAGGGCAAGAACCAATAAAAGGAAAAAAATTCGGTTCTGATACATTAACCATTATAAGATCAATCAAAAATTTTCTTTTAATTATCTCAAGTGCTCTCTCTGCTCTTAATTCTGCATCATCAGCATTTAAATCCTCATCATAATAAAGAAACCCTACAAAATTGTTGAATCCCATAGCAAATTGAGAAGGGATTTCACTTTCTGTTAATATCGTTGGGAGGATATCTGGATTAATTCCATTAGAAGCACTTATAATTATATTACACTTATAGAAAGCAGGATCATTAGAATCAAATTGAGAAAGGATATTCGTGTCATTTGTAAAAAGAGATTGCTTTATTGTAGATTTATTACCTGCCACATATGCATTAATACTTTCAGCATAAAGATCTGATCCAGCAATATCAGATAGTTTTAAATTATTCTCATTCTTGTCTATTAAGTTATTTTCTTCTAAATCTATCCTTTTGTTGTTAAAATTTAAACTTAAATTTAGGGGCGTAAGAAATACTATTAGAATCAGAATAAAACTAATTACCATTTTATTTTTACTCAATATTTTTAGGCCCCCTAAAGTGTCTCTCTATAAATTTCAACAATTTTCTTCTTTCTGGCTTTTCTTAATAATATTTTCAATCCAAAAAAGATCATAATAACAGAAAGAACATAAATTAATACAATGTTGAACCAAGGAACATACAACACATTTGGCATGCCTACTAAAGTACCCATCAAATTTGATGTTACTAGCCATGCTGTTAACCACCCCACAACAATTCCTATGGTTCCACTACTAAACATAATTATTAAGGATTCAAGTATAAATAAACGATTAATTTCTTTCCCTCTTAAACCTAAGGTTCTAACTATACCGATTTCTTTTTTCCTTTCAATAATCGTCGAATATGACGAAGATAGCAATCCAAAAATACATATAAATACTGTAGTAAGAGCTATAAGAGTAAAAAGAATGTCTAGAACATAAAACGCTGATTCTTGTTGCGCTACCCTCCTTGCCAGATTGGATAATTCATAATTATAATCTGCTTGGTAGGATTCATCAATAATTTCTTCAATATGTTGAGCTTCTGATAACTTATCTTCTCGAAGTTTAATAAAAATCCGATCTAAATAAGGTACTGGAGGAATGTCCATAATTTCAATATATATTGCTTGAGAGATTAACACACCACCTCTAGGTGCACTCATTGGTGATGCTCCAAACTCTTGAGAAAATCCAGGCATGCTTTTAGCTGTTCCAACAATTAAAAAAGGATAAACTTCCAATTCATCTCCTCTCTGGATAACAATTCGAACATTATCCCCGACCAATAAAGCCATATCTATTGAAATTGCTTCAGAAATAATGCAAGTATATGTTTGATTATTATGAAAAAGATTGTTAAAAGCATTTTCTAAATTTCCCGAAGTCATTTCAATATATTTACTTTTTACAGTAAAAAGGTATTCCTCATCAATTGCAATTAATGTTACTTCTTGGGTAGTTAATCCTGTATAATCACCCATTTCTGCAACAAATTCTTTATTTTCTTCAGCATAAATTTGAGTTAACTGATAAGGTTTTGCTAACACAGACGATACTTTCTCAATACCCTCTATAGTCAACAATTCTTCTTCAAACTCAGTGGTAATGATTCTATTTGGGTTAATAGAAGTATCAAAATTCTGTATTTCTAATGAATCGAAAATTGGTTTAGTAGAACTCCCCTCACTGGTCATTGGACTAAAAGATCCCCCTCCAAATATACCTGTAAAATCATCTTCAGGTTCTTCCCATCCGGTAGTTTCAATAACTAGATCTGATCCAAACCTTAATTTAGTCATAGCACCTACTTGTGCCGATAAAGTGTTAATAAGAGATGAAGTAAAAATAACAAATGAGAACGACAATGCAAAAATCATGATAGTACTCGAATTTCTTCGCTGATATCGAAAAACAAAAATCTTAATAACATTATGTAATTTTCTTGCTAATGGTCGAAATAGTTCAATTACCAGCCTTAATATCACAGGTATTAATCCCAATCCTGCAAGCGTTAAACCAATATTAAATATTAGCAATATTGCTATCAATGTTCCCGCGAATAACGTCATGTCGCTTGAAACCATTATTCTTGGAATCACATAAAAAACAAACCCTCCATTAAATGCTAGGATTATTCCAACTAAAATTAGTTTATAGTTGACTGTAGCCTTTTTTTGTAAATGATATAATGTATCTTCATGGCGATAAGGGTGAATTGATTCAATTAATTGAAGACGCATCACTTTATAAGCAGGAGCGATACTGACTATCATTCCCACACCAAGACCCATAATATATGATATAAAAATTGACGTCCAAGTAAAAGAGAAAGGTATCGTACCAAAACCTAACATACTCTGTGCAACTACTGTATTTGCAAAAGGTATTATTACATAATTAGAAAGAAGAAATGCTGTGACAATTCCTGAAATAGCCCCAAAATTACATAATAAAAAACCTTGCATTAATACTATAGCTAAATTATATCTTTTATTCACACCTAAAGTTCGGAATATCCCGAATTCTCTAATTCGTTCTTCTACAGAAGTCTTTAAGATCCCATTAATAAGTACCCCAGAAATCATCATAGCCACAATTGATACAAAAACAAAAATTATAACTATAAATACACTTAAAAATTCAGCAAATCCTAAAGTACGTAATTTAGGTAAATCTATATTGTATTCATTAATTCCTATTGCTATTTGAATATCGGCAATAATATTCTTCACAATAATTTTTGAACCTTCAAAATTCCTAATATCATAGAGTTGACTACTATCTTTTAAAGTTAATACTAAATCACTGCATTTTCCTTCAAATTCTCCAAACCCAAAATACTGATAAAGTGTATTAATATCAACTATAATTAGATTCTTATTACGATATTCTGCCGGCCATTTTAAGTTAAAATCAAAAATTTTACCTATCGTCAGATTTTTTGTCCTGTTTAACGTTGTATCTCCATGCCTCAGTTGCATTTTAATTTCGATAGTATCATTTTCAGAATATTTAATAATATCATTAAATCCATAATAAATTGCACAATGATCTAAAGGCAATTCGTCTAGATCAAGGGGTTCATTAGAAATTGGAGATATAAAATTCCCAAAATTTATCGTGTTTTCTAGAGAAAAGTTAATTGCTGAAATTGTAGTCCATTCATCTTCATTTGTTAAATTATTCTTAACAGTTCCCTGTATATCCATTCTTGGAATAAAATATTCTATAGCATTGGAGGTATTCTGAATTTTGTCAATTATTGGATAATAATCAAAGTATGATGATCTATTACTGGGTTCTTCATTATAATGCCTTACGGAGATTACGGCATCTTGATTTCCAGAATCTATAGATAAAAAGTCTGCATAACCCACTGCAATAGAATCTGATAAAAATAAGACTACAGTAAGAAGTCCTATAGAAATCAGCAATCCTATAATAGCTAATACAGTTCTAATCTTTTGTTTTCTTAAATCTAGAAACGCATATTTAAAGATTAGCTTAATGTGTGTCATGTGACTTAAAATAATTTAGATTTTGATTTAACCCCTATTAAAGAAATTTTAATTTAAAATTAATAGCTCTCCTTCAATTCTTCCAAAAAAATTGTTTTCTTCGATTAATTCCTGCAATATATCATAAAAGTGTTCTGGTAAATTCATAATTATAGAATTGGGAATACTATTTTTAATATCACTTAAGGGAATTTCTAATTTTCCCTGATTTGCATAAAGATACTGGAAAATCTTACTTTTACACTTTTCTTTATTTATTTCGGTTTCTTGCTTTCTTTTAAGTTGCATAATCTCAGTTTCTTTTAAGCCACCTATTTTCCCTTCATGAGTAAGCTTTCCATCTCTCATATGAAAAACTCTTGTTGCAAATTCAGAAACGGCAGCATCATGACTTACCGCAATAAAGGTTGCTCCTCTTTTATTTAAATCTCTAAGAAGGTTTAAAATCATAACTCCTGTTTTTGAATCTAAATCACCTGTTGGCTCATCTAATACACATATCGCAGGATCATTTGCGAAAGCTCTTGCTACAGCAACTCTCTGTTGTTCACCTCCGCTCAATTCTGAAGGAGCGTGATGTGCTCTTTCATCTAAACCTACTAACCTTAGAAGATCCATCGCTTTTTTCCTCTTACCTCGACGACTTAATTTCCCTGAAAAATGTAAAGGTACCATAATATTTTCCAAAGCAGTCATCTGGGGAAGCAAATTATAAAATTGAAACACAAATCCTATTCTCTCTCTTCGGATTTCTGCAAGATCGTTATCTGACAGCATACTTATGTTAGCCCCTTCTAGAAAGATTTTTCCTCTGGTAGGAGTGTCAAGTCCACCTATTAAATTAAGAAGGGTTGTTTTTCCAGAACCTGATGGGCCCATAATATCAATGAAATCACCATTATCTATTGTTAAATCAACGCCGCGAAGTGCTGCAACAGCTGTAGTCCCTAATAAATAAGTCTTATGAAGGTTTTCAACAACTATTAAATGTTCATAGTCCTTACCCGCAACTTTATCTTCTTTAAATTCCTTTTTCATCTTTTTCTTTTCTATACGAGATTGAGAAAGTATGTCTTGTTTCATTTGCTTAATTTCTTCTTGTTCTTTCTTTTTTTTCCACTTTTTATAATTCTTAGAAAGCTCACCTTCCCAAATTGCGAGATTTCCTGTTTCTTCTTCGTATTGTTCCATTAATGGAGTTTTTTCAAGTACTGGTGATTTAGACATATGAAATTCTCTTTATTCTAATTTTTCCTTCTTTCTAACAAATAATATCATAAGGGAAAAATAAACTTTTTCAGATTATCAATCTAGTACAGATATGAAAATACTATAAATCTTTTAAAAATTAAGGTTCTAACTCGCTAGAAGATTTGATATCCTTTATTGATTCATGAAAAAATTACAAATTAAAAGAGATTAAAATAAAACCATACTATTTTTCTTTATTTTTTAAATGTTTTAGAATTTTTGCGTAAAGATTCTTATCTGCATCTTTTTTATTGCTAAATTTATCTGATCTTAAGTTTCTTGGTATTTTTATTAGTTCTTTTTCACTATCTTTTTCTAAAATCCTTGGATTTCTAGCAATCCAGATTGGATCGTGTTCAAATCCACTTTTTTCATATTCTAGTTTAATGATAATATTAGTTTTAAATTTTTCCTGTAATAATTCTAATAATACATTTTTACTCGAAATCATTGAATCTTGAATAATGTTATCCAAATCTTCATAAAAGGGATCAATAATTTTTTGTGTAACTAGATTTAAATCACAATTAGAATCAAGAAATAAAGCTCCGCATATTGCTTCAAACACATCTGCTAGAATCCGAGTACCTTTTACTCTTTGATTCTCGGTTTTGAAGATAAATTTTTCTAAATTGACTTTTTTTGCTACTGTTTTTAGAGCATTATCACTTTCTAAAGTTGCTTTTATTTTTGTAATTTCTCCTGAGTCTTTTATACCCATTCGATACAGCTTTAGAATAAATATTATTTTAATTACTGCATCTCCCAATGTTTCTAAAAACTCATAACTAGGTTCTCCTATTTCATTTGATAAACTGGGAGTTGTTAAGCTTTGAACCAGAAGTTGTTCATTTTTAAATTTATAATTTATAAATTCTTGGAATTTCCTTACTTTTTCTTTCATAAACGCGAGCATTTCTACTTAATAATTATTTTCAGTTAAATTTAAAAATTTAGACAAAACTATTAATATCATGGAAAGAGGAAATAAGGAAAAAATTCTCGAGATGATAAAATCAATTGAAACTAAAAATTCTGAAATGGAAGAATATATCTCTAATTTATCAATACTATCGAGAAATGATATGTTAAAAGAAATCACTCGAGATATAATTAATAATAATTCTTTATTACAAGAACTTATAGGGACTGAAGATAAAATTATTTCAACTGAGAAAACAGAGAAATCCTCTTTTGATTATGTAATTGAAGGTTTTATTAATAAAATTCAAAAGGAACCATACAAAAAGGTTATTTTTTTTAGAGAATTCCTTGAATTATTCCAAGACCGAATTTCCGAAAAAGACAAAGAAGTAATACTTAAATCATTAAAAGATGAAAAAAATGAAGAAAAGTTAAGAGAAAGAATGATATCCTTAGCGAATATATTCAAACTTAACTTATAAATCAAATAGTTGAAGTAAAACTAATACGTGTTTAATTCCCCTAATTTTTATTTTACGTGCTAAGATCTTTTTAATAACTTTACCAGTAGACAGTTCATCGCTACCAAAGAGCTGCAAAAATATATTGGTCGTTGTTTCTAAAAATCCATCCCACCCCGCATTTTTCTTTTTTAAATTTTCTTTTGGTTCATTTTTAATGCCTTCTACATAGATTTTACCTTTATCTATTATCAACATTCCTGCCCATTTTCCATCCTTTGCATTTAAAAGAACTTTTACTTCAGTATCTTTAAATTTTTTCTTAAATGCTTCCATTTCATTTAAAGGTTCCACTTGTTTGGATAAAACCCCTGCGAAGCCATGCAATCGGTTCTTTTTTTCTTCTGACATGTGAATCAATATTTGGAAAAGTTTGTTATTTATGTTTTGAAATTTTTTTTCTAATTATAATTTATTTACTTCTTTAACAATTTAAAGCTTTAATTGTTTGAATTCTCAAAAATTCATCAGATAAAATCAAGGAAGAATAAGTGGTCTACATATGTGCCCTCTACACAGGGCTCTAAAAATTATCTGACTCAGCACTGCCGAAGAATTCCTCAAAAGCTTTTCGGTCTTGAGCAGAAATTTTTTCGCCTTTTAGCCCTTCTTTTACTACAATAGGGGCACTTTCTTTTTCATCATGTTTGATTGATTTTTTTATCTTATAATCGTCTGTTTTTGAAACGTCTAAGTCAAATTCTTCTTCACATGCTTTACAGAATAGTTTTTTGCTCTTCGGGATTAATAAATTGCTACAATTCGGACAAAATTTCATAATTTCTATGATACTTCTATTTGATAATTTTAAATATTTAAACTTGTTGGTTTATTAGGTTATTTCCTATGTAAACTTACTTTTTCAGATGTATTAAAAATATTATAGCTTTATAAATTTATCGCAAATATCAATTAATTGTTATGGTAATACATATTAATAAACCTCTAGTTTTACCATTAATAAAATTATTAATAAAACTTTCACAAACTAGATGATCACATAAAAGAAATTATCAAAAAAATCCATAGAATTTGTGATCAAATATTCATTTAAGCAAAAACATATTCTATTAAATTTTCCCAAATCGGAATAAAAAAAATCCAAAAAAAAATAATTAATATAAATTTAGTATTAACCATACAATTTAATTAGGGGATAAAAAGAAGTATCAGCTAAGTAAATGAATAACAAAGAAAAAGTGTTAATATTTGCTCATAGAGGGGCTAGCAATCTAGCACCAGAAAATACTTTAAAGGCATTTAAAAAAGCAATAGAATTAAAAGCAGATTATATTGAATTTGACTTGCAGCAATCTAAAGATGGGGAAATTGTTATAATGCACGATGCTAATACTTTTAGAACAACTGGTCATGCAGGTATTATAGAAAAAATGACTCTAAAACAACTTAAGCAATTAGACTGTGGGCAAGGAGAAAAAATCCCAACTTTAAATGAATTAATTGAAGTCACTAAAGGAAAAATAGGGTTAAATTGTGAGATAAAATCTAAGGGTGTTGCGGAAAAAATCGTGAATATCTTTCGAGATGATAACTTAATTGACTCTACGATAATTAGTTCATTTAAACACAGCGAACTTTTAAAAATTCAAAAATTAGAACCTAGATTGAGGTTAGCGTCTTTAAACCCTACACGAACGGGATGGATTGTGAGTTGGTTCTCAAGGAGAACTATGCTAAAGAATGCATTCCAAAATCAATTTTATGCAATTAATCCATTACATATGCTTGTAAATTATAAATTCGTTAAAAATGCCCATGATAAAAATCTCAAGGTATTCCCTTGGACACCTGATTCACGAACCACTATTGAAGCCTTGGTTAAAATAAGAGTTGATGGGATTATCACTAATAACATTTCAAGAGTTAAAAAAGTATTAAATCAATACAATTGAAGCCAATAACCTTTCTTAATAAAATATTTTAGTCGATTTTTATTATTCTATTTAACACCCCCATCTATTTTTAAAAGATTTTACTATGTCCGCAATAAAACAATCTCAGAAAATTAATTTTGACAAATTATTTTTTCCCAGGTCTATTGGGATAATTGGTGTGAGTCACGATCCTGGCAGTGGAAGTTTTTTTCTTCGATGCATGAAAAACAGATTTAGAGGACCCATACATTTATTTAATCCTCGGTTAAGTGGGAAGGATTTATATGGATATAAAATATTTAGCTCCATTTTAGATATATCTGAGCCAATAGACTATGTGATTTTAGCTGTTCCCGCTCGATTGTGTCCTAAACTAATGGAAGAAATTGGTCAAAAAGGTGTACCTTTTGTCACCGTTTTTGCATCAGGATTTCGTGAAGTAGGTAATGAAGCTCTGGAGAGAGAGCTTCTAGACATTGCTCAACAATATAACGTTAGAATTATTGGTCCCAATTGTATAGGAATCTACAATCCAAGAGGGGGACTTTATAATGCATATGAACAATCCAAAAAAGCAGGAAATTTTGGTGGAGTTTTTCAATCTGGGGGTATTACTCAAAATTTAGCACAATTAGCTGTTTCTTATGGTCTCTACATCTCAAAATTTATATCGATCGGGAATGCTTTAGATTTATCACCAGCAGAATTTTTAGAATACTTTCTATACGATGATTATACTAAAATTATCGGTTTATACGTTGAAAACCTAAGATCTATAGAACAGGGGAGAAATTTTATGAAAATGGTGAAAAAATGTAATCTGAATAGGAAACCAGTGATACTTTGGAGAGCGGGATATGGTGAAGCAACTAAGAAAGCAATCTTATCTCATACTGGTGGTCTTGCTGGGAATAACGCAATTTGGAAGGCTGTGGGCAAGCAAACTGGCAGTTGTATAGTAAGTAACTCAAATGAACTTGCTGCATTAGCTTCAGCATTTAATTTAACTCGTCTGCCAGATTCAAGAAACGTAGGGATTATTGGAATAGGTGGGGGATCAACAATAGAAGCTATAGATATTCTTGAAAAATATAATTTAAAAATTCCAAATTTAACAGAAAAAACTATTATTAAAATGAAAAGATTTCTTCCAGATGTTAATACAAATGTTACAAACCCACTTGATCTTGGTGGTGCTGGTATACAACCTAACATTTATTATCGCACGATTCTAGCTTTAGATAAAGACCCAAATATTTCCTCAATTGTATTTATTAAAGATCCTGAAAGATTTGGTGGATTTCAAGATTTATTGGAAGAAATGGGATTTAAAGATATGGATCTTAACAAAGAGTTTATTAGATATATATCTAAATCAAAAAAAGTCTGTACTAAGCCAATGTATTGCGTCATGTTAAAAATTAATGAAGGTTTTGAAGAGTATCAAAGTAGATTCAAATTCAAACTAAAACTTCTAAATCGTAACGTTCCTGTATTTGAGAGTCTTGAATTAACAGGAGCTGTTTTAGATAAAATTAATTCATATAGAGAATTCTTACAAAAGTATGGAAAATTTCCAAAGAGATGATTAAAACCAAAAAAAAGGCGCATTAAATTATAAATTTATTGAGTATCTCCATATTTTTCTTTCCAAATAGGGTCGTTAATTTGTAAAACTCTTCTCTGCACTTTTCCAACCATACTTTTAGGAATTTCATCAATAATTTCAATCTGTTTTGGACATTTATAATGGGTTATATTATCTTTGCACCAAGTAATTAACTCTTTAGAATTAATCTTTTCTTTTGATTCATCTTTTAACTGAACCCAAGCTTTAACAATTTCACCCGTTTCAGGATCTGGTAACCCAGCAACAGCAATTTCACAGACGTCAGGATGAGTTCCTAACAAATCTTCAACTTCTTTCGGAAACACTGAATACCCTTTATACTTAATCATCTGTTTTTTTCTATCGCGAATGATAATTTGTCCTTTTTCATCCATATAACCGATATCTCCCGTTAGACACCATATTCGGTCATTCCATTCTCGAAGAGTCTCTGCGGTGGCTTCAGGGTTATTTAAATATCCTTTCATCACTTGAGGGCCACATACACATATTTCACCAGTATAATCGATTCCATAGCCTTTTAGTGGACCTTTACTGAAATCTTCAGCATCAAAAATAGCCCAATCTACACCTGGATATGGTAATCCAATTGTTCCAGGTGTATCGGTACCATCAAAAGGTCCAGCACTCACTGCAGTCGTACACTCAGTAAGTCCATATGCTTCTACGAGTCTACCTCCACTAATCGCTTCAAATGCATCTTTTACAGGTTTATGAAGAGGACCAGCCCCACTAACACATAAACGAAACATTTTTTCAAGTCTAGGTTCAGGGTTTTCCTTTAAATAACGAGTTAATCCTATAAAAAGGTTTTCAACTCCAGGTAATATTACTCCTTTTTCTGGTCCAACTTCCAATATCGTATCTACAACCTCTTTCAAAGATGATGGCGGTCTCGGAAAAAGAATATTATAATCTCCACCTTCTATTACAACATTTTGGACAATTGTCATACCAAAAGCATGAAACATTGGTAATATTCCAATACACGCTATTGGGTGGGTCGCATCTGGCATCCACATTACATTTTGTTTTGCATTTGTAATACAATTGAAATGTGTTATAACCGCCGGTTTAGGGACACCAGTGGTTCCTCCAGTCATTAAGTAAACGGCAGTATCATTTACAGGATCAATCTCAACTTCTGGGATATCTACTTCTCCACGTTTTTGGCATACATCAAGAAAATTTATAGCACCTGGAACTTCTCCAGTTGGAATGGTTCCATCAG
>CAZBNW010000024.1:18135-27988 GCA_964493385.1 uncultured archaeon | reverse complement strand
TTTAATTAAAAAGAATAAATTAAAACAAAAATCTTCGTGAAAGCTTCATTTCACGCTTAATATTCTATATGCTAAGAATTTCTCTATCATATCACAATAACATATGAAAAATCTTCTTATAATAAAAAATAAAAAAAAAATATTTGTTTACTTTATGAAGATATCTTTAATAAATTTAGGCAAGGTAAATCCTATATAAAAGCAGAGTGAACTAATAATCACAAATGTTCTAGCAAGAAGTATAGTTATTTCTGTAGGACTGTCTGCTCCAATAACATCAATTATTGTACCAATGGTAAAAGTTACAAAAGCAATTATTAAAAACTTCCCTTTTAATTTAAGTTCAGGATTCTCTGCTTTAAGACTTGCCCTAGCAAATAAAAATCCAGTAACTAAAAAGAGAATTATTGAAAATAATAGGTATATTTGTATCCAAATAGCCCATTCTACAACAAATACGCTTTTTTGATTGCCTATTAGGAGAGGATTCACAAAAAAGACAATTAAAAATGCGATTTCAAATATTAGGGCTTCTATTCCAAAAAATAACATGATTTTCTTTTGCTGCTTTTTAAAAAGAAAATTGGTGAAAGCGTAAGTCCAAGTTATATGAATCGGTGCAATGAATACATTAGCTAGGAAGAAATATAAAGGTGAATTTAATTCTATATTGAATAAAGTTTTAATAATAAACTGAATCGCATCAGACCAATAAGGACTCGCTAATAAAATCCATGTAATTCCAACTAGAAGTAATTCTACTTTTTTATGTTTTATATACTTTAAAGCAATAAAAAGACCTAAAACAGTAGATATAATCACAGAAGCAAAAGTAAAGCTTCCATAAAAAATTTCAAATGGGGTTAATTGTGCAATCATTTTCTTAAAAAGAATGTTTCTTTAAGTAATAAAATCAAGTATTTATATTAGATTTATAAAAGATCTTTAGTTATTTAATAATTCTATTTCCTTATATATTCTGTGTTATATTTACGTATTAAGTAGATCTCAATATATTTTATAGATCATACCTTTTTATTATGGGTTATAGAAATCGAAAGGTTTAAGAAAATTTGATTTTTATTGGTGGTCGGGGTGGTCCTCGGTAATATTTCACCGCTGGATATCCAAAAATCATTATTCCAAAAATTTTATCATCTATCCCAAAAACTTTTTTTTGAATTTCTCTATTATCTTTAAGAATTCTTTGAACACCTCCAATCCAGCAAGATCCTAAACCTAAAGTTAGGGCGCATAACATCGCATATGTTATAGCAATAGTAGCATTCGTAGCGTCCCAACTATTATCCGAATGGAGAATTAGGATATGAGGAGCGTTATGAAAGTAAGGATCTACTCCTTTATTTCTCTTTTTTTTGTAACTTTCTCGCTCTTCTTCCTCATCTATTGTATCGATAATTGTGTCTATTAATTCATTAATTTTTTGATCATCTGAAATTATAAGGCATTTTAAGGTTCGTTTATTCATAGCTGTAGCTGCATACCTCATACAATCCATAATTTTTTCAATTATTTTTCTAGGAACTTTCTTATTTTTATATTGCCTAATCGACCTTTTAGCGCGCATTAATTCATATATTGCTTCATATGATATAGTTTCACTCGGTTCTTCAAATTTTAAAGCTTTACCTTTCAAATCTTCATAAATTATAGCATCTTCAGGACACACAGCAATACAGTGCCCACATAATACACAACCCTGAGAACTATCGAAAATAATTTGCTGTTCTTCTCTAGATTTATTAAAATTCCCCATAACACATTCATTTATACATTCTTGGCAGAGATTGCACCGCTTGATATCTATTCCTTTAATCGGCATGATAATTATGAAAGTCTATTAAAAATATATTAACATTTTGAATTGAGGCATTTTTCAAAAGAAAAAAGTTATCTACTAGATTTGTTTACCAACAAGTTTAAATAGATCGATTAATATATATAGATCTCGATATATCGATTTCGATATGTTAGGTGATTAAAATTTTCGGTACTTATAAAAAAGGCGTTTTATCGGGTTTAGAGATTTTAGTCCTAAAGATAATAGAAAATAACGGAGGAATTACGGGATATGAAATTATTCAACAAATTGCTAGGAATCCTAGAGGATTATGGAGAGGAACAGCAGGTTCGATATACCCTTTATTAAAGAATTTTGCAGAAAAAAAGAGATTAGTAAGGGTTGAAGAGATAGTAGATAAAAATCGTCCTAAGAAGAAATATTTCATTACTGAAAAGGGCACAATTGAACTTAAAAATGCTTTAAGCAACAATATTTTACCTAGTATGCATTCTTTTATGGATTCTATATTTACGCTTATTGGAGATATCCCTAGAGTCAAGCGAAATGTTGAAAATATGTTTTGTAGTTTTCCTTATCATAAATCTGTAATTGAAACAGAAATCAATGAAGCGGATCTCTCTTTACAAAATCAAAGATTTATAGAAAATTTTATTAAAAAGTTAGAAAATTCGAGAGAGCATCTTAAAGAAAGAATAAAAATAATTGATGAACGAGTAAATAAACTTAAATCATTATTAGAAAAAATTACAAAAGAACGAGAACAAAAATCTAAACCCATTGAAATTCTTGAAGATACTAATACCGATTATTATTCATAAATAATATTAAAATAATAATAATAAAAATTAAAAAAAAGAGGAAAAAGAAATATGTGTGATGAAGGTCCCTATGGTCATGGTCACGGTCGTGGTCACGGGCGAAAAGGGATGATTGGCTGTTTTCCATTTGACCCTCAACAAATACAAAAAATGAAAAATATGGCGGCACATTTCATGAGAGGCTTTATGGGGAGTCATATACCTTATAATGTCGAAGACCTTGGAGATAGCTATTTGATTACTGTACCATTAGCGGGTCGTACTAAAGAAGAAGTTAAAGTTTCTTTAATTAATAAGCACCTTAACATTAAAGCAGAGAAACCGAAGATTCCTGAAAGGGAAAGCGTAAAGGAAAAACCAGAGAAAGAGAGAGCACCTCACGGATTTGGAGGTCCGCCTTTCTGGAAAGGGTTTACTTTTATTGATATAGACATGGATATTACTTTGCCAGTTGATGCAGATACAGATACAATAGTTTCAAAAATGGCTAACGGGCTCCTAAAGGTAACATTTGGTAAAAAGCCAGCCAAGAAAATAGATATAAGCGAGAGTTAATCTTTGCTTTAGAAATTATAGGTGGAGCGCTTTAGAAATAAGACAATATAGCTTCACTGGGAGTAATATTGTAAAATTTAACTCTAAAGCACCCCAATTAATAATATATTTTTTTCTATTTTAAATTGTTTATAAGTATATTCTTTAATGAATAATAAAATTATTTATACAACTTCTTTCTTAAACATTTTATAATTCAAAATCTTATCTCGATTTTAAGAATATATAAAAAAACCACTTGATTTGAATGAAGTTAAAAAGTGATAAAAAAAAGGATTCGCGCCCAATAAATTTAGTACTTATGGCAATTTCTTTTATAATATTTAGTGTTTTAGGGATAATATTTATAACACAAATGGAACTGCAACCTGGATGGGCATGGGAAGAAATTAGGGATCAGTATCCAATAGATATGAATGCTTTTGAAACAGAAGATTTGAATGGAAATGGTGCTAATAAAATCATTGCCTATACTGACATTCACGGAACTGATAGCCTAGAACGTTACGATACGCTTCAATTTGGAGGGATTTTTTGTTTTGAAGGATCAAATGGAAATTTATTATGGGAAAAGGAGTTTAACGGACCAGTAAAAAATGTATTTCCTATAATGGATGTGAATGGAGATGACGTAAAGGATTATTTTGTAAGTAAAGCTTCTATAAGCCCCAATTGGACGTTAAGAAATAGTCACTATGAACCAGACATTCTCCGGAATTTGTATACAAATCAACTGATTTATGGAAATAATGGAACTGATATTCCAATCTTAACCGGAGATGGACTTAATTTCACTAACTTTTTTGTCCTCGATCTGATAAGCTTTTTTGATTTAACAGATTCGCAAGAAGATCTTATACTATTGGAAGCTGAAGGATATGAGGTTTTTGATGGTAATCATACTTGGACAGAGTACAATTGCTCTATTAACACTTATTTTATTAATGGAACTAAAAAAGTAAATATAGCTGAGGTTTATAAGGGTTGGGTTCATACAGATTACTCTATTCCTTCATTAGAGTTGTTTAATTACACTGATCAAACCCATTTGCTATTACTTAATAGCAACTCTATGCATTTATATAATCTAAGCTCAGATGATTTTCTAAATGAAATATATAATATTACTTTCTCAATCGATAATCCCGAAATTATTGAAGATTTAAATTTAGATGGTATTCCGGAAATATTAACAGCTTCTTGGGATGGAAATCTAACATTATTAGATGGCGCTGATGGTGGAGAGCTCTACAAATTTACAATACCTCCTGATTATCGAGGCGTTAGTATAAAAGAAATTCGTAGCGGTAAAGATGATGGGATAGCATATTTTTTGTTAGATTATAGTTATGAGGATAATGTGACAAAAATACAGACGAAATTTTTACAAATTTATGCTCTGGAGCTTACGTTACATGATTTAAGATGGGAAATCATAAAGCAAGGACGTAGGATTGAAGCTGGTGTTTTCATTTTAGAGGAAGATATGGATGGAGATTCAGTTGATGAAATAATCTATCATGAAAGATTTCAACCCTTTGTGTCGTTTGGGGATGTAAATCGATATAGAATTATAAATTTTCTTAATGGAAAGGTATTCGCAATTATAAATACAGAATATTCAGGAGATTCATTAATTACAATAAGGGATTTTGATGCTGATGGTAAAAAGGATTTTTTAATTGCTGGAGATGATAGAATTGTTGCACTTTCTTCTCGGAAACCTCGGGGATTATGGTTATCACCAGTGTTTCCTTTAGGTTTACCATTATTCATTATACTAACAATACTGTTAATTGCGGGTGTATTCATTATCATTTTACGAGGAAAAAGATTGAAATATCGTCGACAAGCTGTAAAGGAACATAAACTTACGGTTGTTGTTAATGTTCTTGCGATTGGGCTAATGAGTTTAACTTTCTTGCTCTTTTTGATATTAATGAATGTTTTTAATAATACACTAATTACTGGCTCTAATAATTCAAACATCGTGATGACATTCTTAGTTGTTACTATTATTTGGTATGGTACATTACCATTAACAGCGGCTCTTTACAATCGGTTTGCTCCTCAATTTGCATATATTTTTATAAAATTAAGAAACTTTTTCTTTAAAATTTCTAAAGGTTATAAACACGATATTCTTGTATTGGATATGGGAGAAAGGAAGGAGATTGGGCTGGTTATTCAACTCAAAAGATTAATTTTACCATTACTTCTTTCAATTGCCGTTGGATTTTTTACTTACGATGCTTTAACTTCTTTACTAAGATATCCTAAAACTTTTGATGTATTTGGGGCCACAGAATTTTTCAATTTTATGATGGGATATATGTTGTTCTGTGTTTTACCAATGATTTTATCTTTTATCATTTTTGCGTTTTTCATTTCAGGTAATTATTTGCTTGACGATGCGGGAGTTGTATATTACCGCGAAAATAAAAAATATCGTCAACCTGGAGATATAGAACCTATAAGTATTTGGGCTCAATCTATTGTTAAAGGTATTGCGGGACTTTCTGCTTTAATTACTTTTGGTGCATTTATTGCTGGTGTAGACTTTTCTGGGTTTTTTACAGGGGGAGATGCTTTTAATATTATTTTTGGATTTCTCGTTACATTAGTTATGTTTGTTGGCATCCCATTTTTAACAGCATTTTCCTACATCCTCCTTGCAGGAGAGGTCATGGAATTAAATGCTGAAGAAAACATCCAAAAGCTTTATAAAATCATGGAAAAAAATGGATATGATACTGAACCTCATAATATTACAAATATATATCCCTCTGGCTACAAAAATTCAAAAACAACAACTCAAGAAAAAATAGAAGAAAAAGATAAAACGACTGATTAAATTTTCAACAAATCTTATTTTTTTTATTATATTTCTTTATCTTTTTTATAATTTTAAAAAATGAAAAAAAAGTTTAATTACTATTTCTGACATTTAACGGTAGCCGAAGTATATAAATTTTGATATTCTAGAAAATTAGAAAAAGAACAAAGACTACATACACTAAATAAGTGTAGAATAAGAAATCATATTTTTTGCATTAGTTCTTTTTATCTACTTTTTCGAATTCTTTAAAGCTCCGCGTATCTTTTTTCTCTATCTTCATCGCTATAAAAGCACTTAATATACTAATTCCTGCCTTCACAGAAGCACGTATTCCTAATTTATTATGCATAGTCTTAAGTAACCACCCTAGGATAATGTTAAATGCTACTACAGCAACCCAGATTGTAAAGTAAGCATTTAACTGCTGCATGAAAAGCACGAGTAGAACATTATGTCCAAGAAAAATAGTAAATGAATAATATGAATAGAAATAGAGAAATCTATAGCTCTTTTTTGTTTTAATTACTTCTAATATTTCTATCACGATAAGTACCGCTAGCGTAGCTATTATTATACCTAATGCATAAAGAACGGATGATATGGAATTAAACGTTATAAAATTAGGAAATAAGAACAATATACCAAAAATAAATACGGATATACCAATAAAGAAGGAATAAATAATTGCTCTATTTGTAAAAAAAAATTCTTTTTTCTTGTGATTATTAGCATTTCTCAAGTCAAAAATATAATCTCCCATAACAGAACCAATAAGTACGATTCCGTAATAGTTTAAGATAACATACGTATCTATGGGATTAAATAGTACATGATAAGCAATCCCTAAAAAACTAGATTGTCCATTATAGGGTGAAAGTATTGTTAATAAGACTTGGTTCAAAATAATTGCTAGTGTCGCTATACATAACCTAAGTATTTTAGACGTTTTTAATAAAGGCCATGCTAATAATAGTGATATTGCAATTGTTTGTAACGCGTTCCAACTCCATATATCTGCTAGATTACCCCCACCAAATACCATGGCAACGCTAAAGTTGAAAAAAAGTGCGATTATTAATATGAAAAGCGTCCTCAAGAGATAGACATTTCTCATAGTTTTCATCTGCAATTTCTGTGTTTGTAGATTATTTTTATAAGCTAATGTTGCACTTACCCCTGAGATAAAGAGAAAACCTGTAGCACCAATAGGCGCAAGAAATGCATACAACCAGAATTTAAGCCAAAAATCTTCAGGTCTTATCCAGAACTGAAGCATGTGCCCATATACCATAATCCAAATAGAAAAACCCCGTAGTACATCAACACTCCTTATCCGCTGCAATTTCCTAACAAATAGTATTTATTTTTTATATCTTAAATTGTCAAAGAAATAAATAATATTTGATAAAAACAGAATTTTCTAGAAAATTAGAAATCTATGATTATTGAATTATCAAATTTTAATTAAATGCTGAAGAAAACATCCAAAAGCTTTATAAAATCATGAAAAAAAATGGATATGGTACTGAACCTCATAATATTACAAATATTTATCCCTCCGGCCATGAATCTTCAAAAAGAGAAACTCAAAAAAAGACAGAAGAGACAGAGAATACAACTGAATAAATTTTTAAAAATCTTTTTTTAATTATATTTTTTTATTTACATTTTACTCATCTTATTTGCATTCCAATTGATGTATTGTATTAATTGTAGTAGTAAAAATTGTGGATAGACTAGAATTCTTAGATGTAGAGTTATTTTTGATCCTAATATATTTAATCCTGATGATATAAAAGAATAAAAAAATTTTATTTATGTAAAATATTGATTTATAATTGTTTCTGCCGATTTAAAAAGAGATACTTCACCATTGAAGTTTGATAATTCAGTACTAAATTTCTTTTCAAATTCTGAAGTAAAATTCTTATGAGCCCATTCAGATGCTTGAGTCGTATAATCAAGCAATAGGGCTTATATAAACCTTTTCTGATTTATTATTCTTAATTGCTTCCCCTCTAATAAAATTGATTTAACATTCCCAGCACTTTTAGTACAATCTCCTATTAAGGACGTCACTGCAGAAAATGCTCCTGCTAATAAAACTGTATCATTAGATATAATTTCTTTACTAAAAATTTTTGAATAGAGATTTATTCCGTCATGAGAATAAACTACAAGGAAGTATACTCTCTGTCGTTGTAATAACCATGGATTTTTACTAATCCTAAGAAAAGCTATACCTATAATGAGAATTCCAATGTTTTGAGGTATTGATTGGACAAGTTGCATTATTGTAGAGTTTAATTGATTTGGTACAAGCGATTATCCAAATGAGATATTTGGTATGGATGGTAAAAGAACACCGAGCAATGTTCCTATTGAAAGCCATGTGATTAATTTTTTTTGCTTTGGTGCCCATGCTGATTTTCTGCTCTTAATTAGGATAATTAATAAAAACACCGTTGCAATTGTATGGAAAATGAATTCAAGAAACATCAATAGACAAAACCTTTGAATATTTACTATAAAACCTTGTGAAATTGCTGTTGTTTGCAATTCAGGTTTAGAAATTAATCCTCCTATTATGATAAATACAAAAATAGTTGTTAGTGTTTGTCTGTAAGAGAATTGTGTATTTCTATAAAACATTTCTAATAGTAGGATTAAAATATATAATACTAGCAGTTCAGAGATCTCCGCTATGATAAAATAAAACTCAGCAGTCTCTTGATTTGCGGCAAATAGCTGAAAAAATTGTAGATTATTATTAATTAAATAAAAAAGAAATAGAGCTGCTAAATACCCTAGCATTTTATAATGTGTTTTTATATACTTGATAGTAAATATAAAAAATAGTACGATAATTGGTATAGTTAAAATAACTGGGAGAGATACTAAAACCATTAATAGATTAACTTGAAACATAACAATTTACCTTTTTCTTTCATAATTTTAAAAAATAAAAAAGAAGTGATATTTATTTATTTCTAATTCTGTTTATTTTTCTTTTTCTGAGTATTAAGTAAGCACTTAGTCCTCCAATACAAATTAACAGTATGATGACAATAGTAAAAAAGACCCATTCTGAATTTCTACTAATAATTTGATATATAATATTATCGCTCACATCTTTTACTACGAATGATGATATCGTTCCTTCAGACCCATATGTAATTTCTACAGTATAATTTGTTTCACCAGCCCGGTTTATTATAAGGATATTATTGTTAACAGTAGCATTTTGACAATTGAGCATAGTAATCAAGTTTTCTAAGTATGACCCAGAGGGAGTGCCTAATGCAAGTCCGTTAAAGATGAATAGCCATAAGAATTCATCTGGTTCTAAGATCGGAAAGATATATGACATATTAATAAAAGGATTGCTATTAAGCTCAGCTGATAAGTTATTGTAATCATTAAGAATATCATCTAAATCCGTAGGATTTTGGAATATCAAAAGTGCTTCATTAGCAATACTAGGATCTTCTTTAAAATTACCAACCGTAAAATTCCATACAGCACTTAGACCAATCCATAGATTATAAGTATTTGTGTAATTTTCGTTTATAGTAGTTTCATTATATCCTTGAATCGCCATTCCCATTAATAAAGTGGAAATCTCTTCAGAATCGAACAATGCTGACAAAAATAGTGAAATAAATATATCGTATGTTTCCCAAGTAATAGAATTCCACCCTTTAATTGTAGTTTTACGTTGAGCACCTACTGTATCAGCGTCTCCTTCAAACCAATTATTAGGTGATGAAGAGGCATTCACTGTATTTTTCCAAGCGGTTTCATTATATTGATTTA
>CAZBNW010000024.1:9225-18035 GCA_964493385.1 uncultured archaeon | reverse complement strand
CAAAATTTTCTGCAAATACAAATGTAACAATCTGATCAGCTATATTAAATCCAATAAGAAGAATTATTAATGTAGATATGATTGTAAGATTTACACTTTTCATAAATGAACTAAAGAATGTAACAAAACTACTTAAAGCAATTATATATAATATCGCAATACCGTAAGAATAAAATATTCGGATGTTAATTGGTCCACCATAATAGAAAAACCCTAATAGTCCCAATACAAAGTAAAATGCTGTAATAATAGCAATGACTAGAACCAGATTTCCAAGATATTTACCTAGTATCAATTTATATTTGTTGATTTTAGGGAAGACAATAAAACCCGTTTTTTTATTAAATTCAGAGCAAATAATTCCAGAGAAGAACAAACACGCAGCAAATAGGGTTAAGAATGAAATAAATTGTAAACCAATATTAAAGAACTCAGCTTGCGTACTTGATAGAAGATAGCCAGGTATTAACTGCAGGATGTAACCCACTAAAACAGCAACCAAAATTGCAACTACTGAAAAGAAATAAAATTTCTTTCTTTGTCTTTTTATTTCAAATACAATGGTGTAAAAAATTGGTTTTATTCCAATATAACTTTCGGTTCTATTTCGCATTTTTCTATACATCTCCGTACTTTTTTATTTCATTATCTTTTACCATTTCGGCATAAACTCTTTCCAATTGAGATGTTCTTGGTTGAGTAAATGAAATCAATGTAAAATCTGATTCGAATTCTTTTACCAAAATTTTCAATATTTTTCCTTTTGACTCATTTCTTCCATCGTAAAAAATTTTCAAACCTTGTTGTTCAGGGTAATACTTCACTGGAATCTTTGATATCTTTGGATCTAAGTTCTGGTCTAAATAAGGGTTAAGTCTTTCAGTTAATCGATTTAACAACGGTTCTAATTCACTTGCATTAAGAGACTCAAGTAATTCGCAATTTAATTCACTAGTTTTTAAAGTAAGCGCTAAATTCTCTACTGTATCAAAACCAATTATTGAGCCGTAATTGATTAAAGCAATTTTATTACATACTTCAGATATTTCATATAACATATGTGATGCTACAAATATTGTTTTTCCTAGTGATTGAAGCTCTCGGATATGTTTCCGTATTTCAACACGCGCTAATGGATCCAAACCAGTTTGTGGCTCATCTAATATTACGATCTCCGGATCATGTATAAGTGCTTGAATAATTCCTAGCTTCTGTACCATACCTTTAGAAAAGGTTTTAACATTTTCATACTTCCATTCAGAAAGTTTAAAAAGTGCTAAAAGTTCATCAATTCTTCCATCTATTTTATCTTTTGGATAATTTTGAAGTTTACAGAAATACTTAAGTAGTTGATACGCAGTCATATTGTAAAAATTTGGTATATCAATTAAAAACCCAATTTGGGTAATTGTGCTAGAAACTTTTTGCAAATCTTCTAATTCACTATGATTTGTCCTAATTAAGATTCTCCCTGAATTTGGTCTTAAAATTTTAGCAATCATTTTTATTGTTGTTGTTTTTCCCGCGCCATTAGGACCAACTAGTCCAATGATTTCACCCCTGCATACTTCAAGATTAATTTGATTTACTGCGGTAAAATTTCCGAACTTTTTGGTTAAATTCTCCAGTTTGATTACTATTTCCGACATTTTTTCATCATTTTTTTAAATAAATTTATAAAATTAATTTTCATTTCGTTTTTCTTTCTCCAATTTTGAAATCTTGTCTTCAATATTTTGAAGCATTTTGCTTAAAACTTCTAATCGTTTTTTAATAAAACTTCTCTGAAATTGTAAAGTCTGCAAAGTCTTATTTTCAGGTTTAACAAACATTTTACCTAAAAATGAACCGGGAATTAAGAAATCTTTAACCTCTTTATCCATTAGTTCATCTTTAAAGCCAAATGTAGTAGTTATAATGGATCTCATCGATTCCATTATTTCTTGCTCTTTTTTCATCATTATTTCAAGAGTATTTTTACCGTCATTAGTAATTTCATAGATTATAATTTTTTCATCATCGCTTGGCTGATCAATTGGTTTAATTAGGTTGTTTCCTCGTAAATCTCCAAGGATTGTATACATTGTTGAATCTGTTGGTGTCCAAACACCAAATGTGCGTTCTTCAATTGCCCTCTTAATTTGACGTCCATGCATCGATTCTTTATCTAAAACTAATAAAGTAAGCGTTCTTATAAATCCTTTTTTCATTGCCTTTTCGAATTTCTCAGCAATTTCTTCAACCATCGATTCTCACTTTCAAAATATTGATTTTTTGTATCGATAATGGATATATCAGTTACTGATATATAAAATTTCCTTTTCTAAAAAATTAGAATGTTTTTATTTCAACATATTAGGTATAAGTACTGGAATTTCTTCCACTTGGATATAAGTATAATATCTTAATAACATATATTATTTAGAATCTTCTAATCTTTTTTCGCGATCTTTAATGAATTTCTTCACTGGTCTAAATATTAAATAATGCCCTTGTTGGTATGGTTTATAACCATGAATAACTTTTCCAAGTTTTGAGCCAAAATAATACCAAAATAAATATGAAATGAATAAAAAGCTCGCGATTATTTCCATTCCGGGTTGTTGTGTAATTTTAAAATCGATACTGAATACGATAAAAGAATTCCATAAAAAATATTTCCCTTTATCAACGGATGGAATATCTACCCAAGGGAGAAAATTTAGCCATCTCATATCAACTATTTCGAAATATATTAAGATGTCAACTGTCCACAGTGCAGAGAGAAATATTACTGCTAGAAAAACTATCCAGTCTTTGTTTCTTTTACGTAAATATTTTCGATATAAGTAAGAATTTACCCAACCAGCAACAAAGCTCAAAATCAATCCCTCTATAAATCCCATTTAGTATTCACTCTCCAACCATTTATTTTTTAGATACCACTCTACGGTGTCCTTAGTAGCGCTTTTATAATCTGGAAACTTGAATTTAAATCCTAACTCTTTAATTTTTTTATTAGAAAATAGATATTGATGAGTTGTATAACCTGCCATCGATAGATCGACGGGAGGTCTAGAATTTAATTTTCTTGCTTTTTTATCTTTCCGCTTACTAAGCCAAAAAAGGAACTTTGAAAAAGTTTTGTAAACTGGCCACCACACTGGGAAATTAAAATAATCAACATTTAATAAATCTGCAAGATATTCAAGGAAGTTTTCTTGAAAACAAACATCTATAATGAGATTATAAGCTTCACCTATTGATTTGCCATTTTCTGCTAAAAATACAGCCGATCTAACTAAATCTTCAACATGAATTAAAGGCATTGCTAAGCGCTTCTTTTTAGGATATATATGTATCCCTGGACCAAATCCGGATTTATTTACTATTTGCAATAAATGAAAAACACCATAGATCTGATATGGTCCTAAAATTGGCGCTGGTCGTATAATCGTAGCTTTTAATTGATGATCATTAATATATTCCTTCAAGACCATCTCTTGTTCCATTTTACTAATACTATAGTTATTGGGAGGATTATATGGCATTGCTTCATCTGCAGGTATTGGGTATCCTTTATTATCCTTATCATACTTAGGTTGTCCATAAACTCCGCAAGTACTCCAATGGATAAATCTTACTTTTCCCATATCTTGAGTTTCACAAATAATATCAAGTAGATTTCTTATACCTTTTACATTTACTTTTCTTAGAAGATCTAAAGGAGCATAATAATCATATAAACTGGCTGTATGGAATATAATATCATAATTTCTCTCTTTAAATAAATTATTGAGAGTTTTTTTGTCTGTTATATCGGCAGGGATGAAAGTTATTCTCTCATCCTCTAGAATTTCAGTCATATATTTAAACCTCATGCTGAAAATTGTCTCTTTCGTCATTAATTCATTTCTCTTTTCTGTGGGTAAATCTGTAGCTATGATATTCCAATCTGGTTTAGTTTCTAATATCTCTTTTATAAGAAATGTACCAGTATGACCTTTAGCTCCATCAACCAAGACTAATTGACTCATTTTTAACTCCGTCTTAAAAATCTTATTTATTCGCTGTAGATTTAATTTTTTTAAGTTAAAGAAGTATTAAAGCTTTCTTTAGTAATTAAGAATAAAGTTCGCAAATTCTCGTCATTGAAATGAAGAAGTGGTTTCTAAGCAGCTTATTATTGTGTAATACCGTAGTATTATACTCATATATTACCTTATTAAATTTTGTAAATTATAACAAAAAAACAATAAGTATTGATATCAAAAGGGGTTTTATAAAAAAAAATGAAATTAATAACCTGTCATATTCCTGAAGCATATCTTACCGGTATAGAGGAATTAGTTAATATGAATATGTATCCCAATCGTTCGGAAGTAATTCGTGTAGCAATACGGGATTTACTTAAAACCGAACTGAGCTCAATATTGAGGAAAAAGGAATAAAAATTTAATCTTTTTTCTCCTTTTCTTTTTCATATTCCTCTGCTTATGAAGATATGTTAATTTTCATAATTTCAAAAAATTATGAATTTAATTTTCAATAAAAATTTACATTTTTAAAATCTTAACAGCTTCATTTTCCCAATGATTCTAAACGCTTATTTAACATATTACAATAAAGTTAAACTTATGGCCATGACAAACATCCCCGTAGCAATACCTAATATTGATAAGTGCTCTTTACCCAGAGAACGGGACATTGGAAGTAATTCATCTAAAGAAATGTAGATCATAAATCCTCCAACAACTGCTAACATAGCTCCTAACACGTAATCATTGATAAAAGGAAAGAGAAACAATCCAACTGTTAATGCTCCTAATGGTTCACTTATTCCTGATATAAAAGACCAAAGAAATGGTTTTAATTTACTTTCATTATGAGTGGCTACTGTCGCAGCGACAGCAATTCCCTCAGGAATATTGTGTAAAGCTATTGCTATAGTAATTAAAAGCCCAAGTTCAAATTCTTTCAGAGTTCCTACAAAGGTAGCCATACCTTCAGGGAAGTTGTGAATAAAAACACCTAAAGTTACCAACAATGATGTTTTTTTCAGCTGTTTTTGTTGGGATAATTGACGACGATTTCGGTGACGGTGCCGCCGAGCATGACGTCTACCAGCTGAATTATTATTTTCTTCTATGTAAATACCATCTTCATATTCATAATAATGGGTGACTCCCATATCTATTAATAGCATTAAACCCATTCCTAAAAGAAAGAATAAAATCCCCGGTAAGAGACCATTTGTTTGAATTCCTTCTTGAAGTAATTCTACAAATGAAAGAAGAATCATAACACCTGCAGAAAAACCCATGATAAATGAGAGGAATTTTTTGCTTGGTTTTTTGACAACAAATGCAATAAGACTTCCTATTGTTGTAGATAATCCTGCTATTGTACTTAATAGTAAAGCAGTTAAAAAAGCTTCCATATTTAAAAGCCTCTTCTTAATATTTAAGAATAATGAAAATATTTTCGTTATTCAAAGAATTTAAAATTTAGATATGTCTAATTTATATAAGTTAATATTCATATTTAAAGGTTATGAAATCTTATCCTGTGAGATTTAAGATCATAGAACCAAAATATTATAAATGGAAATAAGTATAAATAGATTTAATAAATTAGATAAGAGTAAGAGAAATTTTTGTCTTAATTTGCATTTTTTTATTATATATTGATACTATATATAAGATGAAGAACTTTTCTTTATTAATATTACTGCGTAATAATGAGGATTGTTAAATGAGAAAAATAACTGATGCAGATAAATTATTTTATTTCGAAAAGAATTTTTTTACTATGGATGGTGTGTGGATGTTAGAAACAGAGAAAGAAGTTGGGTGGGACATTGCTTTAAAAATTGATAGAGCTGTTTGGATAAGGCTCATGAAAATTATTTTTAGGAGGATTAAGAAATATCTGAATATTGAAACGAATAATTTAAGTGATTTAATTGAAATAATTACGTTTCGATGGTCTATAGAGGGTTGGAAACATTTAATTAATCGCGTTTCTGAATCAGAAGTAATTATTGAAATAAATAAGTGTCCCTATAAAGCAATAATGGATAGAAATCCAAATCGGCAAGATAGAATACCCTTAATTTGTAAAAATATGTGCTTTCCCTTTTATAAAGCGGCTTTTGAAGAATTTAATCCAAAAATAAAATTTGAAAGAAATAAGTTTATGGGTTTAGGAGATAATTATTGTGATTTTTGTTTTAAATTATTAGAGGAATAATCATTCTAATTCAAGTACTATAAATCGGATTAAAGTATTTAATTTGATTCTTAGTTTTTGAAATAATTAAATCTTTCTCGCTTTCTGATATTGTATATAAATTAAATATAATATCATCAATTTCTCTTAATAACTGATAAGTACGTTCATTAGCAATTCCTTTGTTCACAATTAATAAATTACTTATTATGTCTACTTTTTCAGCAATTTTGATCTTAATTTCGTTATTAGGTTTAACAATTGGCAAATGTCTAATCATGTATTGATTTAAATTAATGGTTGTATCTTTTTGATTATTTATTGCATAAATACAATAAAACTGAATTAAAATTGAATTAAGAATGGCACATAAATATTTTATTTCTTCAGTCTTATTATGAAGTAATGAATAAATTGATGAGGTAAAGCATACATTATCTTCGGTATAAATTGCTTCAGGTATTATATTATTATGCTTAATTAACAATTTAGGTTTCTTATAATATTCATAATTATTACCCTTCAAGACTTTTGCGTCAATTTCTTCAATATTGAACGATTTATTTTTTTTAAAAGTATAATAACTGAAATCATTTCTAGCGCTTATAAAAAAGCATGAACAGTATGTATCTTTTCTTAATTTTCTTCTCACTAGCTTTAATCCTGTTTCTTCTTCTCCTCTAATCATTTTTGGAAAATCTACATGGTTTAAGTAATTTAAATCCCCAACATTTTCAATCTTTTCAATTAACTGATATAGTTCTTCATTAGGTTTAATTCTAATCCGATTTAAATTGTCCGTAATTGATCCACAAAAGGGACAAGTCTTCTTAAAAGTATATACATATAACTTTTTGGATTTTAAACTTAAGGGACATTCTAAATTGAAACAAACTCTTAACTTGTCAAATTTCTGATTCAAGTATGTGATAATTCGATATTCTGGATAATCAAATACCTCTAAATTATATTCTTGATTATTATTTTTTTGATAAATTACAATTTGTACTTCATTCGTTGCTTTTTTAAAGAGTTTAGCCCCAATATCATAAATCTTTAATATTGAAGCATTAGCAAGCAAATCATTCCGGAATTTGATATACCCTTGTCTGAGAAGAAAGCTTTTGGGTACTAGAAATCCTATGATTCCTGAATCAATCCAATCAAGAGATTTAATCAAAAATGCGCAATAAATATCATTATAAAATAGATTTTGATTTTTTAAAATATCCTTCTCATTCTTACTTAAGATATTACCATATGGAGGATTTCCAATAATTATATCAAAGTTTCTCCTATTAAACAATTTTTTTGGCCAATCTTTAGAAAATAAACTATTTTCTACCTTTAAATTTGAAAATATAGAGGTAAAGGGTTCTCCATTATTTAAATCAATTTCTTTATAAAACCAGGCAAATAACTTTAGAGAGCTTAACTTAACTGCATATGGATTTATATCTAATCCATAAATATTTCTTAGGATTATTGTCTTTATTTCTATTGGATTAAGCTCTTTACTTAAATTTCGGATTAACTCAAAAAGAATGTTGGCTGCAGAGATTAAAAAAACTCCAGATCCACATGCAGGGTCGCATATAGAAAGATTAAGAAGAATTTCAATAATTTCTCTCTTCACAGATTGTTCTAATAGATATATTTCCTTGAAATTTTTAATCTCTATATTGAAATTCCTAAAATGGTTAATATTTTTGTTAATTATTTCAATTATTGATTTTGAAATGATAAATTTTGATATTTCTTCGTTTGTAAAATAGACACCCTCCTTTTTTCGTTTATTATAACTATCTAGAAATAATGATTCGTTTTCTTTTATTAAATTCAGCAATTTTTTCAATAACTGATGATTCTTTGATTCTACAGCACGATCAAAAAGATCAATATATGTTTTGAATTTGAGATCAACCCAACCCGGAATTTCGATTATGCTCACCTAAAATCATAACATTATAGTAATGATGCAGAAAATTTGTCAAGATAACAAAAAACATTTTCATGAGTTTTTAATATTGAGGCAGGATAAGTTGGTGTCACTTTAATATCATCTGAAAGGCAATTTCGTACAGCTTCTGCTTTCCTCTCATCAGGACATATACAAATTATTTTTTTTGCCCGTAATATTTCCTGAATTGACATAGATATTGCTTTTTTCGGAATATCTTCAATTGATCTAAACCACCCCTCATCTACTTGTTGGTTTCGGCATTTTTCATCTAAATCAACAATGATGTAAGGATCCTTTATTTTAAAATCTGCTGGCGGATCATTAAAAGCTAAATGCCCATTTTCACCAATTCCTATAAAAGCAACGTCAATTTTTACTTTAGAAATTAATTTATTAATTCTTTTACATTCCATAATTGGATCTGTTGCATCACCATTAATAAAATGAACCTTATTCGGATGTATTATATCAACTATTCGTTCTTTCAGATATTTTCGAAAACTAGCAGGATGATCTGCTGGTAATCCAATATATTCATCTAAATGAAACATTACTGTCTTATCCCATTCAATTCCTCTTTGATGTGTTAAATCATTAAGAAATTCAAATTGAGAAGTGCCTGTAGCTGCGATAAAAT
>CAZBNW010000024.1:0-9125 GCA_964493385.1 uncultured archaeon | reverse complement strand
TGTGTTAAATCATTAAGAAATTCAAATTGAGAAGTGCCTGTAGCTGCGATAAAATAAGACTGTCTCTTTATTTTTATAGCATTTCTTATGATTTTAGCTGCTTTAATCGCAGCTGCTTTTCCCATTTCTTCTTTTGTTTCAAATATATTAATTTCAACCATGGAAATATGCTATTTATTTGAAATATACTATACTAGTGTAAAATTTTTATCTATATAATTTTCTTTATTTACAATAGATAAAATAAACTAATTAATGTTAGTCTTAAGCGAATAACAACTTATTGTCTGTCTTAATATATGATAGAAGTTCTTAATAGTTGTATTTAATTACTTTTTTGACTTAGGATACAATAATTTTAGATTTAATTCATTCTAGAATCTTTTAAGACTATATTTTTATAGTTAAATTAACTTAATATAATAGAGACTATGACGAGTGATAAAGAGGAAAAAAAGGAGAAAGATTATTACGGCGTTGCTCCAATAAGTTCAGTTGTAAAAAAAATGAAAAAGGAGTACGATAAAGATAGAAAAGATTGGAGAGTTATAGGCTCTAAAGATAAAGATGGTAATTTAGATACATTTATTACTAAAAAACCCAATGCTTTTTGGTTAAAATCAAAGCAATTGAGTCCTTATTCTGCTTTAAGCATGGGCACAGTTGTTAGAAATTTAGATAAAGATATTGACGAAAAAATTGGGAAAAAAATGTCACCAAACGATATGCTTCGCTTATTTGGAATGGTCGTTCCTATTAAGAAAGATCAGAATATTATTGCTACTGGGATTGAAAAATATTCTCAAGAACATGGTAATTATTTAAAAAAATTAATAAGTGAACGAGATCCAAATGTAGGACCCGCATTAGGAAGGCGTATTGATAAGGAATTTTCTAAAAAGCATCCTCAACGGCGCGGTTTATATCTTTAAATAAGTAGAATTTTTATAATTTATCTTTCAACTTACCTAACTCGTCTTTACTTTTAATTAGAAAATCAGTATTGCTCGTATATTTTGAAGTATTATTTATTAATTCTTCGATTACAGCAATAATTAAATCAGAACCAGATTTTCCCGTGCCTCCAGAGAACTCTTTTAATAAGGGTACTTTTAAATCTTCAACATAAAAAGTAACACCTTTAGAAATCTCTTCCATCATTAACTGATAAGCAAAATCTGGGCTTTTCTCTCCTTTCATTAAAGGCTCATCAGGATCTTCGAAAGTGTAAGATATTTCAAGCCATTTATCACCGGCAGTTGGTACTATACCATAAATATAATCTTTAGTATAAATCCATAATGGCGTTCCATTATCAAAAGAAGAATCTACAACTGCTTTAAATTCCTCACTCATTCTATATCATTATTTACATTTGTAATTAAATTTTATTCTAGTAGATTAAATTAAGGTTATATTTTTAATTTTATAATTATAAAATTTTTATTATAATCTTATCTTTTAAGTTTATGCTAAAAAAAGGATTTTAATTAAAAGTATCGTTGAAAAATATTATGCGAAAACTGGATTATAAAAAGATTATTTCTGAAATTCAAGAGTGGGTAAAAGAATATGTAACTTCCGCAAAAGTTAACGGAGTTGTTGTAGGAATTAGTGGGGGTATTGATAGCGCTGTAACAACAACATTATGCGTTAGTGCCATTGGTAAGGATAATGTCATTGGATTAGGTTTACCATGTTCATCAATCCCACAAGATTTAAATGATGCGGAGAAATTAGCTGAGATGTTAGGAATAAAGTTTATCAAAATAGAGTTGACAAGTATTTATGATGAATTTTTGAAAATTTCATCCCGTTTATTTAAATCTAATCAAATTGCAATGGCAAATTTAAAACCTCGATTGAGGATGATGGCAATTTATTTCGTTGGTCAGTCTTTAGGAAAATTTCTAGTTGCTGGTACTGGTAATCGAACTGAAATAGCAATTGGCTATTTTACCAAATATGGTGATGGTGGAGTTGATTTTGAACCTATTGGAGGACTTTACAAATGTGAAGTAAAAGAAATCGCTAAAATATTAAATATTCCTGAAGAAATCATTAAAAAACCGCCAAGTGCGGGATTATGGGAAGGTCAAACAGATGAAGGTGAAATTGGTTTAACTTATAATGTTTTAGATGAGATTATCTTCAGGATAGATAATAAATTAGATTTAGATGATTTAAACAAAGACAGTGTAAAGAAAGTTAAGGATATGATGAAATCAGCACATCATAAACTAACAATGCCACTTTTTTTCAGAATAAACAACTTACAAAAAGATTAAAAATTATAAACTTGATATAACGCGTCTTATCTTGTTAATTCTCGTAGTTATACTTTCTAGTTTTCCCCTAAGTTCATCACTCTGTTTTTTATATTCAAGATCATCAATAGATCCCGTATGATAACTTTTTTCAATATCTTTGAAGCTTTTTTCTATTGAATACCTTTTACCCTCAAGAGCAATTAACTCTTGATATAAGGAATCCTTATCCGTAGGCAATTCTTCTACAGTAGATGTTTCAAATTCATCAAAACTCCCTATTTCGGGTTGAATACCACTAAAGTCAATGAAAGGTATTGTATCAGTCTTTTTTGGTTCTTTTTTCTCTTCTTTCTTCTTTTTCTTATCTTCCTTCTTTTTCTTTTCTTTGACTGGCAGTCCAGCAAAAGCTTCATCTAACGTTGGTAATTTTTCAGTAGTTTTATCTCCAACGGAAGAGAATACGTTAAATAATTCAGTTCCACTTGATCTTACAGCTTCAGCCTCAACTTCCTCTATACTTACTGAAGTAATTTTGGGTTTTTGTGTAATTTCCGGTTTTTCAATTATCTCAGGCTTTTCAACAATCTTAGGCTCTTGTACTGTAAATGGTATTTCTTTTTCTTCTTCTGAAACATCGATTTCGATAATTTCAGATATTAATGGACTTTTTTTTGGTTTTTCAGGTATTTCAGTAAATCCTGGTGTTTCTAATTCTTCGATAATATCTAAAATCGATTTTGATTCTTGTTTTATCTTTGATTTTTGCTGAAATACAGGAGGAGCTTTTATTTTTTCTAATTCTTCTTCAATTTTTGATTGAACCTGTTCTATGGATTTTACTCCAATCTTTACTTTTGGTTTTTCTGCCTCAGATTTGCTGGGAGCTTTAACTTTAGGAGGTTTTTCCGGTGTTTTAATAATAGGAATTTTAATTTTTGGAGGAGGTAATTTTACATCTTTTTTAGGAGTAATTTTTTTTATTACTTTCGTTTGAGTAGCTTGTTTGATCGTCTCATCTTTTTTTTCTAATTCTAACTTTAATACATCAATCTCTTGTTTAAGATCATCGATTTCCCCTTTAAATTGTTCAGAAACCTTGCCAACAATTTCGTCAATATCAAGGCTAGCTTTTTCTAAATCTTCGCGTATTTGGGTAGTTGGTGATTCTTTGTATTCTTCTTCCGGCTGAATTTCGGATAATTCATCAGTTATATTAATTATTTTTTGTATATATTCCGGTAACTCAGATTCTATAAACCAAAGTTCCAAAGTATCCCATTTATCTAATTTATTCAAAGTATCTTCAAAAAGACGCATATTAGATCCTACAAGGAACGAATTTGTAGTCTTTAAAGTTTGAATCTTGTCTATTAATTTCTCTCGAGCTTCAATTTCATCATCTGGAGTTGGCTCTTGCTGCGTCAAGAACAAATAAATTTCCTTAATCTCTTGAATAATAGATTTGAACTTTTCTTCTTCGCTCATAAAGGGTTACTTGATTGATTTAATTTGATTATCTCTTAAAGTTTCTCTTTAAGTATTTAAAAACAATCCACTAATATATTTTTTCCTATCCTAAATGTATTTGAATAAAAATAATTTATTTGTAAATCCTTTATGAATTATTGGAATTTAAAATTTTTGAAGCTCTCTTTTAAACTAACTTAAAGCAAAAATCTTAAACTCTCCAAATATTCCTTCACTTTTTACAATTTAAAAGAAAATTCTTTTAATGAAAAAGAAATTCTTAATTGGTTTGAAAATGAAAAACAAACATTAAATCGATTGTTAAATTTCTTAGGAGATCGAATAAGTAATAAACGAAAAGAGTTATTCAAAACGGTGTTCTCCTTATATCCACAATTAGCTTATGAACGAATTAAAGAAAGGAATATAACACTTATTAAATATGATGCTTCCTTCTGGGATTTTCTTTATCCAAAAGATATTGAAAATGAAAAAGTCAAAGTGAAATTAATTGTTTGGCATGATTTGGCTCTTGGTGTTGGAATTATGGATCTAGCACATATGATTGGGCTTGATTGGCTTCCCGAAAGAAGAGATAGGATGGAAAAAGAGCTTATCAAACGATATCACAAGGATCTTTCAAAATTCGGTGTTAAAAACTATAGCTGGGATGAATGTTGGAATGATTATAGATTTAGTGCATTATTAAACCTTTACAGCGTAGTTTACTGGTGGTGTAATGGGTTTAATCCTTATTTTTGGTGGAATGCATTAGAAAGAGCATTTCTCACTTTAGAAGATTTAGAGTGTATGGAGCTTTTAGAAAGCTAAAATACTTTTAGTTTTTTCCATGGAATTTTCATTGAAATCAGACTCTGAATTTACCTTGAGTGTTAAAAGCTTCATTTACACCTCGTGAGATTTGAATACGCTTACGAGAGCTCGAGTTTGACGAGAAGGAAGCCGAGAAAGTCTTTCCTTTATAAAATTTCAAATTTTATTTTTAACTTCTCTTCATACTCTTTTCTTTTTTGTTCATGCATTTTTTTGAGTTCTTTTTTCATTTCATCAACGACTTTTCCAGTAAGAGGGTATAACTTTACCCATATAATAAATCCTATTAATGAAGCAATTCCAGGTAAAAGTGCAAATGATATATTGACACTCAAAGCTGCTGCTGTCATTCCTTGGGTTGGGTTCAACCCTCCTACAACCTCAGAATATATTAAACCGAAAGCAGTCATAAAAGCTGTAGGTACCGCTAAAGCTACACTAATCATCGGCTTGGATAATAATGGGCCAATACCCGCATATAGTCCTTCTCTCCTCTCTCCTGAGACCTTCCAATAATCATAATCGATTGTATCTGCTCTCATTGGATTATGTAAGATAAAATCTGCTGCGAAAGCTAAAAATACAATACTAACTCCAACTGATACTAATATCCAATTACCAATGAGGCCCGCAAAGAATGTAAAGAAAAACCCTACGGACAGAACACCTAATGCATAAGACAACGATGCTTTTGTTGAGTGTTTTTCGGCAATTTTCATAATTAAAGGGATTGAAATAATCAAACATATTATGGGAGCAATCCAGAAGAGCACCATATTCGTATCCATTGGCTCTAATACCCAAGTGAGATAAAAAGGCAAGCTGGTAATTATTAAATTAAGTACAAAAACACTCACACCATCGTAAATTACATATATTAGGAAAGATCTATTTTTTAAGGCGATTTTAAGGGATTTTATTACGCCTTTAGAATGTTCTGGAACAAATTCGCTATGCTCTGAACCATATTTTGACAAGATGATGTATGGCACCATGCCGAATATTGCAATGATGATAACAAGCACTTGAAATTGAGCTATAGATCCTGCAGTAGGATCTGCTAAATACATAACAGGTAAAAAAAATCCAGGTATAACAGCCGGAAGCATAAAGGCAGTGCATAATAACTGAATTTTTTCCCTTTCACGTTGATTCAAGGTCATTTGAGGGAGAAGTGCTACATAAGCACATACGACTATGGTAAATAGTGTGTCGTACATAAATAGACTCACAATGTACCAAATAAATAACCATACTTGAATTGTGAGGTCATTTGGACGCCCTCTTAGAAAATCTGGTGGAAAAAACACTATGGCAAATAATAGACTAAACAAAGGTGCCCCAAATTTAATATACGGAATGTATCTTTGACGTTCTTTTTTTTTCTTATTGTAATATTTTGTATTGTTTATCATATTGCCGAAGATAGGATCATTAATAACATTCCATATGGCATAAAAGACTTGAGCAATTACAATCCAAATATTTTGTAAACCCATCCAGCTATAATAGAAGGATTGAATTACTCCCATAACAGATCCATAAAAAGTATGAGGTATTTGAGCAAAACCATAGGCTAACTTCTCCCTTAGGGGTACGATTTCCGAAGAAAGTTGGTTCTCCCTTTTTACATTTTTTGAGTGATTCTCAGTCAAAAATATAAAACCTCTAATTTCAATAGAAGAAATGTAATTCAAGAAATAATTGAAGTTATTTTAAATTTTATAAAACAAATTTTTAGTTTAAGGTCTTCAAAATAACATTCTCTGTTTTCTTAAATTAAAGTATTAAGGAATTAGTTTTTTTAAAGGAATTTTCATTGAAATCAGACTTTGAATTTACCTTTCGGATGATTTTTAATTTAAATAGGATAAAAGAAAAATTTACTAAAAGATTCCTTAATAAAGAAAAATCAATTTCAAAAGAATAGATTCGCCATCTCTTTAAACAGAACGATCTCCTAAGAGATTTTTATACTCTACGGCCCCTATGCCCACCCTTCCTCCTACAGTGGTCATGCGATTTAGGAGTTACTTCTTCGATTCTACCGACTTGTAATCCCGCTCGTGCTAGAGCTCTAATACAGGCTTGTGCTCCTGGGCCGGGAGTTTGACTTTTATTTCCACCGGGGGCTCTAACTTTAATATGTATCCCTTTAATTCCTTTATCTTTAAGGTCATTTGCTACTCTAAAGCCACATTGCATTGCTGCGTAAGGATTGCTTTCATCCCTATCTGCTTTGACTACCATACCACCAGAACATTTGGCAAATGTTTCAGCTCCACTGAGATCCGTAGCGGTTACAATTGTATTATTATATGAACTAAAAATATGTATAATTGCCCATTTAATTTCTTTACTCATTTTTCAACCTCTTTAACTTTTTTCTTTTGCCATTGATAGAGGACTGTTAGGAGTGAAACCAATAAGATCTTCTTCCTCTTTTTTTACAATGTAGGAAGGAGCATCAATTTTTTTTCCTCTAACTTGAATATGTCCATGGGTAATATATTGTCTTGCTTGATATATAGTACTTGCGAGTCCTTTTTCATAAACAAGAGTTTGTAATCTTCTCTTTAAAAGATCTTCTGTTGTGAGAAGAAGGACATCTTCAAACTCTGCCTCTGGTCCAATAATTCCTAACCGATTTAATTTCCGAATTAATGTTTGTTGAACTTCTACGGCTTGCTCTTTAGATAATGTTCTAGATTGTCGAGCGATATTTCGCCAATTTCCTAATATGGTACGCAATTTCCAGAATTCTCGCTTATTTCTAAGTCCATATTTGCCCAGAAATTCGAGTTCTTCCATCATTCGTTCTTTTTGAAATGGATGCTTTGGTTTTTTAAATTTCTTCTTTAAACGCCTAGGATCTCCCATATTTACACCCTTAACTATTTATATTTTAGTTGCCCTTTTTTCCTTCTCATAACACCAATGACTAATCCATGACGACCGGTACTTTTTGTTCGTTGACCACGTACTTTTAATTTTAAGTGATGGCGAACACCCTTATAACTTTTGATTTTTTTCATTCTATCTATGTCTCTTTTGATTGTTATTTCCAATTTGTTTCCTATTATATGAAGATCATCACCAGTACGTAAATCTTTTGGTCGGTTCACCATCCAATTAGGAACACCATTTTCGATCGGATTAATGATTATTTCTTCGATTTTGTTTAAATCTTTTTCAGGAAGTGCTCCTATTCTAATATTTGAGTCGACTCTAGCTACTCTAATGATAGCTTGAGCGAATCTTCTGCCAATACCTCTAATTTGTGTTAAACCATGTTCAACTTTCGCATTTCCATCCACTTGTGATCGGAGTTTACGAAAAAATACCTTTTCGCGGAAATTTTTAGGCCGAACAGCAGATAAAGAACTCATTCGAACTCAATCAATTAATATTATGTTTTCTTATTTGATTTAATGTTAGTAAATACAGAATTTAATATTAAATTTTTGGTTTTACTTGAGAATAAATTAGAGGATTAATAAATTTCTTAAAATTTTAAAACCTAGTAATTTGGAACTCTCTTATTTTCTTCTAATTTTGATTTGATATGTTTTTTACTCTTAGTTTTTTTAGAACCAGCAATTTTTTGTAACATAGGTAATCCCGGTTTTACATCTCCAATGGATTTAGACTCAATTAAGTTGTTTTTAATTAACTCATTATATAGAATTTTCCCTTTTTCAGTTCTAATAAGTACTGTGTTCCATCCTGAAGGAGATCCTATGGATCCTATTGAAATATCTGCAGATTCAGAAGTTAAGTCGTAGCATATTTCACAATCCTCTCGAGCTAAATGTGAAATTTCCTTAATAGGGACGTTAAACTCATCCCCATTTTTAGTATAAATAAAGAATTTCCCTTTATTGATATCCATTTTATTTGCATTTTTAATATCTACAATCATTTTTTCACAAATCTTTAAAAGAGATTCATATGAAAAAGATTCCATACAAAAGATACCAATTCGGTATTCTACATTATTTATTGAGGGAAATCCAATATCATAGATTTTTGATTTCAGAAGAGCTTGCATTTGACAAGGCACTCCTACTACAGCAATTTTCTTGTCTTTAAGTTCATTTTGATTTAATAACTGTAGGTTAGGATTATTAACATATTTTGTACCTGCCGTTGAGATAATATCTTCCTTATTTTTAATTAATAATGGTTCAGGTCGCCATAGTGTATTACTCATTTTAGCTCCAATAGCAAAATCGATTTTATTTTTATCTAAAAGGTAGTGTATACAAGTACTTGAAATACCACCATCTTGACAAACTTCTGAAATATGTTTTATTTTTGTTCTTGCTGAATAGGCTTCTAAATAGGGACCAACTTTAGTGTAATCTTTAATTTCAGCAATATTTTCTTGTACCATATTTAAAACTTTCACGGGTAGGTACGTTCTTGGACAAACATAATAACATAATCCACATCGAATACACTTATCTTCATCAATTTTCCCTAATCCATTATAGATTTGAAGACAGTTTACCGGACAGATTGCTGCACACAATCCACAACCAGAACAGTTAT
>CAZBNW010000023.1:0-28103 GCA_964493385.1 uncultured archaeon | reverse complement strand
GAGAGATGAATTTAAATCGGGATGGAAAGGAATCAAAACATTGGGAATTACAATTAAAGTTAGCTGAAGAAATAGGATTAGGATCAAGGGATTACAATTTAATTGAAGTCAAAATTGAAAAAAATAAATAAAATTTTTTTTTTTTTAATTGGATTAGTCAAATTCCCAGAAACAATTATTCGATATCAAGAATTTCTTTTACAAGTTTTTTCTTCTCCCCTAGATTAGCTTGCCTAGATATCATAATCCTTTGTGCCATGGGGGAGCCTGCCCCATGCATGGATTCCGTTTTGTAACTAACAGAAGCAACCCCCATAGTCAAATTCTCTATGAATCGTAAGACTTTATAGCGATCATCCGCGCTAATTCCTTCACATGTTGAAAGGTATTTTTTTAATAAATCTCCAATTTCCTTAGAATTAAAATCTGCTTCAGAAGGTAAGGTACATATAATTCCTCCAGCAATATCTTCTGCTAATCTGCCAATTTCATATGGGAAACGTGTGACATTTTGTTTACAGACATTAGCAAGAAGCATATCCATTTCATAATTACCTGCCTCTCTTTGGAATCCTAATGAACTGCACGCAATTCCACAACTATAAAGGGTTTCATTTAGATGAACCATTTCTGTAATCTTATCTCTAATGTGTGAGGCTTTTTCTGTACCATTATATTCTGATATTAAAGAAGCTGCTCCAATAAGTGTATCGCCTACACCCACTTTACACCCACCATAAGATTGACGATGAAAACCGGCAAATCGATTTACCAATTCACCTGAAAATTCAACTTCTCCTTTCATAAAAATATTTTCATTTGGTATAAATACATCATTAAAAATTACAAATATTTCTTGACCACCAAATTTAAAGTTTCCAATATCTAATTTGCCTTCTTCCATTTTCCGGGTATCACAAGATTGTCTTCCATAAATTAGGGTGATTCCTTCAACATTAGTATCTACTCCAAAACTCACAGCGTATTCCTCTTCACCAGCTCGTAGAGCCAATGTTGGCATGATAATCACTCTGTGGGAATTTAAATATCCCGTTTGATGAACCTTAGCTCCTCGTACTATGATTCCATCATCCCTCTCATCCACGATATGCAAATAAGCATCTGGATCTGGTTGTTGATTAGGTCTTTTACTTCGATCTCCTTTAGTATCTGTCATTGCACCGTCAACCATTAGATCTTGAGTTTGAACCTCAGTCCAATATTTTTTAAATCGTTTATGATACTCAGATCTATTTTTTTTATCCATTTCATATGTCACACTGTATAAAGCGTTTGCAGCGTCAAAACCTACACATCTTTGAAAACAACAAGCAGTTTTTTGTCCAAGTAATCTCTGCATTTTAACTTTTTTAATTAAATCATCTACGGATTGATGAATGTGAGTGAATCTGTTAATAGTCTCGCCTGTTAAATGAGATCTTGCTGTCATAATCTCTTTATACTCATCCATTTGGGCTAATTCATAAATCTTCATTACAGTATTGATTGAAGGTCTTATAATAGGGTGGTTCCAAAATTCTTTTACTTTCTCTCCAAACATATATAAATTTACAGGTCTTTTGATGGATTTAAGGTATTCTTCTGGTGTTTTTAAAGGCATTTTATTACCTCTTTTAAAATAATTTGATTGATGATAATATAATTTACTATTTATAAATATCAAAATTTTTAATACTTAATTATAATAAAAAATAGTTCTTTAGATTATTCTCGAATATCTTAGAATAGGTTATATTCCAGAGATTAATTTTCATAACTATTTTCTGGATCTGCTGGTTGCGCAGGTACTTTAGACTTCTCTTCTAAATAGCTGATTCTTTTTTCTAATATTGTCATTGTTTCTATAATATTGTTAAGTACCTTGTTAGTTTCTCTTATCTCATATTGCAGTTCACCAAGCTGATTAAGGATATATCCCATTACCTTAGGTTCCCTAACAGGTTCTATTAACCAATTAATTATGTTCTGCAAAAATTTTCGATTATCTAATGAATTTATGCCTATTCTTGAATTAGAAGTAAAGATATCTATATCACCAACTGCTACGACTTTACCTTGACCAAATTCTGTATAGGCTGCAACAGTTTGTCGTTTCTCGTCTTCTTTTGTCCATTTCTCGGATGTATTATTATAAATCTCCGACCAAATAGAACGATCATTTGTTTGCAATAATGGTTTTACTTCTTTACTTAAAAATAAGGAGCAAGCTCCTCCAATTATAACTTCCCTTAGATTCTTTGTAAGTTGATGTTCCACAAAATTTTGAATATGCAAAATACTTGAACAATTTTGATTAGTATCGTTCGCTTCTTTAATTATATTTTTCTCAAAAAAAATACCAAATCTTCCAGCAATATCATTTAAATTAGTTTTTTGAAGATGATCCGCACCATATTCACTTAATAATAACAATCCGCCTCCGCTTCTTACATAATTAACAACATGTTTAATTTCTAAGCTTGAAAAAAAATCATCAATTGGATTA
Organism: uncultured archaeon; assembly: GCA_964493385.1. Taxonomy (GTDB): domain Archaea; phylum Asgardarchaeota; class Lokiarchaeia; order Sigyniarchaeales; family SOKP01; genus Loki-b32. The sequence continues at coordinate 25,597 of CAZBNW010000023.1, read as the reverse complement.
CCGATAATCAAAAGATCGACATTTTCTAATGCTTCTTTAGTAATATTCTCATTCTCATTCTTCTTTATCTTTATATCTAATCTTTTAAGAAAATTTAAGAAATCTTTGAATTCTTTATCTTCAATATTTAACATTTCATTATGTGTAAGATCAATCAAAATCGTTTTTTTCAGCATGGTTCCTGTATCCTAAGTGAAAAATATCTTGGCTTTCTTTAGAAGGAAGCTTTTTTATTATTGAAAATTTATTAAAATAAGTTTAAGACTTACAAGAAAATTCGAATATAAAAATCATTACATATCTATTTTATTTCCGTTCTCATCAACCAAAAATTTTTTAAACTGTATAGAATAATCTTTTTTGGATTAAATTAAGAATTAGATTATACAAAATTATCAAAAGGAATATGAGATATGAGTAATACTATTGCCGTTATAGGCCTTTCGTGGGGAGCTTAGTTTAGCACGTCGCACTCTAACCCTATACGAAGGCAAGGGCAAATTTGTTGATTTTTTAGCACAGAAGGCTGATGTAGTCGTTAGATATAACGGAGGAAATAATGCAGGTCATACAATAAATGCTAATGGAGTTAAATATAAATTTAAATTAATGCCATCTGGAGCTCCCTTAGAAAAAGAAGGAGTAATAGCTAACGGGTGTGTAGTTGATCCAAAAGTTTTACTTGAAGAAATTGAGAATCTAAAGAGATTAAATAAGAAAATTAATCTAAAGCTGAGTTCTACAGCTCATGTAATTTTTCCATTTCATCGCATTTTAGATGGATTAGAGGAAAAAACTAAAGGAGATTATGCTGCGGGGACTACTAAGAGAGGAATCGGTCCTACTTATTCTGATAAAGCATCTAGGTGGGGTTTGAGGATCTTTGACTTAATAAATCCTGAGATTTTAAAACCAAAATTAGAAAAACTATTTAAAATAAAAAAAGAACTCATAAATGTTTATGATCCAAATTGGAATGTTGATATAAACACCATCTATGAGGAATACAAATCTTACGGTGAACAATTAAAATCCTATGTTATTGATACAGCTTTTTATTTGAATAAAGCTGTAGATTCTGGAAAAAATGTTCTTTTTGAAGCGGCTCAAGGCAGTTTACTCGGTTTAGACCATGGATTTTACCCTTTTGGAACATCCTCTAATGCAAATGCGTTAGGTATTTGTGCTGGCTCTGGAATTCCACCAAAAAAAATTGGAAAAATAATTGGAATAATAAAAGCATATACATCTCGGGTTGGTGAGGGTAAATTCCCCACAGAATTATTCAATGATATAGCTGAAAAAATTCGAGAGCAAGGCCACGAATATGGTACTGTAACTGGAAGACCACGAAGAATAGGATGGTTAGACCTTTTCAATATCAAATATGGAATAATGATTAACGGTGTTGATAGGGTCATAATCACTCTTTTAGACGCATTACAAGGGATTAATCCCATTAAGATGTGTATCGGTTATGAATTAGAAGGCAAAAGACTTGAAAGTTGGCCAATCCAATCAGAAATAATTGAAAATTGTAAACCAATTTATAGAAGTTTTGAAGGTTGGGAAGAAAAGACGAGAGAAGAATGGTTAGATATAGCAGGAAAAGGATATGATGCTCTTCCAGAGGCAATGAAAATATACATACAAACAATTGGAGAAATACTTAAAACAGAAATTGCTATGGTTTCGATTGGACCAGATAGAACGGAAACTATAGTATTAGAAGATGTTGTTTTTTAATTTTTTTATTCTTACTTTTCATTTATTTTAAGCATACCAAACCAAAACGATAAACATGTTTATTAGGAGGCCATTCTAAATTAAAATTTAAATTCTTTACAGTTTGAGTTACATCAATTCCAACTGCTTCCATAGAATACCTCTTTTTGTCTGGATATCGACAAGGATCACCAGCATCATAAGTACACCCTTTATCTTTTTCATTAAAACATAATCTACAAAAACCATCCCATAAGATAAGTTTTTCTTCATAAGAGTTTTGATATTCATTAATAAACAATTTTATTTCTTTTTCTAACCTGTCTCGTAATAAATTTTTCATAAAAAAAGCATTTTTTATGCTAGTTTCATTTCTTTTTGGGTGTCTTAGTTTTTCTTTTTCAATGTAGCTTCCTAAATTGAATTTAACAAAAATAAGATAAAACTTTATATACTGAGAGACTTCTCGTTCTAAATATGGTGCCTCCGGTGGACAAGCCCATGAGTGACCATAACTAGGACACTTAAAATTAGAATTTATACAATATGTCTGCACATTTTGATCAAAAATTATATCCTTAAACTTTATTTCAAGAATTGGCAAGAGAAGTTTTATTGTATTTAAAATGCTATTATTGTAGTTAATTTTAATATTTTTTTGAATTTGAATTTCTTTATTACCAAAACAAAAATAGAAATTTTTTTTAAGAAATAAATGATATGTGTGACTATTACATCCTATTAGTTAAATAATTAAACTATTCTTGATGTGAAACTAATGAAATTAAAATTAAAAAGTGATAAAAGAAATCAGCTATTAAATGCTGCAAGCAAATTTAATAGAGAAGTTTTGAACGGTTCGCTATTACTCCATGATTGTATTAATGATTTGGTAAATGGGAAGTTAGATAAGAAAAAATTAGATAAAGTAGTGCAATGCGAACATAATGCAGACCGTGCTAAAGAAAATTATATTGATTTACTTTATAAGGATCAGCGAGCTCTCCCTTTTTTGATTGGAGATCGTTATAGGTTAATTAAATATTTAGATATTGTTTCAGATAACTCAGAAGAGCTAGCAATGGGATTGAAAGTATATCCCTTTGAACTCTTTGATGATATTAAGGCAGAAATAAAAACAATCAACGACTTGTATCAAGAAACAATTGATACTTTGGTGGATATGGTAAATCTTATGGAAACTGATTTTAAAACTGCTTATCAGAAAAGTTTTCATATTGAAACACTAAAACGAAGTGCTCGTGGAGCAAAATATAAAATCCTAGAAGTGATTTATAAAAAACCAGAAGAAAAATCTCTTCGAGTATATTTGACATCTAAAATATGCATAAAAATATTTGATATGATTGTAAGGGCTGAAGAGATTAGTGATTTTCTAAGAAGCTTAATTGTGAAATATCCAAGCAAATAATAAAAGGCGATTCAAATGGCTTTTTCAATTATTTTGGTTGTATTTTTAGTTATAGTAATCATAATTGCATTTGGAATAGGTGGGAATGATGAGACTTTCGCTGGAATCTACGGTTCGAGAATCCTAAATATGAAACAAATTATGATCTTGGCTACTATTTTCGCAATAACAGGAGCTCTTATACTGGGTGAAGCTGTAAGTAAGACTGTGGGTAAAGGCATTTTAGTTAATCTTAATAATGCGATCGTTATAACTATTTTAATTTCTACTGCTATTTGGTTGATATTATCATCTGCATTGGGATTACCGATATCAACTACACATGCTACAATCGGAGCAGTTATAGGTCTTGGTATAGCTATTAATGCTAGTCTTGACTGGGTGAAGATTATTGAGTTAAGCATCTGGTGGGTATTATCTCCGATAATTGGTTATGTTGTCTCATTTTTTGTCTTTAAACTTATGCGTTATTATAAAGTAAAACGCCTAAATGGCTTTCAGAGTTATGAAAAATCAGAGAGACTATTCTCATATATTGTTCTAATAGTGATCTGCATAACCGCTTTTTCAAGAGCAGGAAATGATTGCTCAAATGCAGTAGGTATTGTTGTTGGTATAGGAGATGTACAAATAAATCTTCTTCTTTTAATAACGGGCTTAAGTTTAGCAGGAGGATTATTAGTATTAGGACGAGGGGTTATTAAAAATGTCGGAAGAATCACAGAACTATATCCAAGTACCGCATTTGCAGCACAAATTCCTACAGCTGCAATAATGTTTCTTGGAACAGCACTAGGAATTCCTTTATCTGGATCTCATATGTTAGTAGCGTCATTAGTTGGATTATCTAAGGCAAGTTATACTCCTGTTAAGAAGGGTTTATGGAAAATAGTTTTAATCTGGTTTTTAACATTTCCAATAGCTGCGCTTCTTTCAATTGTGCTATACTTTCCGATCAATGCTTTTATTTAATTAGTTTTAAAATACCTTAGAACGACATATTTTTTTTTATTTTTTTTCATTATTTATTTTTCCATATATTTTCAGTATAACATGGTACAGGAAGATCTTTCATTGTTAATAATCCAGATTTAGCTTCTATTACTTTAGGAATTAAATTAGCAACCATGGCAGCAGCACCTACATCGCCATGAACTCCCCCAATGATTTTTTGATGTAAGGGTGGAATGCCATTGATTTCTATGCTGTCATATTCTTCATGATCTCCAGCAAAAGCAACAAAATCTAAAAAGATTATTTCCTCATTTCTTTTTTTAGCTATTGCTTTATTTTGTAGGCCACAAACATATCCTTTTGGGACTGTTTCTCCATAACTTGTTATGAATTGTGTTTCAGAGATTATTTCTTTAGGCGGAAACTCAATTATTTCATCATACTCAATTCCAAGAGCTGCCGTGATCATTTGAATGGATTGAGTTAAGCCTACATGTCCTGTGATTTCTTTATTCTTAATCTTTTGATGAAATTCTTCTGGTGTTAGTTCTGTACCTATCTTGCGCTGAAAGGGTTCTCTTCTTTTAGCTGAGTTCATCATTCTCGTTACTTTAATTGATTCTACAGTTTGGCAGGGGGCAGTAATAAAAATTGGCAATAAATCCATAAGATACCCAGGATTTATTCCTGTTCCAACTATAGTGACATTATGAGATTTTGCTAATATATCTAATTCTTCAGAAAGTTGAGGATAATATTGGAATGGATAAGATAATTCCTCGTATATGGAAATCACATTGGTTCCTGAATTAACTGTTTTTTTAATTATTGGCGCTACTTTTTCTAAAGAAGATGATGTAGCAATAATAACAACATCAATTTTTTCTTTTGAAATCAAATTATCCATTTTAGAATTGATAACGACGTCTAACTCATCTTTAATATCAATAAAATCACTTAGTTTTTTATCTACAAGCTGAGGATCAATATCGACTATTCCCGTTAGTCTTATATTTTTACGTCTAAGAAGAAGGTTTGTTATTAATTTCCCCATTGGTCCCAACCCTATTTGAATAACATTAAATTCTTTACCCATATGATTTACCTTTTCTGAGAATTCTATTATTAATTATCTTCTAGAATTTTATAATGACATTATTTTTTTGTTATATTTAACTAAATATTGATTGGGAAATAGGATGTGCAATTTCTTCAACAACTTTTTGTATTCTAACTATGTTTTCATGAGTATGAGCCATGGAAATAGAACCTAAGCCATGTAAGCCTGAGATATTCCGATTGAAGAGGGCTAATTGGAGTAGAGCTTCTCGCTTTTTATCTTTAAACTCTATTATTTCTCGCATTGAAGGTTTTCCAATCCATTTTGAAAGTGCATGAAGCATAATTATTGATTTATGTCCTTTGGCGATAATTGGTAATTTCTCTTCATAAAAAAATTGATTTAGATTGTTTAACAATTTATCACCTTCCTGATTTATTCGGAGATAATTTTGTTGAGATATTTTCAATATTTCCAAGGTTTTTAACCCAGCTATCATGCTGAGTGGATATCCAGAAAAAGTTCCACCTCCGATTAACACTTGATTCTCTACTTCAGGACGTGATTGATCTAGAATGTCTTTTCGCCCACCAACACCCCCTATTGGCATTCCACCACCAATAATTTTGCCCATTGTTGTTAAATCAGGGATTACCTTTATTTCATTCTGAAATAAAGCATTTGTAAAACGATAGCCAGTAATAACTTCATCAAAAATAAGAAGTATACTATAACGCTCAGTTTCTTCTCGCAACCGCTTTAAATACTCTTGTTCAACTGGAAATCCACCTCCCCCTCCCAAAACGGGCTCTAAAATTATTGCAGCTAGATTATCTGAATTATTTTTAATTAAATCAAATGTATTTTCATTATTAATCTCGAAAGTTAATATTCCAGCTTCTTTTGGTGTCGGAAGACCAGGGGGAGAAATTTCACCATTTAAAGTTCCTACAGCATAATAAAGCGTATCATTAGCTCCGTGCCATCCAAGTCCCGCTTTAGCTACAAGCCTTTTGTTAGTAAATGCTCGCGCTAGTCTTGTAGCATACATTGTAGCCTCTGTCCCACTTGTACAAAACCTTATTTTTTCAATACCCGGATTCTTTTGAACAATCATCTCACCTAGTTTAACTTGATATTCAGTATTTGTACCGAAATGCCATCCATATTCTAAAAATTCTTTTATTACGCCTTGAACTTCAGGAGGGTTATGACCTAGAATCATTGCAAAATGACCATTCCAACAATCGATATATTTATTGTTATCAATATCTATAAGATACGGACCGCTAGCTGAATTAATAAAAACTGGAAAAGCCCCTAGTAAAGGTAGACCAAATGTTCGGATATTATGAGAAATACCCCCTGGTAAAATTTTAAGTGCTTTTTGCCAAACTTCTCTCGATCTAGGTCTATTTTTATGAAATACCTTTAATTCCTCTTTAAGAAACATTTAAACCATCAAAATTCTTTGTTTACTTTTAATTTAATATTTAGAAATTTAAATTTGAGTTGCTGCTTTATTCTACAATAATTAAAATCTCATAAAAATTTTTATTAAAGTTTAAATGTGAAATTGATTAATGTAAGTTTAAGTGAATGAAATCAGATAAAGTTGAAATAATTGATTTTTCTGGTGAAAAATTCAATAAAATTTCAATACCTTGTTCAGTCAGTTTGGTTTTAATAGGTTTTTTAGCATTATTAAATATACTTTTAATGGTTTTATTTCTTGGAACTTTTATTATTGTCGGTGTGAGTTTGATCATAGTTTTTATATTTGGTTTGTATTATTCTTATATTTTAACTAAAAATCCTGGTATTAGAAAATTTTCAATATCTATTGAAAAAATTGAGATAATAATACCCAAAACGCCAATATTTCTGATTTACTGGTCGGAATTTAAAAAATTAGAAATAAAATTAAGAAAATTTAATTTCAAACCATTTCATATATATGAACTTCATTTTATTCATCAGGATTCTGATAGAACATTTAACTTAAGCTTGTCAGAATTCCCTTTAGAAAAAATTGATCAAATCTTACGATTGCTAAAAGACTATGCAAAAAGGATGGGAAAGCAATTTACTGCGTTAAAAGAAACAAAGATTTCAGGAATAGTCCTTGTTGAAAATTTAAAAATTTAAAATTTTAAAGAAATTAATCTATTTTGGCACCACATATTGGGCAATTTGGAGTATTTTGAATAGTTGCACCACATATTTTACAGAGTTTTATTGATATAGTTCCTTTTTTTCTTGGTGGTTTTAATGACGTTATTGATAGAGGTTTTTCTAGTGAATCAATAGATTTTGGAATTTCTGATATTGTAGTTTTTTTCATATTTTTAGTTTCGATTGTAATTTCTTTCCCAAAGAATCCTCCAACTCTCACTTTTTTGACTTCGTTAGGAGGTGAAAGTTCTAATTCCTCTACACTTGCTTCTTCTACTTCTTCTATAATATCTTCTGCTATAGGCTCGTGTAAATCGAACTGAGGTAATTCTTCTTCTAAATCTTCTTCATATATCATATCAACAAATTCCTCATCCAATTTCAACAGAGTTTCACATTGGGGACATCTATATATGTGTTTAAAACCAATATTTTTTGCAAGTGAGTATTTTGCAGCACAACAGTTATGAAATTTAGTACTACAATTAAAACATTTATGCACTTCATCAGAATGCGCTTCACAAATAGGACATAGCTCTTGTTCACATATGTCACATATTTCCTGATCTTCCGGAGAGAGACTGATGAGATCTACTGCTAATCGTTCATAAAAAACTTTATCTTCTTCTAAAACTTGCTCAGTCTCATCAGCTTTTATAACTTTGAATTCTTTTTTATTTTGAATTAATGACCCCAATATATTTTGGAGAAGTTTTTCATTTGGGCAATAGAATGTACCTCCATGAGTTTCACTTGCAATAACTTTGAGTTTCACATCGTCTTCATAAAATTTCTCATCTCCCACACGGATGATATCAATAAAGGCTGAGAATTTTTTAGCTTTAATTAACAAATCATAAAGCGCATTGTAATAATCCTCAGATAATTTACTTGGTGTATCTGAAAATATTATAACACGATACTGCTTTCTTGCTTTTCGACTTTTTCTAAAAATATATGCTAGAATCTCGTATAATCCATTTTCTAAATAACTATGCTCATTTTCTCGTGTTTCCCATGCATCATTTATGGCATTCAAAACTGATTCCGAATCTTTTAAATCATAAACGTTAACAGGATTTTCATTTTTTTGAAAGATTACTACTCCATAAGATGTTAGCGCATTAAATTTATCTTTTTCTTTAATAAAAGCACTAATAGCTTTCGTTACAGATTTCTTCTTTAAAAAGTTGGTGACCAAATCAACGTAAAAAATAAATTCTTCAGAATTTATAGCATCGGATCTTGGTAACATTTTGACATCAATCGTAAAACTTTAAAAAAATAATAACAGAAGTATTATTTATTTTTATTGATAATATAAAATTCGATTATTTTTTCTTTAATATAATTCTCTTTTAATTTGTTTTTATTAAAAGATTATAATATAAAAATATTATAGAACTCAGTTTCTTTCTTGTTCTTATATTTTATGTCCACAATTAGAACATCTGAATTGTTGTGAATTCATCTGCTTTCCGCATTGAGGACATATAAAGAAACTCGGGTTCTTCCTTTCTTTTTCATTGTCAGATGATAATATTTCTTTTGATGTTAATTTTTTTCCGTTTTGATTTGTAGAGCTTGGTTTAAAAGCAGTCTGGGTAGTTTTCTCGTACACAATTTTGTCACCAACTTTCTTTACAGTATATACTTTTCCAAAAAATCCTCCAATTCTAACAGTTTTGACTGCTTCTTCTTCTACAGGAATGTTGTTTGTAATCGTCAAAGATTCTACTTTCTCACTTTTTTCCTTTTCTATAGTAGAAGTTAGTGTTGGTAATGGCTTCACTTTAGGAAGTTTTTTAGCAATTTTCTCTAGTACTTCCTCTTCCAAATATTTTCTTACAGAACTTACTTCTACTTCTCCACTTACTTCAATAATTTCATCTTCATCTATTTTTAAAAGCACATCGCATTCATTATTAGGACAACGAAAAATATTAGGTATGCCTATATTATGATTTATAACATGATTAGTAACACAGCAATTATGGAAGCTTGAATTACAATCCTCACAAACTAACGGAATATCATAAATATCTGTGCACACCGGACAAACTTCTTCATTGCAAAAATGACAAACTAATCCTTCCACATTTTCTGGTTTTTTTAATGATTTTGCTAAGTGATTATAAAACGCATAATCTTCTTTAGTAATTCTAATGCGATCTAGTCGATCGACAAAAGTAGACACAAATTGTTTGGTTTTAACTAACTTCTTAATAATATCAAAGAATTCTTTTCTATCTTGGATATAAAAAATTCCACCTTTAGTATCACTTGCTAATATATTTAATTTTACATCATCACTAAAAAAACGCTTATCCTTTTCCGACACTCTAATAATGTCTATAAAAGTTGGAAAATTTTTTATTTTCGACACTAAATTAAATAATGCTTCTTGATAATCCTCAGATAAATCAGAAGGGGTATCTGTAATAACAAGAATTCTATTAAATTTGGATTTTTTTCTCACTGTCTCAGCTATATAAGAAAAAATATAGAACAATCCATTTTCAAAAAAGCTTTGTTCTTTTGGACGACTTTTCCAGTTTTCTTCAATTGATTTAGTAATTATTCCAGAATCCTTTTTACCTGCTATAAAGATTGGATTTCCTTCTTCTTGGAAAACCAGAAGAGAATAGTGGCTATTTACATTCACTTTATTTTTTTCTTCAATATAATATTTAATAGTCTTTATAATTTCTTTCTTTTTCAATAAATCTTTTGTTAGATCCAAGTAAAAATAAATATCCTCTGTCATTTTTTCCACACCCGTTTGATCAACTTCGGTAATTATCTCTAATAGTATTAATATTCATAATGATAAAACTATCTTAAATATTTTTTAGAAAAGATAGATAAAATAATTATAAATAAAAATTCATATGGCTTTATATAAAATAGTCAAAAATATGTGAAATAAGTTGGTGAAGATTTGATGGATGACTTTTTAAGAAAAATGCAACTATCTGAAATCGCTATCGAGATATATCTTAAATCATTAGGTAAATTTCCCCTTACTTATTATGAATTATATACTATTGTTCCTAAAGCTACTCCCGAGGAATTGAATGAAAGTTTAAATGAACTTATAGATGCTGGTTTATTAGTTCAGTATACTTCTAAAAACCAAGAAACTATTATCCACTATTCACCTTTACCTCCAATTCTTCCGATTTTAAATTATTATGATAATGTTAACGCAAATTTAACTAACATCAAAAATTCAATTTATGAATTAATGGTTAATTCTGTTAAAAAAATTTTTCAGGAAAATAAGGCAATTGAGTTAGATTCAATCTTAAACTCTTTTCAAGAGATTAGAAAAGATATTGAAGAGGATTCAATTATTCAGAAACAAGAAGTAGAAGATATCGTTGAGGGTATGGAAGAATTAAAGAAAGTTAATAAAAAATTTTCTGATCTTCACCAAAATATTAAGAGCATCACACAGACAAAGTTTGCTAATTTAATTAAAACAGTAAATACTATTAAAACAGAGTTAATTCAGAATATAAAAAAGAAAGAAATTGTATCTCTTATTGAACAAATTTTTAAAGAAAAATTAGATAAAATGGTTGGAGATTTTACCAACACCTTACACGAATTAATTGAAAAAGAATTTGATGAAACAGCTAAACCAATAGATAATACCACAGATTTGATATTTCAATACCGAAACGACTTCAAAATGCTCTTATTGAATATGCTGACTAATTTCGAAACTAAAATGAATGTAATTCATGAATTACTTAAAGATAATCATGATAATCTTTCTGCTGCTATGAAAAATCTTGAAATTGTAATCGCAGAAAATTTAAACGCCATCATTCAGAATTCCATAAATGAAGTTTCTAATCTGAATAAACCTATTGAAATTTTAATGAAAAATTATATTCAAGAAATAAATTCAATTGATAAATCTATTTTTAATGATGTTTGGATAATAAACAGTGTAACCCAGATTAATGAAGCAATTCAAAATTTTATCGTAAATTCCAAGGAAAACTTAACTGTGATAATTCCTCATATTGAAAATCATTTAGCGCTTGAACAATTTGAAAAAATTGCTGATCATTTAAAAATTAAAATTGTATCTTCAGAAGCTCATACTAATAGTATTGTTAAAAGTTTTAAGAGTATTAGGAATTTAATTTATAAGACTTATCAAAATGAAAATTTAATTGTTTTAAAGGGTGATAACCAATTTATTATGGGAGTAATCCAAGATTCAAAAGACCCTCTATATGATTTTATTGGAATTGGTAGTTCTTTTGACCCTTTAATCACGTTACTAGATCCTTTAATAAAAGATATATGGGAAAATGCATATTCAGACACTTTTCATTCTACCCAGTTATCAAAAGCACAAGTTGATAAGATTACAACAACTACTAAAACACTCACTACAGTTAAACCTATAATTTCAGCAAAAATTCAATCTCAAAAGGTAGATAAAAAACCAATAAAAATTGAAACTGATAAGACTAAACCAACAATTTCCATCCCTGGTCAAATTCAAGAAATTTCTAAAGGCGATAAAAGGTTTACTAAAAGTGAAACGAAGTATACGCCAAGTCCAACAGCACCCCAACCCCAAATCACGGATTTAAAACAAAAATTACAAGAAAAAATTGATTTTTTATCAGCAGCTCAGCCTAAAGCTGGTGATGAAGCAGCTATACAAATTAATACTGCTTTCACTAATTTAATTCAAAAGTTAGATAATCTTAAGGGAGGTGAATTTGGAAAGGAACTACAAGACATTGCTGATTTAATTCTAGAGAAAAAAGGTTTTTCGGTAACCTTACATAAAGTGAGAAGCACGATAAATAAGTATAAAGAAAAACTTACCCTATTAGATGCAAATGATAAAAAAGAAATTATTGAAAATATCGAGAGCTGGAAACAAAAACTATTTTAAATTTAGTAGGTAAAACTTTTTTTTGTTATTGAGATGCTGAAATTATTTATTGAGAAGGAGTTGTTGCCTTTCTTCTTATAATAAAATGCAGAAAAAATCCTCTAATTACAAATATTAATCCAAATATGAAAGCTCCCAAGAAGAAAATTGACACGATAATCGAAATTAGAAAATCTGGGTTTAATATACCGATAATACCCAAAATGGGACATAAGGGGGCTAAAACCAAGAAAATAATATAAACACTTTTATCTTTCTCACCATATCGAATGTAAGTTGTGATATTAAACCAGCCGATTAGAACCATAAAAATAGGTATTACATAGGTGGATATTTCCAGAAAAGGGTAAATATTGCCGCCCATGGCGAACGCATAAAAATAATTAGCATAGAAAAAGTTAATTAACAATAAGGCACTTATAGGTGTCGGTAAACCAGTATATCCTGGACTTTCTGAGATGTTAAATCGCGCTAATCTAAGCATTGCTCCAATAGCAAAACAAATTGCTCCTATTATAATAATAATATCAAAATAGCCCCCTGTTTTAAAAGATTGGTATGTTAATACCGCTGGTGCGATGCCAAATGTTAAAGAATCGCTCAATGAATCTAATTCTCTACCCATCTCATTTACAGTTTTAGTTTTTCGAGCGATATATCCATCAATCATGTCAGTACCAAGAGAGATGGATATCAGAAAAAATCCTAAGGAAAGAAATTCGCGAGTACCAAAACAGGCACAGACTAGAGCGATAATCCCTAAAGTAGTCCCTATAAGTGTGATGTAATCTTTTACTTTCAATAGTTTTGGAATACTTATAGTTGACACACTATTTTTCTAATTATATTATATTAATAATAATTAAACCTTATACAATTAAAACATTTTCATGAAGATAAAATTATCAGCATATTTATCCTAAACTTTTTAAAATCACATCACCATTCATAACATAACATAATTATAAAAAATTAGAGTGATAAAAATGCCATATTGTCCAAATTGTGGAGATGAAATTGAAGATATATCTCAAAAATTTTGTGAGAAGTGCGGATCACCAATACCGGAGAGTGTAAAAACAGAAGAGGGAGTACCAGCTTCGATAACTCCATCACAGACGAGCACTACTCCTTCAGGAGGATTGTTCGATATTAGCCGGAATTACTACATCCTTAAGGAAAACTATTGAGAAATACTTAATAATCCTTTAAAATACTGGGATTGGGGATCTGGTGACATCTTAGACGAGAACAACCAAGTTATTGGAAGAATGCATAGAATAATCTTAAGTATTAGACGTAGAGTCGAACTATTAGAGGTTGATGGTACAATTGCAGCTACGATCCACGCCAAAATCGTATCAGCGCGTGGAGCTCAAGATTTAAAGGATCCACAGGGGAATTTAATAGCTCGAATTAAGAAGAAGATCCTATCTTTTTTCAGACCTGTTTTTTATCTCGAGGATCCTAACGGTAACCAGTGGTTCCGTGCGCAAGGTAAGTTCATGGGGTTCTCTTTCAAAGTTTATGATGTAACAACTGGAAATGTTGTTGCTGAAATTGAAAAAGCAGATAAATGGAGAGATCTTTTTCTTGGAGGGTTATTGGATTTTAAAGATACTTATGCTTTAAAAATACTTGATAATGAAACTGATAGGAGAATTCTTTTAGGATTTGTTTTATCAATAGACAATGTTCTTCATGATATGTAATTGAATATCAATAATAAGAAGTGAGTAAATTAACGTTCAAAATAAATTTTTATTTTATATTATAATTATTACTGAACTTTATTTCAATTTCTTTACATTAACAGATACAAATTTCTAATTGATAAAATTTTTATAAAGATAATTTATATTTTCTTTAAAAAAAGAAATTAATGAAAAGAAATTTTAAATCCTATCCAAAAAATGAAAAATCATTAATTGAGATTGCCACTGAATTAAAATGACAGAACTTGAAACATTTATGGTTTATGAGTTGGATGACTCGGGAGAACGTATGAAATTAGACATAAATGAAGAAGAACTTCAGACCAATTTGCATCCAGAACAAGTGTTAGTAATAGTAAGAGAAGACTTACGGAGAATCTTTATTTGGAAAGGTCCGAAATCTCCTGTCCGAAAACGATTTATAAGTTCAAGAGTAGCTCAATCTGTTCAAGATGAGTTAACGAAAGATGCGAAATACCATCGTTGTAAGATTGTTTCTGTAGATGCAGGAGATGAACCCTCGGAATTCTTAAATGCCTTTAGATTAGAGTCAATGGAAGTAACTGAAAGATTGGCAGATATGCGATATGTTCGAAATATTGAAAGAGAAAGATTGGAACGAGCAACTATTACGGATGTTATTCCAAAAACAACTAAAGCGCAAACAGAAGGAGAATATTTCTCACCAGCGTTACAAGATATGAGTAATGAAGTAGTAGTTTCATCTTTCGCTCGAACAGTCCCATCACAAAAAGCGAGGGCTCAATTTCAGAAACAAGGAATGGTCAAACCCTCCGCAATTAGTAAAGCTTTAGGCTTATCGGAAGAACAAAAACAAAAAATTAAGGAGAAAATACTAAAGACAGAAGTTCCTAAAGATTATAAAAGATTAAATCTCATTTTAGGGCATACGCTTTATGCAGCAGTTTCAAAAACTGCTAAAGTTTTTGGAAAAGGAGTTGAAGAAACTGAATGGGAACCTATTAAAAAAGTTCCAAAAGATATGCTGGAATTAGACAATAATGTGTTACGAGTTTATTTTAATGAAAAAAAAGGAATTGTTGAGGCTGTAGAAGTATTAGAAAAGGAAAAAAAACCAAAGAATACCCCAGAAAAGAGGATCACTGCAAAATCCGAAGCAAATTCAACTACAAAACAAAAATCCTCATTAACTCCAATGCCGACCAAACCAGTTTCAATGAAGAAAACCTCAACAATGACTACTCCTACAAGACAAGTGGATACTACAAAAGAAATAATAGATTTTAATTCTATGACTGTAAAAAATCTCAAAACTTACGCCAAAGAGAAAAAAATAGATTTACCTACTAGTGCAAAAAAAGCTGAAATAATAGAAATCTTAGAGAAATCCAAAGAAAAAAAATCTAGAAGACAACTTCCAAAAATTCCTAGTAACGACGATTAAAATCTTATATATAAAATTTTGATTCTTAACCTTCTTTTAATATTTAGTAATCTGATTTTAGATTAATATTATAAATAATTGAAAAAATAAGGTTTTATTAAAATAGATCAGTATTATTTTTTTCAGTGGTTTCTTTTGGTTCAGGTTTATTTTTTTCAATTTCCCTACTCTCTGGTTTTCCCTCATAATCTTCTTTTGGTTTGGTCTCCTTCTTAATTTTTTTTAAGCCCTCGATCGCTTCTTTCCTGACTAACGCACTTTCATCTTTTAGTGCTTTTGCCAATATATCTAAGCTAAATGGATGGTGTAAGTCTCCCAGCTCATCAGCAGCCTTCATTCTTACATTTTCATCTGGATCATTTAATAAAACATAGGTAAGAACTCCTAAAACTGCATTTTCTCCAAATTCTCCTAAGGTATCAACAGCTTCTTTCCTCACATCTGGATCTGGATCAGTCACTGCAGTTGTAGCCAATTGTTTTGATATTTCATCTTTACCAATCGGTTCTATTGCGCTTAAGTCAACACCACAATATTTGCAAAAATTATGAGTTATTTTGATGTCCCTTCCACATGCTGGGCAAATTCTACGAGTATTGAAATCGATAAAAGATCTTTTGGGAGGAGAGGGTGCCTGTCTAACTCTATAAGGATTCAAATTTGGATCTGGTCTAAAATTCCTATCTTTTCCCATAATTATCTTAAGAAAAAATTAGTTCTTTAGTATGAATAATGTTATTTTTATTTTTAATTTTAATTTAATTAAAAAAAAATTTAAAAAAAAAGAAAAAAGAAATTTCTTAGGCAATATTAATATCCTTATTTAAATATACATCTTGAACAGCATTAAGAATTTTGATACCTTCCGGAGTTGGCTTTTTAAATGCCTTTCTCCCAAGTATGAGCCCCATTCCACCAGATCTCTTATTAATAACTGCTGCTTTTACAGCATCTTGAAGATCATTACCACCTGATTCACCACCAGAATTAATAAGTCCAGCTCGTCCCATAAAGCAATTAGCAACCTGATATCTATTCCATTCAATAGGGTGATCTATCGCGAGTTTTTCGTAAACAAGTTTATCTGTTTTACCAAAGTCCAAATCAAGGAAACCTCGGCTGAGAGTAGATAATTTTTGCTTTATAATATCTGCCTCAATAGTGACCCCGAGATAATTGGCTTGACTTTCTAAATCATTTGCGGTATGATAATCTTTTCCATCTTTAATAAATTCTTTAGGATTCCTCAAATAAGTCCAAAGGATACATACGAGCCCTAGCTCATGCGCATACTTAAAAGCTTCACTAATTTCCTGGATTTGGCGCCGTGAATTTTGTGAACCAAAATATATGGTTGCTCCAATAGCCGCTGCTCCCATGTCCCATGCCTGATCCACACTTGCGAATATTGTTTGATCAGAAAGGGTTGGTTTTGTAAGCAACTCGTTGTGATTTATTTTCACAATAAATGGAATTTTATAAGCATATCTTCTTGAAACAGAACCTAGAACACCAAGAGTAGAGGCAACAGCATTGCATCCTCCATTAATGGCTAATTTGATAATATTTTCAGGATCAAAATACGATGGATTAACAGCAAAACTAGCTGAAGCACTGTGTTCAATTCCTTGGTCTACAGGTAATACTGAGAGATATCCAGTCCCCGCTAATCTACCAATTTGATTAAATAATCGTTGCATATTATTTAATACTAGATTATTTCTGTCTGAGTGTGCTACAACTCGTTCAATAAAATCAGGTCCAGGGGGATGAATCATTTCCTTAGGAATTCCTGTACATGTATGATTTAATAAATTATCTGCATCCCGTCCTAATAGATTCTTGATTTCGTCTAAATTCATTTTTTTTTCATCTGATTTACATTTAAATTAAAATTAATGAAGAAATAAGAGTGCCAATATAAAATATTTTTCTTTTCATTTCTGAATAAAAAATTCATTTATAGAGATGAATTTTAGCATTAATAAAGTTATATTAATAAGAATTATTCAGATAATTATTTATAAAATTTAAACCAAATTTTAGAGTTTGACTAAAAGATGACAATTTTAGACAGATCAAAAATCCGTCCAGAGATTCTTAAGCTTATGGATGAAAGCCAAAAAATTCAATTAAATGGTGCTTTAGAATTTCTTAAACTTGAAGAAAATAAAGGATTTAATCTACAAGTTTATATGCAAAAATTAGCAGAAGAAAATGAGAAATTTTTTCAAGAGCTATCTAATGAGGAGAGTACCATAGAAGATCTTTATGGAATCTTTAATTATGAAGAGACGCTTTTATTAGCGAAATTATTTCGATTTATAGTCGAATATTCTGCAGATACTCGGTTAGAGCAATATCCACTTCCAGAAGATGTAGAAATAGAAAAAATTGATGCTGGAGGTGTTCCTGCAGAATGGCAAATCGTACCTGGGGCAAATGATGATAAAGTTCTTTTATACTTTCATGGAGGAGGCATGGTTTTGTTTTCTCCAAAAACTCATAGACATTTAACAATAGATATAGCGAAAAAGACTAAGATGCGTGTGTTAAGTGTTAATTATCGTCTTGCTCCTGAACATCCTTTCCCAGCAGGTTTAGAAGACTGTGTTAAAGCTTATAATTGGCTTTTATCACGAGGGTTTAGATCGGAAAACATAGTTATTGCTGGAGATTCTGCCGGTGGTAATTTAACCCTCTCAACTTTAATTAAGTTGAGAGATGATGGAATTCCATTACCTGCTGGAGCAGTTGCAATGTCACCAGGTATCGATTATACAAATAATAGTAAAACCCTTTTAGAAAACGCAAAGACAGATCCAATATTAGCTGATACGGGGATATTTTGGTGGGCACCAGCTTTTTTAGCAGGAGCTGATCCTAATAATCCTCTAGTTTCTCCTGTTTTTGCAGATCTTAAAGGTTTACCTCCAATCCTAATTCAAGTAAGCAAAAGTGAAATGTTATATGATCATTCAACACGTTTTGTTGAACGTGCCAAAACCGCAGGAGTAGATGCTACATTACAAGAGTGGGAAGATACCATTCATGTATTTCAAGGTTTTGGATTGCATGATTTACCGGAAGCAAAAGAGGCATTGATTAAAATAGGAGAATTTATTAAAGAGTTATTTAATTAAATTATTTCAATTTCCATCGAAGAATTCTTTTAACAGTTCTGAAATTAAATTATAATTACTATTATGAACTTTAGAGCTCCCACTTTCCAGTTTTAATAATATTTTTCTTTTTTCCTTTCCACTAGTTTCTAATTTTATTACAAGTTTTTTAGATTCGTATTTCGAATTTTTATCGAATAATGAATTTTCATTCCATAAGCTTTCAATTTTATCACCAACCTTCTCTTTACTATTAAATGGTTTTATTTTAGGGCTGTGTGATATTTTAACTTTTTCCATTATTATTCACTTTAAATGTTTGTAAATTCAATATCTTAGTTTAAATCCAGTTATTTAAAGTCCTTTTATATTTCAACACAGAATCCATTATAAACGCAAGATTTTTCTTTCTTAATACTTTTAATCAAATATGCCTGATGAGTTCGATTTCAAGAATTATAAAACGATGGAAGAATTTGGTAAATCAGTTGAGGGGACAAGATATTTACATTCACTGTATTTAAGAGCAGTTAATAATCCGGTTCGTCGGGAGATTTTAATAATTGTAAACAATTTAAAACGTATTTCAAAAAAGGATCTGTTGAAAAAACTTCTCAATGAAAAAATAATCGAAGATGAGTCTATGTTTGATTATAACATGGATTTTTTAATTAAAGCTTTTTGTATTAACTCTGTTAAAGATGAAACCAATGAAGAAATCTTTTATGAAATTACTCAAAGTGGGAAGGTAATTGAATATTTTAAGTAAAAGAAGTTTAATTTTATTATTCAATTAAATTTTTATAACAATTACAGCATGGAACTCCTAAATGTAGATGATATTTTCTTAATTTACTACTTTTTAATGTCATTAATCGGATTAATTGCTGTATTAAGAGTTTCTTATTATCATCAAAAAATATCTTTTTTAAATTAAAAAAGTGATTTGGATTTCCGCATAATGGACATATTCTATAAAATTTAATAAAATCATAAAAGATTTCTTTTTCCTTTTCGGATAACTTCTCAATTTTTAAATCTGGATTATCCCTAATGATATTCCTCAGATTGTTTAATTCATTTAGCATTTCATCTCTTAAAAAATTAGAATTAGGGCTTCTTCTATTTAAAGGAATTGTAGCTTCTTCTATTAAGATGTCTTGAGTATCAAATTTATCAATATATTCAACCGCTTCATTAAAGAAACGTAATGTCTTCTTTTTTTTTCTCTCTCTCATATAAAAATTAATACTATAATTTTTGTAACTTATCAAAAATATAATTAGATACTCTTTCTAAAAAATTTTATTAAAGAAATTTCAAATTTTTCTCATTTCGATTAAATAAATCATTCTTATTCTCGCCAACTAATCTTCTGAAGTCAATTATCTTAGAAGGAGCAAAATATTCAAAATCAAACTCAACATCATCACCTGAGCTTTTTCCAGGTATAGGCATAAGTCTACAAGTTAAAGGTTTATTTAATGTAACGGAAATAGTACATATATCGAGTAAGATGTAAAATAATTCTTTTTCTGTAATATCTCCAGGAAGTGGAACTACATCGAGTCCTGCTCCACACATAGTAGAATACAATAAGAGTGAATCTAAATTGAATTTATTCTCAGACAATCTTTTTGATAAAATAAAATCTTCTAAAACAGGTTGCATGAAACCTGAAAAACCTATTACTTTCTCTTTATTGACGGGGATAGAATTTTTAATTAAGGCTACACCGGTTAATGTTCCATTAGCTCCAAAATACTCAAACCCCAATTTTTCTATAGCAGTTCCGATACTCTTGTCAATCATAGGAAAGGGGGCAGGGGAAAAATCAATTCCCTTAAATTCAATATCAAAATTCCTACTAGCTTTTTCAGCAATTTTTGTTAAATTATCATAAATCTCATTAAATTTTGCTAATAAATTAAGCTGAACATCTTTAAACGTGCTTGATTCTTCTATAACATTTATCACTTCATCTGCCATTTCTAAAGCCAGGGAAAAAGTAGGTTTTTCTGAAAAATGATAAGCAGCAGGAAAGAAAGGAACATTTGGACCTACATTTGAAGATACACAAAACTGTAAATTATTAAATGGATCAGGTTCAGATAGGTTTTTTATTATTTTCGCACCAGATTTCAAAGCTGCTATATTAATCCCTTGTTCGGTAGATGCAACCGGTAAAGATGTGAAAAAATTCCTATTATTTTTAATAAAGTGAGGAACTTCATCGAGTAATAATTTCTCAAAAATTCCTAATTCTTGAATTTGGTCTGCTAGCATCATGCAGCAAGCAAAATAGTTTATTCCATAATCTTTAAATATGTCCTGTAAAAAACTCAATTGTGTATTAATATCTACTATAGTCTCTTTTAAGTTTTTTTCATAAAATAATTTATTATCATAACTAAAAAGTGGTTGAGAGCAGAATCTTTTAGTCTCAACAGCAATATCTCTTTCTTCTAACGTACTAATAATATCTTTATAAAAAGAAGAGAAATTTGTTAATTTATCTTGTAAAAATGATAAAATTGTTTCATTCTTATATAAGAAAGGTATTATCTGTCCAATTGTAATTGCACGAACTTTCATATTTAACTCGTTAAATTATAATTTTAAAATTAAAATTCGCGTTCTATAATATAATAAAAATAATCTATTAATAAGATTTATAAGAGAGTTAGTAATAAAAAATTAACATTCAATCTTGAGGAAAATGAAACTTGTTTGGATCTTCTTGAAGATTTTTTTAAATTTCGTCTAATTTGGCTTTATATTTTAATTGTTCTTTTGTTGTAGGAGGTTTTAAATATTCACCTGGTCGAATTGGACCTAAATTAGTTAATTCTTCTTTAAATTGTTTTATTATTTTTGCAAATTTTTCCCCTTCGCCAGCTGATATACTAACAATTCTAACACGATTTTCATTTATATTCGCCTCAGCTAACATTTCTTTAATACTTTCATATCGTGTTTCTGCCTTTGTGAATCCCGTTTCATAATGACAATCTTGAGGATAACAGCCAGCAATTAATACACCGTCAGCACAATAGAAGAAGCTTTCAAATACTAAAGAGGGATTAAGCATTGCTGTACACATAACATGAACTGTTCTAATATTTGTAGGATAAATTATTTTACTTGTTCCTGCAAGATCAGCACCTACATAAGAACACCAATTACATAAAAATGCTATTATCAATGGAGATTCTTTCTTCTCACTAAGGACTGATTTTAATTGAGCTGAAATTTGTGCTTTTCGAAAGCCCGGAATATAGAGTGCATCATAAGGGCACATTGCTGCACATGCTCCACATCCAGTACAATTCGCGGGAATTATCTTCAATTCCTTTTGCTCAATCTTTAAAGAATTATATATACATATAGTTTCACAGAGTCTACATAGATCACATTTCTCTTTGTCAAAACAAACAACATGGGGATCCAATTCTACTTTACCGCGAGTAATTAATGCTATAGCTTTAGCAGCAGCACTTTCTGCTTGAGCAATGCTATTAGGAATATCTTTAGGTCCTTGGATTGCCCCTGCCAAGTAAATACCACTCACTAAAGTTTCAGAGGGATTGACTTTTAAATGTTTTTCTAACAAAAAGCCATAAGGATCTTGGGAGATATTTAAAATCTTGCTTAATTCATCTGTCCCTTCTGCGGGATCTATACCTATTGCTAAAATCACTAAGTCTGTTTTATTTTCGAAAAGAGCATCTTCAATTATATCTTCACCACGGATTATCAAATCATCCGAAGTATCGCTTTTTAAAATTGCTGAGATATTACTTTTTATGAAACGTACCCCAAAAACTTCTCGTGCCCTATTATAAAATTCCTCACAATTTTTACCCACTGCTCTAATATCAGTGTAGTAAATATTAATTTTTACTTCAGGATTTTCTTTTTTTAACAAAATTGCTTGCTTAATCGCTACATTACAACATACTAGACTGCAATACTCTCGATGGATTTTTTTATTGCGGGAACCAACACATAAAACAAAAGATACCTTTTTAGGAGGCTCCCCATTAGAAGGTCTTACAACTTTACCATTGGTTGGACCATCGCTATTAAATAATCTCTCCATTTGCATTGTAGTTATGATGTCAGAGTATTTTTCATAACCATATTCCCCTAATATAGATGGATCAAACGGTTTAAGACCAGTTGCGACTATAATTGATCCTACTTTAATATTAATAATTTCAGATTTTTGGTCAAAATCAATTGCATTTCGATCTCCACAAGCTTGAGCACAGGCTTTACAACCAACACAAAATTCCTCTAAGATATTTGGAAATAAAGGTATTGCTTGAGGATAAGGAACATCTATAGCTTTTCTTGGAAAAAAAGTATCCTCAATATCTATTGGGCATACTTCTCTACAGATATCAAAACACCCTACACAGTCATCTTCTATTATGAATCGAGGGTTTTTTTTTATTGATACATCAAAGTTTCCAATGAATCCATTAACGCTTTCCACGGTTGAATAAGTTAATAATTCAATATTCGGATGATCTTTTACTTCTGTCATTAATGGCCCTAAAATGCATATACTACAATCCAAGGTTGGAAAAGTTTTGTCGAATAGAGCCATATGACCACCAATTGTAGGCTCTTTTTCAACTAAATATACTTTATTACCAGTATCTGCAATTGCTAGTGCTGCTTTTATTCCCGCTATTCCCCCTCCAATGAGTAGAGCCGACGGTGTTATGTCTGAATATTGGACTTCTAATGGTTCTAAAAGTCTTACTTGTTCTATCGCCATATTAATTTGATCTATTGCTTTTCTTGTTGCTTTATCTGGTTCATCGTAATGAACCCATGAATTCTGTTCCCGAATATTTGCAAATGATATTAAAAATCGGTTAATTCCTGCTTTTTCAATAGTCTTACGAAACAATAACCCATGAAGCTTGAATGAACAAGCAGCAATAACAACACGATTCACCTTATTTTCTTTTATTTCATCAATAATCTTGGTTAACCCTAATTCAGAACATAAATATTGGTCTCTAAACACATGTAAATCAGAATATTTCTCAAAATGTTTAATCAATTTCTCATTATCGATTACTCCACTGATATTTTTTCCACAATCACATAAATATAGACCAATCTTCAATTTTAAATCACTAACCAATAAGAAATCGTCTTTAATCTTTAATTAATATAAAGTCGATTTTTTAATAATTGTTGAGATTATTTTTAGAAATGAGATATTAGTATTTCAAAATAAAATATAAATAAAATATATATGCAAAACTAATGAAATAACATTCTCAACTTCTTTTTCCTCTACACAGTTCTCCGTGGATAAAACTGGGATATTTCAAAATTAAAATTTATATAAAATTTTCATTTTATTTTTCATATCAAGAACTATTATGCTATTAAGCTTCTAATAAAAAATAAGAAAAATTTTTTAAACTGGGGAGTATAATTTTAATCTAATTCCAATTTGGAAAAAAAAATTTAAATAGAATTCTTAAAAAAAAAAAAGTGATCTTATATGGGTGAAGAAAAAAGAGAATTTTCTGCAATGGTATTACTTGCCATGTTAGCAGTGTTATTCTGGTTTTTTGATGCTGTTGGGTACTTTTCAGCGGTTGTTCCTGGTACAGAGTTACTAATTCTTTACGGAATATTAGAACTGGTATTTGCATTATATGTCTTTTTAGCTTTAGCATTGTGGGACTTGATACCAATTAAAATTCCATTTTATTGGTGGTTATTACTAGTCCTTGGTGTAGTCACTCTGATTTTTGGATATCTTGGTAGTACTGCGTCATATTGGGCGGGAACACTCGCAATAATGGCAGCGTTAGTCGACTTTTTCGGTGGAAAGAAAGGTTGGAAAGCAAATAAGATGATGGCACTCCTAGGTGCAGCTATAGGTATATATGAATGCATTTTACTATTTTATGCAATTTCATTAGCTATGAGCGTAGATCTTCTATTAGCAGGCCTTTTTGGATTAATCTTATGTATAATTTTAATAATATTAATCTTTGATTTTGTTGATATTAAGATACCTTATGAATGGTGGGTTCTCTTAATAATTGGATTTATGTTCTTTCAATGGATTTCTGTATATGCCTGGTTTGTTGCTGTAACACTAATCCCTCCCCTCCCTATTGCTGGTTGGGGTGGTCAAGTCTTATTAATTGCGTTCATTCTGCGATTGCTTGACTTTTAATAAAATAATCAAACTTTTTAAATAAAATAATAAACTTTTATTTTTTTTTATTTTAATTAAATTAACCGAAAGAATCAGTCGGTCAAGTTTTCTATTTAATAATTTAAATAAAAACATAAATTAATGGGAAGGTCAGTTTTTCTATCTTTTTTAACTAACCTGAAGCATTTTTTTTGATAGAAAAGGATATACTTTAAGAATATCAAAATTGTTTTTTTTCATTTCTAAAAAGTAATTCTTCTCTATTTCATATTCTGCTTTCGCCCAATTTAAAATTTCATCCCTTGAATAATATTTCCCCTTTAAAACCTGTAAACCTTTGCATTTTTTTGTATAATTTTCAAAATTTTTCCTACTTGACACCATCATCTGCCAAAAAGGAAATGATCTACATTGGAAGGGACGGGCTATATGAACACTACACTTGTTATTTTTTAAAAAATGACAATGCTCATCGTCTCCTGTAAATTTAAATCCGAGTGTTTTAAAACGATATTTTTTACCTCTCTGTGCCCCTGGCTCTTTCCAGAAAAAAGAGTCATTGATAACTTTCACATAGTTTTCAGCGAATTTTCTTAACCCATTCTTTCCTTTAACATTTAAAAATTTAGCTAATCTAAGAATATCTTCTTTATATAAATAAACTTCTCCTTCGTTGAATCCTGTACAGCATTTACCACACAATTGGCATGAAAACTCAATCCCGTCTTCAAGATTCCTAGAAATTTTAATCTCTGTCGTGGTCAAAACTAGAAAATTTCTCTAAATTTTTAGATTAATAATTAATATACAAATATTTAATTAATATTTAAATATTAATTCATTGATTATAATAGGC
>CAZBNW010000022.1:0-29592 GCA_964493385.1 uncultured archaeon | reverse complement strand
CTTTACTCTTTTAGTAACCATACCAATTCACTTATTATAAAAATTGTAAGTTTTATTTTGATTTATGATTGGAATTGTCTTAAAAAATTAATTAAGTTTATTATCTACTTAAAAATAGATTTAAAGTTCCTATAGAAGAAAGATACTTAGAAGATGAAGATAAATATGATTGGGATACGTAAATATTACTATAACTATTTATGATTAAAAAAATTGATCAATAATTTATAAAGGCAATTTATTTGCTTTAAAAATGGGCAAAAATTAATTAGGAAAAAAAAGATTTATTTATTAATTATAATTTTACGGAACTTGTGTCATTGGTGCACTTGTAAAATCAAATCCACATTTTCCGCAAAATTTAATAGAGGGGTCTTCTATTTCTGCTCCGCATTCAGGACAAAATTCAAGGGAAGGTTTTTCCGAAGGAGTTTCTTTTTCAGTCGGGGGCATAGGCTCTTTCTTTTCTCGAATTTTCTCTGGTCGTTCTTTAGAATAGTAGTGGGCTGCCCCTGCGCCACCTAGGGATATACCTGCTGACATAAAACCTCCAATAACTCCAAATCCCGCACTATGTAGAGGGATAGATACGCTATTAAAACTCATAGACCAAAAATTATATGTATATCCTGGAGGAGGCGGTCCAAGATAATACTCTATAGGAAAAAACGTAGGTACCATGATAAGCCAAAGTACTTCGGCAACCAAAATTAAAAAACCAGCGATAATGGAGAAATTTCTTACATTTCTTAGCCGCTCAATATTTTTCTTAAGTCCAATACCAGATCCAATTAGTAATATTCCACCTAAAGCAACCAAGACCGTCGCAATCAGCGAAGGGATTAAAACCATGAGCTCTGTCATAAAATCTGTACCAACGAGTATTCCACCAAAATTATAGTTGTATAATCCCCATAACCAAAGATTAGCTGTTAAAATGCCCATATAATTCATAGATGCTGCGGGTGTTACTATTGAAATAAAGGCAAGTACCGCTCCAAATATTGGAAAGACCCATACATAATTTTTAACTTGTGCCATAATTTTCACTTTTTTTTTTTTTGAATTTCCTTAAATAATAATAATGTGCTTATAGTTAATAAAGCTTTATTGATGTATTTTTTCAGATCACAATCAACTAACTTCTTACTTAAATCTCCTCTTTACATATTATATAAAATAACATTATAGATCCAAAAAAATGCAGTTACATATTAGCATCTCAACAGATAAAGGTTATCTAATGATTTTCTGCTAAAATAAAAAAAACTAAAATCTTTAAATACAATTGTTCTAAATTAAATTATAATCATTAACAATAAAATGATTATCAAATCCAAAAAAAAAAAACAAAAAAAATTAGAAAAGGTTTTTAAAATGGTAGAATTTGTCAAAGGTAAATTACTCATAGGACCTGTATTAGCTCTTATTGGGGCAATATTATTATTGATCGGTGGTCTCATCGCAGTAGCAAATCCACTTATCCAATTAGCCATGACTTTGCTCCCAACCATCGCCCTAACATTTGTAATGCCTATAATCTTAGGTATTTTAGGTTTAGTTGGAGCATTCATGGCTGCCACTGGTAGAAAAGTAGGCAATTATGTAACAATTGTGGTTGGTTTAGTGGCTATTATTGGAATGTTCATACCAATTTACTTTGTTTTTCCATTAGTAATGTCCTTTATTTATGTCGATCCATTCTTAATCTTAATTGGTGGCATCATCGGCGTATTACTCAAGGAATAAAAGGTAGAAATATAAATTAATTAAAAAATCTTTATTTTTTTTTTTAAATTCAACTTCAGATTTACAAGCATATCTTAATGAATGAATTTAAGATTTATAATAATAAATTCCAATCAATTTCTTTTTCAATTAAATCTAAGACTTTACCAATTTCATCTTCTTGGATACCGGGTTTTAACCTTTCTAAATTTCTCATAGTTGTATAAGTGTCAGAAGGGCTTAATATAATAGGTATACTCTTTTCATTTGCGGCAGTAATTACCCCCATGTCGGGTTGAATAAAACCTGTTAAAATAAGCGTGGAAACATCTTGATCTAATGCCGCCATGGCTAAATCGGTTCGATCACCTCCGGTAATAAATGCTGCTCTTTTAACTTGTCGTAAATATTTTAAAGCAGCGTGAGCATTCATAGCTCCTATAAGGTATGTTTCTACCAGATTATTTAAACCAGATGATGCTTGTTCATTTATTAATTCTCCTCCGATTTGCTCTTTCATTTCATTAACTCTAGGTGAAAATAATTCTAAACTTTTTTCTATGATACCTAACACTTGTATTTTATATCGATGGATATGGTCTTTTGTGAGCTCTTTAATTCTTGCTATGTACTCATAATCTATTTTATTAAAAAGAATACCCATAATACTGACTTTGCGGAATTCGAAATAATTCTTGGTGAAAAAGAAGTTATCTATACATCGATCTGATGATTCTGTAGAAACATAAATCAATTCATTTATCCCTAGAGTTTGTGCGATACTGACATCATCCATTCCTACTCTAATAAACTTTCTAATACTTGGATTGCCTTCAATAACTATGTAATCCATATCTTTAGTAATTGTATCATACGCCTTTTTAATCTTTTGTAAATATTCTTCCTTTTTGCTTGCATCAACCAAATCAACATAATATGCGTCTGGAATTGACACAGGGGAAATAAAATCATATGGATGATCTGTTTGGTATACTGTGTTTAAGATAAAGCCTACATCAGGGTCTGATTTATTTGTAAAAGCGCCTTTAGGAATACCAATTGGCTTAAAATAAGCAAATTTTTTTCCTTCTTTCTTTAATTTTTGAATAAAACCTATTGAAAGAAAACTCTTTCCAGCACGTTCTTTCAAGGAACTTAAATAGAAAGCTTTTACCATTTTTTTCACTTCTTTTATATTTTTTTTATTATCTTTTTATAGTAATTTTAATATCTACAGCACTATACCCTTTAACAAAGGCTAAAAGTGGATTAATATCTAACTCGACAATATTAGGAAAATCATTAACTAACTGTGAAAGTCTTAATAAAACGTCAATGATTGCTTCAATGTCAGATGGGGCTTCTCCTCTGACACCATGGAGAAGATTGTAAATTTTGGTATTTTCTATCAATTTTTTTGCATCATCTTTTGTAAATTTATAAGCTAAAGCAAAAGCTACATCCTGCATGAAATTTGCGTAAATTCCACCGGTACCAAACATAATAAGTGGCCCAAATTGAGGGTCTCTAGACACACCTATGATAATTTCATTTACTTTCGGCTCAGTTTTAAAATCAATCATTTCTTGTACCTCTACTCCATAAATTTTTGTATTTTGTGGACCAAATTTTTTAGCATTATCTACAATTTGTATGTAGGCCTCAAAAGCATCTTGCTCTGTTTCAATATTTAATAAAATTCCTCCAACATCGGTTTTGTGTATGATACTAGGGCTAACTATTTTCATAACAGATTTACCGATTTCAGATTGCAAAATCATTGCTTGTTTTGGAGTTTGAGCCAAACGTGATTTCGGAGATTTAATACCATAACAATCAAAAATTTCACTAGTTTCATAGCTCAATAGAACTATCCTACCATCTTCACGAACATTAGAGAAAATTTCTTTTACCCTTTTTTTATCTACTTTAAATGAGAGAATTTCAAGTTCATCTATAGGAATACTGTTTAAATATTCACGCCGTTTTATTAATGTACTTAATGAATGAGCGGCTCGGTCTGGAAAGTGATAACATGGAATGTGATTTTGTTTTAAATAATCTCTGCCTTCAGAAATATTTTTACCCCCTATGAAAGAACATACAATCGGTTTTCCATTTAAATGATTCGTGGATATATTATGAATGATTTTAGCGACTTCAGTAGGTTTTGTTTGAGCTTGTGGTGTTACAATTATTAAAGCACCTTGAGTTGTAATATCACCGAAATCTTGTCCAGAATTTAACCCAAAAACAGTTTTCATTGCAAAATCATACCGGTCCGGAGCAGCATCTCCTACAATATCTATTGGATTAAAGATTGATGCTTCTAAAGGTAAATTTCCTCTCAAAGCGTGAAGAATTGGCTCTGAAAAACCTGCAAACTTTAACTTTTCTCGTTCAAATGCATCAGTTGCTACAATCCCAGGACCTCCCGCATTTGTTATTATCGTAAAAGAATTATCTCTAGGAACTGGCTGATATAGAAAAATTTCACTATAATCGAATAAATCTTCAATTGTTTTTGCCCTAATCACTCCACATTTGTCAAATGCTAAATCATAAGCAATATCAGCTCCCGCTAACGCTCCAGTATGGCTTGAAGCTGCCCTAGCACCAGCGTCACTTACTCCAGACTTTAGCATAATAATTGGTTTTTTTCTGGTGGCATTTGGAAGAATCTCTAAAAACTTTTGCCCATCTTTAATACTTTCCAAATAGCATAAAATTACTTTGGTATTATCATCATCAGCTAAATATTTTATAAAATCAACTGCACCTAAGTCTGCCTTATTCCCTAAACTAATATTACAAGAGAATCCAAAAGCCTGTGTCATGCTGTAATCCATCATGCCTGTAAGCATAGCACCTGATTGTGATATCATGGCAATACCTCCTTTTTTAGGAGTTTCTGCTGCAAATGAACCATTATAATTTAGACCAATAAATCCTAGGCAATTTGGGCCCAAAATTCTTAAATTATACTTTTTACAAATTTTGATAAGTTGCTCTTCTCTTTCAACACCTTCACCACCAATCTCTTTAAATCCTGCTGAAATGATGATTAGTCCTTTTACCCCCTTTTTACCACATTCTTCTGCTACCTTATTCACGAATTTTCCTGGTATAACAAAAATAGCTATATCGATATCATCTGGTACATTCAATACACTTTCATAACATGGAAGCTCACAAATTTCATCAGCTCTTGGATTTATAGGAAAAATTTTTCCTTTATACCCTGAATTAATAATATTATTTAATACTGTATTACCTACTTTACCCTTAGTATCACTTGCGCCAACAACTGCAATGCTCTTAGGACTGAAGAAAAATGAGATATCGGTATTAACCATTTTTGTATCTGAGATTAAATATATTCTAAAGCTAGTATAAAATTCTATTATTGTAATTACTTTTAAATTTTTCATTGATTAAAAATGCATTTCTAAAAATGAATTTCAAAAACATAATAATTAAAAATATTTCATCTTTTCATCTTCTATGACGAGAATTGTTCTAGTAACAAATAAAGGCGAAATTAACCTCAATTTATTTGATGATGATGCTCCAATGACAGTTGCTAGCTTTCTATATTTAGTAAAAAATGGGTTTTATAATGGAATAATTTTCCATAGAGTTATTGAAGATTTCATGATACAGGGAGGAGATCCTCTCGGTAAAGGTTATGGGGGCCCAAAGGATAAAGGGATCACTGCATTTCCTTATAAAGGGCAGAATATAGGTTATCCCTTTCCAGACGAATTTCAAAGTGGAAGAAAATTTGAAAAACCAGGTATTTTAGCCATGGCAAATGCAGGTTCAAATACAAATGGTTCTCAGTTTTTTATTACTCATGTACCCACCCCACACCTTAATAATAAGCACACTATTTTCGGGGAAGTAATAAGTGAATCAGATCAAGCTATAGTTGATTCAATCGTACAAGGAGATAAAATTCTTCAAATAAAAATAATTTGAAATAATCAAATTAGAAGTTAAACTCTTGTTTTTCCTTTCTTTTTAATTAAAAATAATAAATGAAGAATTTCTAACAGTAAAATAACTTATTTTTAAGCTATATGAAATCTATGGATAATACTAAAAGTTTATAGATATAATTAACATTAATAAGATAGATTGATGAATATTTTCTCAAGAGATTAGATTAATTGGATATATAGATCATGAGCAAAGATTTGAAAGATTTAATTAATACAGTGGAAAAGGAGTCGCAATCACAAGCTGAATTAGAAAAAACAATTCACTCTCTGAAGGAAGAAATAAATCGATTGGAGTTTACTGTAAAAGAACAGAAAATCCTAATTGAAAATCTCAAAAGTCAAATGAAGGATGAACAAATTGAAAAAAGTGAACTACCTAGGGAAATTGATGTTTTAAAAGATATGGTAACTTCACAAAGACAAGAATTAAACCAAAAAGATGACGAGATTGACAAATTACATGAAAAAATTGATGAATTGGCTTCAACACAGGGGATTGAAGAAGTGGTTAGTTTTGGACTAGATGATAATCAAGAACTTCTAAACGCACAAAACTTAATTGTCCAATTAACTGATGAGATCGATCAATATAGAAATCAAATAGGACCATTACAAACTCAAATTGAAGAGATGCAATCGAAACAAGGTAATGTTGAAGATCTTATTGAAGATGCTATTGAAAATGAAACAAATGAAGAATTAATAAATATTAAAAGACTGAACTTTCAGCTAATGGAAGAAAATGGTTTATTACGTGTAGAGATAGAATCACTAAAGGCTAAATTACAAGAACGCATAGAGGAAATAGGTTCAGAAGAATTAGAGTCCGCCAATGAAAAAATTGCTATTTTATCATCAGAATTGGAATCTTTAAAAGCAAAATTAAAAGAACTTATAGCGATAAATGCGGAAGAATTAGAACTAGCAAATGGAACAATTGAAATGTTAACATCAGAATTAGGAGCTTATGAAGCTCAAGTGAAATTTTTACAAGAACAGTTAGGAGAATCCAGTAAACCAACAATAATTACTACAGAAGATGCATTACAATTTACTGAGATGAGAGAAGAACTAGATGATGTTAAATCTAAATTAATGAAATCTCAAAAAGATAATCAAGCCCTCAATGAAATGTTAAGCGAATTAAAACAGAAATTATCAAGTAAAGAAATTGAAAAAATAGAGATAGGACAAAATCTTCCAAAAAGGCTTAATCTCTCTCTTTTTTATAGAATGTATAATTTACTTGATGAAAATAAGAAACTAAAAATAATAGATTCGCTTATTCAGGACTTACAGAGTAATAATAGTGAGACTAAGAGAAATGCCATAAGAATATTAAGTGTAATAAAAAATAATAAAGTCTATGGTGCTTTTCTTGAAATGCTTGATGATAAAGATTGGCTAGTTAGGTATAGTATTATTAAAGCTCTTAGTAAGTTCGAAAAGAAATCTGACGAGTTAAAGCCCATATTAAAAAAACTTACTAGAGATATTGACGTAGATGTTAGAGAGCTTGCTTTAAGAATTTTAGATGATCTATCTTTATAACAAATTAATTTGACAGTTATGTCATAGAAGGTAGACGTATTCATAAATTATGATTCTTTAAATTTATATACATATCTTTCATAACAGGATTCTAAATCATGGGAAGAAGGTTATTCACACCGAATAGATGGAACTGGTCACAAAAGGCAGAAAAATGGGTATATATCGAAATAACTAAAAGTGGTAAGAGGAGATACCAATATCAATTAGAACCACCACAAGAATTCATCAACTTAACAAATAGGATGAAAAATCTCAATGATAAATTATTAAAGGCAACAGATCCAGAAAAAAATGTGAAGATTTTTAATGAATTAATGAAGGTTTCTCAAAAAATGCAAGAAATGGGAAAATCTGTTTAAATATATTTATATATTTCTTTTTTTGAAAGATAATCTGCTAAATAAAGTGGTTCTGGCTGTCGATGCCCTTTAATAGTATCTAAACAGATTTTTAAGGCATTATCAAGTGTAATCTTATAACCCTCACTTATAAAAACGGGCTTTGAACCGTCTTTTAAGCAAACAGCGTATCCTAGCAATTCATTTGATTGCTTTTTATTTGTAATTTTTGGATCGATTGCCCATATTGGAGATTTATTGCCCATGATTTTCTCATTTTTATCCCAATTTGAATGTCCAATAAATGGATTTTTTGCTATACCTATACTAGGAATATTTAAAGCAAAACCAAGATGGACTGCTTCTCCAAATCTTCTTGGGTGTATTTTTCCATGACCATCACACATTATAAGATCTGGTCTTTTTGGAAGTCTTGAAATTACTTTTGCTAAGAGTTTACATTCTCGAAATCCTAAAAATCCTGGTTTATAAGAGAAATTAATACGATCTTGAGTAAAATAATGAGTTTCTTTTTTTTCTTGATTTAAATTCCATATTACTGCACACGCGACTCCATATTCATAACCCCCTTTTTTATAGTATGAGATATCTACTCCAACAATAGTTTTAATTGACTCGATACTCGTGATATAGTTATTTTTTGGTAATTGATTAATTAGATTTTGATATTTAATTTGAATGGATTCTGCTTGTTTAATTGAATAATCATCTCTTAGTAACTCTTGAATAATTGGCATTCTAAATATATTAATATGTAAATCCTATGTAATATTAAATTCAGATGGCTTAATATTATTCTAGTTTTATAATTCATCCTAATTTGTTTAAACTTATAAATAAAAAATTTAATTTATTTCAAATTATTATTTAACTCAAATGAAAATCGCAGTTAGTGGAAAGGGTGGCGTTGGAAAGACATTAATCGCCGGAACTTTGGCAAGATTTTTTGCTAAGGATGGGTTTAAAGTTTTAGCGATAGATAATGATTCTGCTATGAATTTAAGTTATACTTTAGGAATTGATAAAAAGAAAAAGGAGGAAATCATTCCAATCTCTGAAATGAAAAATTTAATTGAAGAAAGAGTCTCTGTTAAAGGAGCAGGACCGGGGATTTACAATATTAATCCTGAAGTTTCTGATATTCCAGATAAATATAAAGTTTCAGGACCGGATGGGTTACAACTTTTGGTACTCGGCTCAATTGAAGAACCTGCTACTGGTTGTCTTTGTCCTGAAAATGCCTTAATTAGGACTTTATTATACCATCTTTTCGTAAAAAGAGATGAAATCATAATTGTTGATTTTGAAGCAGGACTGGAACATTTGGGAAGAGGTACTGCGAAAGGAATAGATGTAATGTTGGTTATAACTGAACCATCTCAGAAATCATTAGATTTATGTGAAAAAATAGTAGAATTATCTAAAAAATTAGGTATTATCAATATCTACTTAATAGCGAATAAGATAATTGATGATTCACAATTAGATATTATCAACCAGCGAATCAAAGATTGGAAAATTCCACTCTATCACTCAATTCCATTTGATTCAGAAATCGGCAAAGCTGATCTAAATGGAGAATCTCCTTTGGATTTTAATAAAAATTCTAATGGAATTAGTGCAATAAAAAGCCTTTATAGCCAATTAAAAACATTAAAAGAAGAAGTATTTGATTTATAAGATATATGTAATTTTTCTAAATTTATATAGATTGTATTAATCAGACTTGTTTATCTTGATTGCAAGATATATATATAATATTATATCATATCTGAAAGATCTAATTCTTGATCTTCTGCGAGCTCTCTCCATTGATTTAATGCATCTTGAGCTTCTTTTTCATCCATAATTTCGATTGCATAGCCTGCATGTACTATTACATATTTACCTACTTCTGGGTTTTGAATTAAAGCTATGATAACTCTTTGTTTTATCCCGTCAAAATCTACTAATGCAGTATTACCTTCTAATTCTAAGATTTTACCTGGTATCGCAAGACACATAATATTTCTTGGTATATTCCTAATCTATTATTTTATAAAATATTATAGAATATTATTGATTTTCCCTTTGAAGTAAAAATATTAGTTTTATATACTACGAAAACAATAAAAGTATAAAATTTTGATTAAAAAAAAATATACATGTTGGTGAGGATTTGCCTTGTTTTTAGATAAATTAAAAGAATCTCCTAAAGATAAATTAGTTATTGTAATTAAAAATAACTTTTTTTTATTAATTTATGTTTTTCCTGAATAGAAATCGATTAAATCATCAAGCCAATTGAATATCTCTTCTTTTGAAAGACTGTCAATATTAAACTTTAGTCGTTCTAATTCTCTTACTATATTTTTTACGTCTAATGGAATTGATGTTTGACACAATTCAAATAAAAATTCATTACTTTTCGATACTAAGGTTTTTATTTCTGAATCCATAGGTTCAAAAATAGGTGTGTTATCTAATTCATCTACGCTTTTATCTAATTCCACAAGTAAATTGATCAAGTCAAATAATCTTCCAGTTTCATTTCCTTTAAATGAACTATTAAACTGAAAGTAATATCCTTTATAATCATCAATAGGAATTAATTCTGAATATTTATTATCAATTTTAATAACAGATTTTATATGTTTATATAGATTTGAGGGAGCCCACGCATATATATCAAAACTTGATTCCAATTCTTTACTTCGAATATCTAAATTAAATTTATGCTCATCTTTGAAATAACCAAAGGGTATAATAACAAAATCCAATGAATTTATTGTATTATTATTTAAAGTAAAGTTGAGCTCATTGATTTCATGAGTTTGATCAATCGAATGTTTATATAAGTCAAATTTGACTTTTTTCAAATCTGGTTTGTACATATAAAATAATAATCCTTCAAATCCTTGGAGGCCTAATTCTATTGAAAAAATTACATCTTTTTTTATATTTGCTCCATTATTAAATCTTACATTAAGGAATAAATGATAATAATTTTCTAGGTACTGGAAAAACCAAGGAGCATCACGCTTTAAATTAAACAAGATTATCTTAACTCCATTCTATTTTTTATTGTTTTATTTTAAAATAATCCCTAAGATAAATACTATGGAATTGTTAAATTATACAAAAATATAAAATTCCAATTTATTAAAGAATTCTTTATTATTTAAACTTTACAACCGTGATAATAATGTAAAAGAAAATAAAAAAAATAAAAAAATTTTAGGATTTTATTATTTATTTATATACCAAGCCTTTCTAATACTCCACTTAGACGTGTTCGGTGAAATTTTAATCCTAATTCATCAGGACTAAATCCCATTGCCAATGCATATAATTCTGTTAGATATAAAACTGGAATACAATATTCAGTTTCAAATATCTTTCCTAGGTCCCTCTGTCTAGTGTCAAGTTGCTGGAAACACGCTGGACAATTTACAACAATGACATCAGCCCCAACCTTTTTGATACTCTCCATCTTTTTCTTTAAATTTGCCATACCATGTTCTTCATATGCGTTTATTACAGCTGACCCGCAGCAAAGTGCTAACTCATCATAATCTACTACTGTAGCGCCAGAAGCAGCTACTAACTCTTTTAAATTTGTCGGATGCATTGGATCATCGGATTCCATGATGACTCATTCAGAAATTATCGAATATTTTATTACAAACATTTGGAAATTATGCTCTATTCTAAAGGCAAATTTTTTAGAAAAATAAGTATCGAAGATTTAAGAAAATTAAAATTCTTTATTATTATGATTTGTTTATTAAATTATAAGACAAGAATAAATTAAGTTTCTCATAAAATTTTTTTATAATCCATAATAATATTAAAATTTAAAATCGACGAAGGGTAATAAAATGAATATACTGGAAAATTGTGTTATCGGAGTACGAACACTAGACAAATTGAATAACTTGGGTATTACAACAGTAAAAGGACTTGCGCTTACACAAGCTTACCAGTTAATAAACGCGGGCATTGGAAAGACAACTGCTAATAAAATATTAAAAAATGCGAGAAAGACTCAAATGGATGCACATGGATTCAATAATACAGACGCTGGAAGATTCATATTGAATGGCGCTGATTTACAAGATGCCGTAATTTTAAACAAGATCCAGAAAGGATTGTCTAGTATTAATAGAAGGTATTATTCTGTACGAGGTTTTCGAAATTTTGATATACATCTTGATTATTTTATAGATATATATAATAGTCAAGAAGAGATTGGTGTAGGTGAATATATAGATAAAAAAGATAAAATATATGACAATAGATTGCGATTTTGGCATTCCTTTGGGGGGATATTTTATAAACTAAATAGAGGTAAGGTTATTTTGCTTTGGTATCACCCCTATTATGCAAATGCTTCTTTTCCCGTGTTAAAAAAAATACCAGAAGATTTATTAGAATTATCACATCTAAAATATAGTTGTATATTATGTACCCATAGAGCTATCGAACGTATGCCTGAAACTATCAAAAGTAATGACGTCTTTGAGGTAAAAATAGAGTCAGTAGAAACAGGCG
The DNA here is from genome assembly GCA_964493385.1 of uncultured archaeon. Classification (GTDB taxonomy): domain Archaea; phylum Asgardarchaeota; class Lokiarchaeia; order Sigyniarchaeales; family SOKP01; genus Loki-b32. The sequence continues at coordinate 17,414 of CAZBNW010000022.1, read as the reverse complement.
TTACTGATGCTAATCAAATGATTAACGAGGTAGGCGCTGAGGTTAAAATTATAAGAAGGGAAATGTTTAATGGATATGATAACGAATTGAATTTTTTAATCAAAGAAGCTTTTATAAGGAAAGATTTATAATGACATTTTGCAAGAACTGTGGAAAGGAAACTCAATCAGAAACTTTTTTCGGATTATGATCTAAGTGTGCTCACTTGATAAAAAACAAGGGGGAAAAACCAGAGCATATGAAGTTAATTGAAGAATTTATTTATGAGAAAACTGGAAAAATCTTCCCAGATATTCCTATTACAATAAGAAAGATGGATCAAAACCAATTTGAAAAGCAATTTTTTAAAGGAAGATCAGATGAATTAATTGAATTTTACAGTGAATTGTTAGTCAATAACCCTAAGGAAAAAGAAATTTGGGAAAAACTTTGTTTTGTATTAAATGTAAAAGGCAAATTTTGGGAATTGAAAAAAGTAGCGATTGAGGCTTTAGAATTATTTGAAAACGACACGACTTTTTTTGGATTTCTTGCAAAAGCGTATGAACAGACAGGTGAAAATGAGAATGCTAGTATGATTAAGGCAAATAATAAAATTTCCAAGTTTTCTTTTAGTATTCTAGAAAAAGATTTAAAAAAAGATCTAAGAAAGGTAAAAAAATGGAAAAAATCTTAGTGATCGTAATTTACCTTGTATTTATCTATTTTTAACTAAACTTTTATAAAAATTAGCAGAAAAGTAGGAGTATATCATGCACGTGCGCAAATATGTAATCGTTATGGTAATTCTCGTATTTTTTATGTGGGGAATATCTGCAGTGCACTGCATAGGATCGCCTCCTCCGCCACCAGAACAGCCAGAAACGACACAATTTCCCTATGAAATTGTGATACAGGTCGTTTTATTTTTTGGTCTTCTCGGAGTATTAGTATTTATCTATGTAAAGCGTAAAAAATAATTGTATATCGACTTGTACTTTTATTTTTTATTTATTTTTTATTATTTTTTTTTATAAAGTAGCAAATTAGTCTTTGCCGACAAAATTGTCGCCAAAATTGTCTTACTGATTTGGATGGGACGTGAGTAGATGGTGATCCGAATGATGGGCTTTTTGATCATCAACGGAACGGGGGATATCTATCCAGCTTGGTCGGATCAGCCCAGAATCGTTGGGTAATGTAGACCACATACGCGCCTATAAACACTATTTTGCATATCTGCACATTTTTTGTGAAATATCTAAATGCTGAGAAAAAATACAAGATTATAAAATTCCAATTTATTAAATAATTCTTTATTATTTAAACTTTACAACCATGGTAATAATGTAAAAGAAAATAAAAAAAAATAAAAAATTTTAAGATTTTATTAATTATCTAAATACCAAGCTTTTCTAATACTCCAGATAATCGGACTCTATGGAATTTTAAGCCCAATTCATCGGGGCTAAATCCCATTGCTAAAGCATATATTTCTGTTAGATATAAAACTGGTATACCATATTCTGTTTCGAATTTTTTGGCTAGGTCTCTTTGTTGAGTATCAAATTGCTGGAAACATGCAGGACAATTTACAGCAATGACGTCTGCTCCAGATTTTTTAATACTCTCCATTTTTTTCTTTAAGTTTGCCATACCATGTTCTTCGTAAGCATTAGTTACAGCGGAGCCACAGCAAAGAGCTAACTCATCATAATCAACAACAGTGGCACCACTTGCAGCAACAAGTTCTTTTAAATTTGTTGGCCTCATTGGATCATCAGATTCCATCCACTCTGCTGGACGCATGTAATGACATCCTGGATGACAAGCAACCTTTAATCCAGGAAGAGGTTTGGTTATAGCACCTTTTATACGATCTACACCGATTTCATCTTTAAATACATCAACAAAGTGTTTAATATCTATAAAACCCTTGAACTCCTTTCCAATTTTAGCTAGCTCTGAATTAACTTTTTCTTTTTTTAAGCTATCATGTTTTAATTGATGCTTTACGCCTCTTAAAGTATTAGCGCAACCATTACATAATGAAACAATATCTTTCCCTTCAGCTTCAGCTAAACAAAGATTTCGAGCTCCAATTACTAACCAAGCATCATTATCGAAGCTTTTCATACCTGTTGGGTCTGGACAACAAGAAAAGGGTGCTTGCGAAGTTTCAACACCAAGCTTATCAAAAACTTTTCTTGAAGCAGCTTCAATAAAAGGGATTCTATTACCAATCGTACATCCTTCAAACATTTTATATTCTGTCATTTCTTCTCTTACCCTCGAATTATTTTAATTTTTTATCTGCTCCTATATTTTTTAGTAATGTTTGCACTTCATTTACATCAGGTACTACTACTGCTGGTAATCCTAATTGTTCTCTTCTCCTCTCAATTGCGGGTTGTGAAGGAATTGCTTTAGCATTTTCGAAGACTGCTTGTGCCTGCGAATAGATAAATTCTGGACCCTTCCCTAGAGCAATACTTTGGTTTTTTAGAAATGTAAAGATTTCTGTAAGCTCAATATTTTGGGGACATACTTCATCACATGTATCACAGACAGTACAACCCCAAATTCCCAATTCATCGCCTCCAAGTAATAAATCTTTATATCCTAACAGTGCTGCTAAAATATTACTTCTAGGATTATATCCAGTTGTAGTGTAAAAATCAGTTGTAACAGCGGTTACCGGACAATTGTCGGCACATCTACTACATTGATAACAGTATTTAATTACATCAGGCCCAATATGATAATCCATAACTTGTTTCCTAAACTCAAAATTTGCTTCCATTTTTTTTCCACTTTTTTTCTTATTTTTTGAATGATTTATTTCATTTATAGGCTTTAACCCCACGCAAGGGGCAGTTATATCCAATTTCTATTGTTTTTATTGGACATTCATCCTAAGCCTACGTTCAACTTTCGAGAGTAAATCTCAGTGCCCTCTTCATCAACAACTGTGATGTGAGCAGCACACGATAGTCAACAGTCAAAACAGCGAACTATCATCTCTAAGAGATTTACCACACCTTCTGGTACATCACTCATTTTTTTTGTTCACTTTTTTCTTTAATTTTCAATATATTTAATTTATTTAATCCATGGGTCTGGTAATTTTAAACTGTCAAGTGCCTTATCTTCGAAAACTTGCTTAGCTACATGCATTAGTGTCTTTTCAATCCCCGCAATATTATGGTTCGTTGCGACTAAGAGATTTGCTTTTTTACAAATTCCTTCAGCATCTGACCATATATGATACAAGAGTATTCCTCTTGGAGCTTCTGTAAGACCAACACCATCTCCTTCTCTTGGTTGTACATCCAGAGTTTTACAATCTGGATTAACAATATCATCATCTTGTAATAGTGTTGCAATCATTTCAATGGACTCTACTAATTCAATTAATCGAGCCCAGTGATAAGCAAACGTATGATGGATAACATTAGTCCCAACTTTTGCTCTCATTGCTTGTAAGGCCTCATCAGCCAGAGGAGTAGCCATTTTATCAGCACAATTAATCATTGCCAATGTATTTGCTCGATATATCCCTTCAGGATATCCTGCCGGTTTATAATACATGTGAGTTGCATACGAGTGCTCTGGAATGTGTTCTCCTAAAGCATCTAAATATCTCTGAGGGGGGTAATCGAATTTTTCTCCAGTAGGGGAAACGATTCTAATATCACCATCATAAATATCATGAATTCCATTCTTAGTCATCCCGGCATAATATGTGGGAACAACACCTACATTAGCTACGACATCCCAGTAATCTTCAACTACTTTTAGACCGATATCAACTGTTTTCTTTGTCCATTCAACTTGATCCTCAATTTGTTTTAAAAACAAATCTCGAGCACTTTCATCCATAGGCTTTTTCATACCACCAACGATCGCTGAAATAGGATGTACAGACTTACCACCAATTTCCTGACATAATTTTTGACCAAAATCCATCATCTTCAATGCCATAGCACCAACATCTGGCATTTTATTAATTACATGCACGACATTTCTTAATGCAGGATCAGCCATTGGTCCTAATAAGAAATCAGGTGCAGCAAGTGCATAGAAATGCAGTGCATGTGATGAATATTGTTTTGCGTTCTGTAATAATTGCCGTAATTTATATGCAGCAGGAGGAATCTGTACGCCCCATGCATCTTCCACTGCCTTCGTAGGTGTCAGGTGATGAGGTATTGGACATATACCGCAAATTCTTGGTGTTATTCTAGGAATATGTTCACAGTAACGCCCTTCTAGAAATTTTTCAAAAAATCTCGTAGAAGTAATACTGAATTGAATATCTTGAACAGTTCCATCATCTCCAAGCTTTATTTTTAACGTATTGTGCCCCTCTAATCGAGTGACGGGTTCAACAACTATTTCTTTTACCATTTTTTATTCGCCTCCAATAAAATTTCTATTTGCTGCTAGAGTAAATTTCTCAAATGTACCCAAATGATCTTTTACTTGCGCAAGTAATTCTTCTCTAGATAAACTCACATTAAATCCTTTTAGAACTGTATCCGCAAATCTCTCTGCTTGATTAACACCCCATTGAGTCTGACCAAAACATCCAGTACATGGTGAGTTAACCTTTATGCACATTCCACCGCAGCCAGCTTTAGTAATGGGGCCCGCACATATATAGCCTTGTTCGATAAAACAATCATCCATATTAGGAAGGCCCTCGTAATCACGTTTTACTCTTGTCATTGTTGATTTACTTCCGATAATTCTTGGACAAGTATCACAAACATTTGAAATTTCAGTGAAACCACGATTATCTCTTAAGAATTCCATTATTTTTCCTGCTATTTCTTCTGTTGTAGGAGGGAGATTCACTAAAGGAGTTTCAGGAGAGCCACGATTCTTTATTTGTTTTAAAATATCTCCTGCTAAATCAAATCCTGCCATGAGAGGAACATTCAAAAATAAGGGTAGGAATTCATAAAGACTCTTTTTATCCCCCGAACTGAGAGTACCAAGACTATTTGCCATATTATTTAATTTATCAGCTCTGGAATCAACAGTCTTAGCAGGTCCAAAGCAGCCAACACAAGGGTTACCATCACTAGTACATTTTAAACTACATCCAATACTAGTAATTGGACCGAAACATAGTGTATCGTTATCCAATAAACAATTATCTTTAATACTACAATCATTACAGAATGCTAAATCGTTCATTGGGAATGGTTTCTGACCTAATAAGAAAGCTACTGCGCTAACGATCGCTTCTGGCTTTGGAGGGCAGCCAGACATGTATGCGTCAACTTTAATAATTTCATCCACAGGTACAATTTTATCAGCAAACCCTGGTGTATTAACCATAGGTTCTCCTCCACTTCCATCCGCTATACTTTCAACATCAGAAAATTTGCGTTTTACTAGGTTATCTTTACTCCATTGGTTAGCTAATCCATGCACATTACCATAACATGAACAGCTGCCAAAAGCGACAATTAAAGCGCTTTTTTGTCGTAGTAATTTTGTTTGCGCAATATCATGCTTGGTTCGTAAACTTCCCTCGACGAATCCTACAAGAATCTCTCCATCTGCTCTTGCTTTTAATGAATCATATTTGAAATCTACTACAGCTGGCCAATAGACAATCTCTAATGCTGGAAGGATATCAAGTAAGCCTAAGTGTAAATTGAGGAGGCTCTGATGACACCCCCAGCAATCAGAATTTTGTAAGAATGCTACTTTTACAGCCATTTTTTATCAATTTTTTGTTGTTTTTTTCTATTTGATTAAATTAGCTAATTTGTAATAAAAAAATTAGTTGAGATTATTTATTCATAACTTTATTAAAAACTTCTGATTCTTTATTTAAAGTCTAGATAAAAATGTAAATCAATGACTTAAATTGTTTTTAAATACCAAAAATAATTAAATTACAAATTTATCTAAATTCTTTTAATTTTACTTTCTTTTTTTTTATTATGAGTGAAAAAAAAGAGAGTTTAAATGTGATCCATTTGGCTCATGGAGCTGGTGGAGTTTTACAAGAAGAACTCATAGATTTTATAACAAAAAACATACCAATTAAAGAAGTTAATAATGGAATTGGTATTGAGGAATTAGATGATGGAGCAACAATTCCATTAAAAGATTATGATAAAGAAATTGTAATCACTGCTGATGGGCATACTATTTTTCCTATATTTTTTCCTGGTGGAGATCTAGGAACTTTAAGCATATGCGGAACTGTTAATGATCTTATCATGATGGGTGCTGATCCAATAGCTTTAACATCCATGATAATTATTGAAGAAGGCTTTGAATTTAATCAACTAGATAAAATTGTTAATTCTATGAATTCAATGGCAGAAAAAGCAAATATTGCAATAATTGCTGGAGACACTAAAGTTATGCCTCGAGGTACTTTAAATGAAATAATTATCGCAACAACAGGTATTGGAATTAAAAATAAAAACATAAAAGTTTTAGACAATAACATAAAAGTTGGAGATAAGATTATTTTAACTGGAAGCATTGGTGATCATGGAACTGCATTGATGGCATCTCGCGAAGGTTTAAATATATCTACTGACTTGAAATCAGATATTTCACTTTTATTGGATGTTTATGATAAAATTAAATTTGAAATTAGTAATAATTATATTCATGCAATGAAAGATCCGACACGCGGTGGCATTGCCGCTGCTTTAAATGATTGGGCTTCAAAATCAAATGTTAGCATCTGGATTGATGAAGAAAAAGTCCCAATTAAAAAACAAGTTATTGCTATATGTGATATGTTAGGATTGGATCCTTATAATATAGCTTGTGAAGGAAGAGCTCTCTTAGCGGTTGATTCCGTTCACTCGAAAAATGTCTTAAAAAAGATAAAATTAACTCAAATTGGAAAGGATTCTGAAATAATTGGTGAAGTAAAAGCTGAAAATCCCAAAAGAGTCTTCTTGAAAACAGTAGTAGGTGGTACTCGATTTATAGATATGCCTTTAGGAGAACCAATCCCTAGGATTTGTTAGTTATTATTTTCATACTGATCTTTTTTACTTAATATTTTCTTAACATCCATTTTAAGAGTAGATATGTCCTTCTTAGCAGTATTCCATACTTCCTTTAGATCCACCGTGAAATATCCATGGATTAATTTATCTCTCATTCCAGCTATTTTCATCCAAGGTATACTTTTAAAGGTCTTTCTTATATCATCTGCAAGGCTCTTTGTAGCTTCTCCAATTATTTCAAGTTCTCTAATTACGGCACTTTGAATCATTCGTGTCTTTTTGAAGGTCTCAAAATCAATATTCTTCGTAAATTCTATGATGTGTACACATGAATCAAGTATATGACTTAAAAAGAGGTAATTTTTATCATTCATTCATAAATCACAATTGCTTCTTTCAATACTTGATCTTTAATATAAGGGCTTATCCCATTTTGAGATAATAGATCAATTTTCATATTCAAAACTTCAGATAATTCAATCTCTATACCAACATGATCTAATAGACTAGTTCCTTCAGGAAACTCTACAATTAGGTCTAAATCACTTTTAAGTGTTGCTTCATTGCGAGCATAAGATCCAAAAACTAAAATTCTTTTAATACCATGCTTAACTAGAATTGAAATTATTTTTTTTTTAATCTCCTCATTTAGTTGCATCTCATTATCCAATTTGTATCACTTCTAATTTATTTTGAAAATATTTTAATTATAGAGAAAAAATATCTTAAATAACTTCTACTATAAATAAAGATAATTTACATTATTATATTTGCTGAACTTTCAAAAAATTTTATTTAGATAATAATATGAATATTCCCGGATTAAATATCCTTAAAAGTAAGGTATTTACAAATAAGATTATAAGATTAATCAATAGACTAATAAAAGATATCAATAAACCGGTTAAATTCATGCATGTATGCGGAACACACGAACATACAATTTCAAAGTTTGGTCTAAGAACACTATTACCTAAACAAATTGAAATATTATCAGGTCCAGGATGCCCGGTATGTATATGTCCAGCAGTAGATATTGATAAAGCAGTTGAGCTTGGAAAACGGGACGATTCGATTATAACTACATTTGGAGATATGATACGTGTTCCTGCTACAAATATCTCGCTTGGCGAACTTAAAGCCAAGGGTGCAGATGTTCGTATAGTGTATGGACCAAATGATGCAGTTAAAATTGCTAAAGAAAATCCTGATAAGGAAGTAATATTTTTTGCTATAGGATTTGAAACTACAGTTCCTTTAATCGGGTATGAATTACAATCTAGTCCTCCTTCAAATTTTTCAGTAATTTGCGCTCACAAATTAATACCAGCCGCTCTGGAACTCTTAATGAGTCAATCTCAATTAAGATTAGACGGTTTTATTTCCCCTGGTCACGTCTCTACAATAATTGGCTTAAAACCGTATGAAATTTTCTCACAAGGATATAAAATACCTAATGTGATTTCAGGTTTTGAACCTAATGATGTATTGCTCTCAATTTTAATGCTTTTAAAGCAGGTAAGAGATAAAAAATATGAAACGTTAAATGAATATTCAAGAGTGGTAAAACCTGAAGGGAATATTATCGCCCAAAAAATTATAGAAGATGTTTTTCAACCTGTTTCATCTCCATGGAGAGGGATTGGAAGAGTATATGATGGAGGATTAGTCATTAAAGAGAAATACCAAGAATTTGATGCCGATAAAAAATTTGATATAAAAATTGAAAAATCTCAAGATATTCCACCAGGGTGTTCATGTCATCTTATCATGGTAGGAAAATTATATCCTTATGAATGCAAATTATTTAGAAAAGAATGTACTCCTATTAATCCTATAGGACCTTGTATGGTTTCTATGGAAGGAACCTGTAATATTTACTATAAGTATTACAGTGATGATAACTTTTAAATCGACCATGGAAAACAAATATCATATTTTTCTGATCCCCACACATCTGTAGCAGGGAAATTACAACGATAACCTTTTTCATAATTTTTATTAAAATATGTTTTTACGTGCATTCCCCATACTATTTTATCAAAATCAGCTCGGGTTAATCTTTGAGATTCAGAATTTTGAGAAAAGTGTTTTGTGCTATATTCAAGACTACATTTCCAAAAATGGCTTTTTTCTTTAAGATATGTTGATTTATCTCCTTGATCTTCTTGAACCCAAGAAACAAAGCAGACATCATCTTTACTTTCTAAGCAATTGTTCAGATATTTTAGTCTAGAATCAAAACCTCCTTCATTAGCCGCCCAATATCCTCCCCAATAACTTACAATTACAATTAAAATACATCCTTTTAATTCTCTAACTGTCGGCCATTTATAATTGTTTTCTCTGAAATGGTTAAAGGTAAAAAGGGTATTAGAGCTAAACGAATCAATAATTATTTTATTTAGTTTCTTGATCCCATAAAGTTCTTCGGGTTCGTTGTTCGAGTCAATAATGTTATCTTTAAGCTCAATAAAGAGTGTGATAGGTGCATGACCTTTATTTTGTTCACTAGACCAATCATCTAAAACTTTAAGCCAATTAGAAAATAGAAGATCATTAGGGTTATCATCTTCACTAAGAAGCGCATCAATATGATTTTGTAAATGGTATACTTCAAAATCTTCTAATTCTTGTATTTTATCGTCGTGTATATCATATTCAAGACCCCTCACTCCCTTATTTAGCTGTTCTCTTATAGAATGTTCATATGAATTATGGCTAGTCTTGAAAAATGCTTTATGATAAGGTATATCCCATAACGTTTCTTTTGTAGACATTTTGGCACTGTAGTACTTAAGTTATTATTTAATTCTAAAACAAAAGCTTAATTTAATAATACTTTCATAATAAAATATTAGTTTTTTTTTTTTCGATTATTTAATAAATTAGAATTCAAATTAAATATGAAAACTTGAAGTATTTACTTGAAAGATTATAAAACAGTAGAAATAAAAATTACTGGAATTGTACAAGGAGTAGGATTTAGACCCTTTTTATATAATTTAGCCCGTTCCTTAAATCTTAATGGTTATATATTAAATAGAGGTAATGCTGGTGTGCGGTTAATCTTAAAAGGTTATTCTCAAGATATAAAAAGATTTTTAGAAAAAATTAACCTAAAAAAACCCGAGATTTCTTTCATTGAGAATATTGAACTAAATTATTTAGATATTCAAGAAGAAATTAAAGATCTAAAGATAAGAAAAAGTGAACAAGGACGTGGTACTAGTTTAACACTTCCACCGGATATTGCTCTTTGTCAAGAATGTTTAAAAGACATGCGTAATCCTCAAAAGAAAAAATATTTTAAATATCCTTTTATTGCTTGTGCTGTGTGCGGTCCAAGGTTCACTACAGTAACTGAATTACCCTATGACAGAGAACGAAGTACTATGATCAAATTCCCTTTTTGCGGACAAGAGGAACCAGAATCCTGTTCACAAGAATATTCAGATTTTAATAACAGAAGATTTCATGCTCAAACTTTTGCTTGTTCTTTTTGTGGACCTCATTATACACTTTATGATAGACGTAAAGAAATTGTATTAAATGATTCAATCGAATCCATTTTACAGGAGATAGCTAAGAGGATAAACGAAGGAGAGATTATCGCTGTTCAGGGAATTGGAGGAACGCATTTAGTTAGCTTAGCTGATGATGATATAATTTTAAAACTTCGTAAAAGAAAAGGTGAAAGGAAGTATAAGCCTTTTGCATTAATGGTACCAAATTTAGAATTAATTGAGAATGTATTAAAAATCTCAAATAAAGAAAGAGAGCTCTTAACTTCATTTCGACGACCTATTGTACTCTTAGAAAGAAAGAGTACATCTGATAATTTAATAATAAGTAAACAAGTGGCACCGGGGTTAAATAACGTTGGAATAATGCTCCCATATTCTGGTATTCATCATTTATTTTTTGATCACATAGGAGAAAAACCTTTAATCTATACAAGTGGAAATAAATCCTATATTCCAATGGCTATAGAATATAATGATATTTTTGCTCAACTCGAGGATCTTGCAGATGTTTTTCTTCTCCATGATAGACCTATTTTCCAAAGAGCTGATGATAGTGTTTTAAGAATTCATGATAATAAAGTGAAATTAATAAGACGGTCAAGAGGTTATGTACCAGAGTATTTACTATTACCATTTAACGTAGAAATCTCTGGGGCTCTTGCTACTGGGCCTGAACTAGCAACGACTGGAGCGGTTTTAAGAGGAAATAGAATCTTCCCAACTCAGCATATAGGGCATGTGACACACTTGGAAACCTATGAGTTTTTAAAGAATTCACTTTTTCATATAAAAAATCTGCTTCAAATTAAAGATTCTGAAGTAAATTTTATCGTGTGTGACGCTCATCCTGAATTTATTACATCAAAATTTGGTAGAGAATTATCTACAAAGTTTAATGTTTCATTATATCCTATTCAACACCATTATGCTCATATTTTAGGATTAATGGCAGAAAATAAGGTGAAACTTGAGGAAAAAATCATTGGAATAAGCACAGATGGTGTTGGTTATGGTGATGATGGTAATATATGGGGGGGAGAAATATTAATCAGCACTTATAATGAGTATAAACGAGTTGGTCATTTAGAATATCAACCGATGGTAGGGGGAGATCGCTGCACTAAATATCCTGCTCGCATGGTAGCTTCCATTATCCTAAAAACTTTTGGGAAAGAAGAGTCAAAGCATATTTTTAGGAGAATTGGATTAGAAAAGGATTTAGAATATAAAGAGATTGAATTAAAAACTTTAATATCTCAGTTTGAGGAAGCAAAAAATCAATTTCCCTCAAAAAATATACCATTAACAAGTTCTACTGGCAGAATATTTGATGTTGTTGCTTATTTATTAGGAGCATCAAATCTTAAGACGTATAGAGGAGAGCCTGCAATGAGACTTGAGGGATTAGCCTCAAAAGGAAATTCTGAAAAAGTTGATTTAAACATCAAATATCTAAAAGAAAAGGGTAAATATGTAATTAAAACGTCCGAGTTAACATTTGATATTTTAGCCCTATTAGAAGATTCAAGATTAGATAACGCAGATATTGCTGTAAAGTTTCAAGTGGAACTTGGCAACATTTTTGCAGAATTAGCTATGAAAATTGCTAAAGAAAATAATATTAAAAAAATCGGTTTAACTGGTGGAGTTGCATATAATTACTATTTTTCGAGAAGTATTAAAGAAAAAGTGATTAATGAAGGTTTTTCATTTTTAGAACATGACCGTATAGCTCCAGGAGACGCTGGTATTAGCACAGGACAATTAATTGGAGGATTATTCAAATACCAAAAAGAAAATTTATAAAAAATTGTATAAAATATTCCAAATTTATACTTTGAATAATTTATTGTTTGATATCAGATTAATAATTTCATTTAATAATATTTTTACGTTCAAATATATTGTGAATGTATAATGGGTGGCGTCTTCGGAGTCTTTTCAAATACTGATTGTTTAGAGGATCTTTTCTATGGAACAGATTATCATTCTCATTTGGGAACTAGAAGAGGTGGCTTGGTAGTAAAAAACGCGGGTGGTTTTCAAAGGTTTATCAAAGATATCACAACCGCTCAATTCAGATCGAAATTCGAGAGAGATATCAAAAAAATGCATGGAAATAAAGGTATCGGAGTGATCAGTGATTATGATGATCAACCCTTGATAATCAGTTCACATTTAGGAGTATTTGGCATTGTAACAGTTGCGAAAATTAATAATTTAGAAAATCTAGCAAAAAAAGCGTTAAAAAACGGGTCACATTTCTCAGAAATGCATGGTGGAGAAATCAATCCAACAGAAATGGTAGCAACAATTATTAGTCAAGGTGCAACCTTTGAAGAAGGAATTCAGAAAGTCCAAGATATAATTGATGGATCATGTACCATGCTTATATTAACAAATGAAGGTATTTATGCCGCTCGTGATAAACTTGGGAGAACACCACTCATTATAGGGAAGAAGCCCGGAGCTTATGCTGTAACAATGGAAACTTGTGCTTTTCCAAACCTCAGCTACAAAATAACAAAATATCTCGGACCAGGGGAAGTATTTTTTATAAATAAGAATGGTCTCGAACAAAAAATCGCACCTGGCAACCCGATGCAAATTTGTGGTTTTCTATGGGTATATTATGGATATCCTGCATCTAATTATGAGGGTATTAATGTGGAAGTTGTTCGTTATAAATGCGGTTCATATTTGGCACAAAATGATGGTGTGCAAATTGATCTTGTTGCAGGCATACCAGATTCTGGGACAGGGCATGGTTTAGGTTATGCAAGTGAAGCAAAAATTCCTTTCTCACGACCGTTTGTAAAATATACTCCCACTTGGCCCCGAAGCTTTATGCCTCAAGATCAAACTATTAGAGACCTAGTTGCGAAGATGAAACTCATCCCGATTAGTGAACTCATTAAGGATAAGCGTCTACTTTTCTGTGAAGATTCAATTGTGAGAGGAACACAACTTAGAAAAACCATTCAAAGGTTATATGAATATGGAGCTAAAGAGGTTCATATGAGACCTGCATGTCCTCCACTTGTTTATGGCTGTAAATTCCTTAATTTTTCCCGATCTCGTTCTGAGTTAGATTTGGCTGGACGATGGGCTATAAAAGAACTTATTGGAAGGGATGTCAGCGATCCTGCCGAGTATACTGACCCTGGTTCTGATAATTATAAAGCCATGGTTGAAGTTGTACGTAAAAAGTTAGGATTAACAACATTACGATATCAAAGACTTGAAGATTTGGTTAAAGCTATAGGCTTACCAAAAGAAAAACTATGCACATATTGCTGGGATGGCGTAGAGCCATCATGAAGCTCTACTTTTAACTATTGATTCTTCCAATTCCGCTAATTTTTGTACAGATTTTAATTGATAATCCCCTGTTAAACATGCTAAACATAATTGGTTTTTATCTTTACCTATTGCGTGAGTTAAATCGTAAATAGTTTGATATAATAATGTATCTGCTCCGATTTTTTTTTGGATCTCTTCTGAATAATCTTCACCATATAGCTTTTGAAATCTTCCAGCTATCAATTCATCTTTTGTTGGAAAATCAATTCCCATATAGCACGGACTAATAATTGGGGGACAACTTATACGTAAGTGAACATGTTTAGCTCCTCCTTTTTCTCTTAGCAAAGAAACTATTTGTTGAGTTGTGGTTCCTCTCACAATAGAATCATCTAACAGAATAACATCTTTACCATTAACAACACTTTTAATGGGATTTAGTTTTTCTTTTACAGCTATTTTGCGTTTTGCTTGACCAGGCATGATAAAAGTTCTGTGAACATATCTATTTTTCATCAACCCTTCTATATAGGGAAGTCTAGCTTCCTTAGCATATCCTACAGCCACACTTCGACCAGAATCTGGTACAGGAACTACTACTGCATTTTCTCTTATTTCAAGGTTCTTTAAAATGGGATCATTCTTAGCTAAATTTATCCCTAATTTTAATCTTGCTTCTGCAACAGAAACTCCATCAATAATTGAATCTGGTCGCGCGAAATAGACAAATTCAAACTGACATAAAGCCGTTCTGTTTGATTTAATTATCAGTTCTGAATGAATATCTTTTTGATGGCTTAGATGCACAATTTCTCCAGGTCTTACGTCTCTTAATAAATTACCTCCAACAGCATCTATAGCACATGACTCTGATGCCACGAAATAAAGGTTTCTTTTGTCAGATTTTAATTCTCCAATACATAATGGCTTGAATCCTAGGGGATCTCTTATAGCATAGATGTCTCCTTCAGAAGTTATTAAAATTAAAGAATAAGATCCATCCAATAATTTACTTGTTAATTTTAAGATTTCAGGCCAATCTTCAGTTCCTAATGCAATAGATCCAATTAATTGTGCCATAACTTCAGTATCTGTATCTGTTGTGAAAACACGTCCCATATCATCCATTTTTTTTTTAATTTCATCAAAATTAGCTATAGTTCCATTGAAAGCCATGGAAAACTCAAGTTCATTATTTTTGAAATGAAATGGTTGTATATAATCCGATGATTTATATCCTACTGCCCCTGTAGTCGCATACCTATTGTGTCCTATACCTACATTTCCCCAAAACTGAGATATAACCTTACTTTCTAATACTTTCGAGACTAATCCTTTTTCTTTATATGTAAATATTTTTCCTCCTGTCTTTAAAATAGATATTCCAGTAGATTCCTGTCCTCTATGTTGTAAAGCAATTAAGCCTTGATACAAAAGTCTTGAGACTGAAAATCCTAAATCATTGCTTGTTACACCAAAGATAGCACAGTGTTCTCGAGGTTTTTCTCTCACTTTTTGTCGTTTTTTTTTAAGAAGCATGATATTACTTAGATTGAGAGAAACAATTTTATTATCTTCAATTAATTTAAATCATATATAATTTTTAATTATTAGTTTAATAGAATATTAAATAATTCCTCGAATAAAGTGTTAAAAATAAGGAATAAATCTAAATATCTCGCTTTTAGTATATTAATAGGTGGAAAAAGCGCACGATTTGGAAGTGATAAAGGCCTTTATCAATTTCGCGGTAAACCTTTAATAACATATCAGCTTGAAACCTTAGCTCAAGTTAATTACGATATTTTCTTAGTTGCTCATAGTAACAGCCAAGTTCAAAGCTATATTAATCAAATTGATATCAAAACAATTATGGCTTTCATTATTGACGATCAAAAAATGATTTCTAGGGTAAAAGAAAGAATTCCTGTAATTGGCTTATATTCTGCTTTTAAAGAATTAAATAAGTTAGGATATGAAAAAGTATTAATATTACCATGCGATACTCCCCTAATTCAAAAAAAAGTAATTAATTTTTTAATCTCTCAGAGTCAAAATTTTGATTGTTGTATTCCTCAATGGGATAATGGATTTTTGGAACCCCTACTAGCAATTTATCCGATTAAAAAAGCATTATTTTCTGCTAAAAAAAATATAAAAAATCAAAATTTTAAATTGATAAATTTGATTGATAAAATTTGGAAAACCAATTATATATCAATAGAAAATTCAATTCAACCATTAGATAAAAAATTGTTATCTTTTATAAATATCAATACAATGTTAGATATTGATATAATTAAATAAAATTATGATATACCAATTTTATACAATAAAAAAAGATAAAAGAAAAAAAAATTATAAAGTTTTTAGTTTAGAAGCCATCTGGGCCCATAATTCCACCAACTAGACCTAAAACTCCGCCACCAATCAGGATATATGTACCAAGTCCAACTTCAATTAAAGCTAGATAACTCCCAAGTCCTACATGAAGTGGTATAATACCGTCTACTAATGCTTCACCCATAAACATAAAAGTACCCTGACCAATTTCAATTGGTATAATCATGAATAAAGACAACATGAAATATACACCAGCAACAATTGCGAATAAAGATCCTATTATAGCTAATGCCCGACTCTTTACACCTATTAATATAAATACTCCTGCTAGTAAAAAGATAATAAATACTATCGCCAATACGATCGTTAATGGATCAGCCGATTGGAAAAAAAGAATTATGTTTTGTATAAACCCAATCCCGGAGAAATAAAGAGTTGTGGGGGGAGGAAAAGGATTAAGAATATATCCAAATGAAAAAAGGTATGTAGCTAAGAGTGTCACTATTCCTCCAATAATGCATAAAATTTTTCCAGCACCCATAATTTTACACTTTTATTTTTGTTTTTATTTTAAGTTTTTAATATTAGATAGATCACCTTTTATATATAATATTAATCTATTTTATCAAAACTGTATTATATGAATAGTCTATTATTAAAAATTAATTATTAACTAGAACAGTATATAAGTATTATTAATTACCATTTGAAATCAGTTATTCGTTTTTGATTCAGACGAAATTTTGGATTATTCTAGTTCCAGGAATAAATTGATGTTCAATAATCAATAGTGTGAGTCTTGAATAGTTTATTAAGAAAATATAGAAACCTTTATTAATAATTAAATTGAATTGAATTTTGTAGAAATTGATATTTATTATTAAATTAAATAACTATATAATAAATTTTTATAAAAATTAAGTAAAATAAGAAGAAGGTTATAAATATGGGAGCTGGAAAAAGTATTGCTTTAGTTGGCGCTATTATTGCAGTAGTAACTCTTATCCTTAGTTTCATTGTACCCCAATATTTTGGTTGGTATAGGATCGAAGGAACTACGCTGGGAGTAACCGCTGGAGTT
Organism: uncultured archaeon; assembly: GCA_964493385.1. Taxonomy (GTDB): domain Archaea; phylum Asgardarchaeota; class Lokiarchaeia; order Sigyniarchaeales; family SOKP01; genus Loki-b32. The sequence goes on along the minus strand of CAZBNW010000022.1, from coordinate 183 downwards.
TATTTTACTGGTTTAGGCACTCTCGCTGTAGTACCAGCTATTATACCTTTCGCTGGTTTGGATTATCTTCAATTAATAGGAGGTATAGTGTTAATAGTTGGAGTTGTTGTCTGTATTATTGGTGCTGCTAAAGAAATGAAAGCTGCAGGAATAGTGGGAGGAATTTTGATACTTGTAAGTCCA
>CAZBNW010000021.1:1261-29854 GCA_964493385.1 uncultured archaeon | reverse complement strand
AAAAATTAATTTCATTAAAAGCAAAAACAAAATTATAATATTTCTGAAAACCCACACTATGGGTTAGTTACCCTTCAACCACCATTTTTTTGAAAGGATCATTCATTTTCAGGTTATATATTATGAGGAGCTAGTGCTTCAATCTTTTTCAAAATAAGTTCAATAGATTCAATATACTCTTCCTTGTATTCAAGTTCAGTACTACAAATCCCTTTAATTTCTTCAATAATTTGTTTATCTCGGTAATACTTAAGATCAATAGCACGAGCAGGACATGATGATACGCAAACACCGCAACCTTTACATTTTAAGCCATCTACTTCAGCAACATTTTCTCCATTAACCATTATTGCTTTATAGTTACAAAGTTTTTCGCATCTATGACATCCTATACACAGAGATTCATTTATTTCGGCGATGATTAATTCTTGAGTTATTATATCTTTAGAGAGTAAAGTGGATGCTTTACTTGCTGCTGCTAATGCTGTTGATACCGAATAAGGGATGTTCTTAGGCCCAGCAGCACATCCACATATATAAATACCCATATTATTCGTCTCTTGAGGTTTTAAACATCCGTGAACTTCAGTTAAAAATCCATTTATGTCTTTACCTAAACCTAAAATCTCGATAATTTTTGCTGAATTTTTAGAAGGTACCATGCCTGTTGATAACACTGCTAAATCTATATTCATTGTAATGATGTCATTTGTCAAGGTTGAAGAAGCTCGGATTTTTAGTTTTTTTGTATTTGGATCTTCTCGTATATCTCCTACTTTTCCCCGAATCATCATTATCCCCGCTTCTCTTGCTTTTCTATAATATTCTTCATTTCCTTTATCCCATGTTCGCATATCTATATAAAAAATAGCAATATCTATATCAGGATATTCTTGTTTTAATAATTGAGCATTTTTAAGAGCAACATTACAACATACTCCAGAGCAATATGGATTCCCTTTTAAGGATCTTGAACCAACGCATTGAATCATAGCTACTGTTTTTGGGATTTTTCCATCAGAAATTCTATATACATGACCCCCCGTCGGTCCAACTGGACTTAACATACGTTCTAACTCTATTTGAGTAATTACATTAGGATAAATCCCATATTTATATTCGTTATTTTTCATAATTGGATATTCATCCCATCCTGTGGCGATAATTATCGCACCTACTTTTAAATCAATATATTCTGAGACTTGTTCAAAGTCAATAGCTTCTGCGGGACAAATTTTTTGACAATTTTTACATTCTATGCAAACACTCTTATCAATTAGAACAATTTTAGGTACAGCTTGGGGAAAAGATATGTAAATTGCGTTCCGTTCGCCAATACCCCTGTTAAATTCGTTAGGTACTTTTATTGGACATTTTGTTGTACATAAACCACAACCAGTACATTTTTTCTCATCAATATAACGGGGGTTTTTCCTTATTTTAACATCATAATTTCCAGGGATACCGCTGAATCCAACAACTTCACTATAAGTAAGTAATGTTATATTTGGATGTTTCGAAGCACTCACCATAATAGGCGCAAGAACTCATATAGCACAATCATCTGTAGGATAAATTCGATCTAAAAGTGCCATTTTTCCACCAATTGTGGCTTCTTTTTCGACCAAATACACATTTATTCCTTGATTTGCTAAATCTAATGCAGCATTCATCCCTGCAATACCAGCACCAATAATTAATACCGATTTTTCAACTGATATTTTTTTATAAGGTATAATTTCTAATTCTCTTGCACGATTTATCCCTGCTTGGATTAACCTTATAGCTTTTTCAGTAGTACTTCTTTTATCGCCCGAGTGAGTAAATGAGCAATGTTCGCGAAGGTTAACCATTTGAAAATAATATGGGGTTAATCCTGCTTCAACTAAAACTGCTCGGTAGGTGGATTCATGAATTTTTGGTGTACAAGCTGCAACAACAATTCGATTTAAGTCTAAATCTAAAATATCATTTTTGATAATATTTTGTCCTGGATCGCTACAAGTAAAATCATTTACTTTAGCAACAATAATACCAGGGAGTGCCTCAACATAATCTCTAATAAGATCGCAATCGATGCTAGCACTAATATTAACTCCTCATCTACAGATATAGACTCCAATTCTAACATTGGTCTGTTTTTCAGACATTTAATCCACCTTTTTCAAACATCACCAAATATTTTTTATGATAAAATTTCAAAATTCCTAATTAAGAAAAAATGAAAAATTTGCTAAAAGGTAATTATAATTACTTTTTGATGGTATTTTCCGATTAGATAATAAGTTAAGAGAAATTTAAAAAATCTGATAAGATAAATTTTAGTTATTTTGACAAATTTGCTTATCATTCTTTTTATTTAATGAATGGATCTGATCCTAACTTGATCCACTTCCGTCTTATTGGTTATCGCTTTCTAAACGTTTGATGGAATACTTAATCATTATATTCCATGATACTTGATCTTATGATGGGTTAAAAGGATCACATTTATATATTTTGACAATATTATTTATCATAGAGATCATTAATTTTATTAAAATCGTCAAAAGAATTTTTGAAATTGTAAATCAAAACTTGGTGATTTTTAATAACGAAAATAAAAATTTTTCAGGATTTAATTGAAGAGGTTCATGAGCCTGGTATTTGTCAACAATGTGGGGGTTGCGTAAGTTTTTGTAATTCAATTGAAAATGAAGTAATTGGTTTTAAGGATCTAAATTCGCCTCCTGAATATTTAAATAAGGAAAAATGTCTTGAATGTGGAATTTGTTATTTAATTTGTCCACAAACACATGTTTTAGACGAAGATCTTAATATAACTTATAAATTTTCAGGTTTTTCATTAATGCCATTAGGTTTTGTTGAAAATATTTACTCTTGTCAGGCTATGGATAAGAATTTTTTAAAATTTGGAACAGACGGCGGGGTTGTAAACTCAATAATTAATTATTTGATAAAAAAAAGAGTAATTGAAGGTGCAATTGTTGCAAAAACAAAATCACCATTCTCTAGAGAAGCTATAATAGCTAAAAATAAAAAAGATTTAATTAATGCCTCTGGTGTCAAGTTAGATATATCTCCACAATTAGACAGTGTACAAAAATTTCATACATATACACGTTCATTACCTAAATTAAGGTATTACAAATTTAAGAAATTAGCATTGGTAGGGACCCCATGTCAGATTTATACAATTAGATGTATGCAAAACTTAGGCATCATTCCATCAGAGAATATTGAAATTTGTTTAGGATTATTTTGTTACGAGAATTTCTTCTTTGACGGAACAAGAATTAGGCAATTCGAGGAAGAATTTAATATTAAATTCAAGGATATTGAAAAAATAAACATTAAGGAAAATCTAATTATTAAATTAAAAGATGAGGTAGCTGCTCAAAAAATAATCCATATACCCTTTGAGAGATTAACTGATTACATGCGTCCAGCTTGCGGCGCGTGCAGTGATTTCACAAATATTTATGCTGATATTTCTTTTGGGGGATTAGGTTCCCCAGATAAATTTACAACTGTAATTATTCGTACTAAAAAAGGAAAAGAAATAATTAATAAGGCGATAAAAGCAGGTGTAATTAAATCTTTAAACTTAAATATAATTAACAAAAAAGAAATGAAAGAAAAAATTACACAATTCTCTCAATTAAAAATAATACGAACAGAAAAAAATATGAAAGATAAATTGATAACTGGGAAATCTTCATCATCAGCCTAAACAACTAATGAAAAATAACTATTATATTCCGTATTTGAATAATAAATTTATTTGCTTGAATTTGAGAAAAAAGGGGGAATCTAAGTAATGGACATATACTCAATATTGTCTCATCCATTTAGAAGAAAAATCTTGCTTCTTCTAGAAAAGGAGGGTTATATTCCCTATACAGATTTAATGGAAAAACTTGGTTTAGAAACAACAGGGCAACTAAATTTTCATCTGAAAAAGATTGGGTCATTAATAAATAAAGATAAAAAATCATATTTTCTTACAGAAGATGGTAAACGCGTACTTAAAATCCTCAATCTTAACAAAAGAATTTTATCAGGAGAAAATATTGATGAGTATTTAGACTCTAAGGGAAGCGAGATAAGTCGGATTGGAGTAATTATTTGTAATTGCAATACAGAAATTTCAAATGTAATAAATATAAACGCCCTTGAAAATTATGTGAATAAGTTAAGAAAGGTAGTTTCGGTAAAGGTCTTTGAAAACTTATGTCAGCAAAAAAATTTTGATAAAATTGGTAAATGGGTTAAAGATAATTTTTTAAATAAAATAGTAATAGCTGCGTGTTCTCCAAGAACACATCAACATCTTTTTGAACTAATTTTTGAGAATATTATTGATCGAGCTAATATAGAAATAGCTAACATTAGGGAACAATGTTGTTGGGTCCATCAATCTAAAATAAATCAAACAGATCCCTCACTATCATTAGAAAAAATTAAATTATTAATTGAAGCAGCTGTTGAACGCGTAAGCCTTCAAAAAAAAGTAAAAATTAAGAGAGTTGAAGTAGAAAAGAGTTGTGCAATTTTAGGTGGTGGAATTGCAGGCATAAGACTTGCTTTAAATTTAGCTCGAGCTGGAATTAAAGTATATCTCATTGAAAAATCACCTACATTGGGAGGTAAGGTAGCCAGATGGCATCGAATCCATAATATGGGTGATTGTTCAATATGTTTTATTTCAGAATTAATAGGTGAATTAGTGAATGAAAAAAATATAAAAATTTTTACTAATACTGAAATTGAAAATGTATCAGGGGAAGTAGGAAATTTCACACTTAATTTGATTAAAAAACCTCGTTATATTGATGTGAAAAAATGTACTGGTTGTAAACAATGTATAGAAATTTGTAGTATAGAAAAACCAAATCAATATGAATTTGGTTTGACTACTCGAAAAATAATATATATCCCGTTTATTCATTCATATCCATATAGTCCTTTAATTGATGAAAACGATCTAAAAAATTGTCTTAATTGTAGAATTTGTGAACGTGCGTGTGTGAATAAAGCAATAGATTTAACTCAAAAAGAAGAAAAACTCGAAATCAAGGTTGGCAGTAAAGTAATTGCTATTGGCTCTGATTTTTATAGGGATTTAGAGGATTACCACTATAATCCGCAAAAAAACATAATAACATCGGCAGAATTTGAACGGATATTATCTTCTGATGGCATCACTGAAGGAAAACTTTTAAGATTATCAGATAAAAGACCTATAAACTCAATTTCTATTATCCAAGAGGTTGGTCCATCAAAATATCTTGCAAATTACTCAGAAATTTTAGCACAAAAATATATTGAGGATATTAAAATAAGAAATCCTGATTGCGAAATTAATATTTTTTACGATTTAAGTAAATTAAAGGATAAGGAAGAGATTTTATTAAGATCAACGAATCCAAGATTTTTATACGCCAACAAAATTACTATTGAAATCAATAAAGATATAAATTATGTTGTTGCTGATAATATTGAATTTCCAAGCGATTTGATAGTATTAAGTCTAAAGTATATTCCTAATAAAGATTTAAAAAACTTTCGAAAATATATGGATTTTACATTAGATGATAATGGATTTATGAGTGAAGACACATTAGCATCTGGTATTTATGGAGTTGGGACTATCTTTGGCCCATTAGATTATAATTCTACAATTTCATCAGCTAATAAAACCGCATTAAAGATCATTTCATTGCTTTCTAAAGATTATTTGATAGCAGAGTTTAGTGGAATTAAAATTGATGAAAATAAATGTGGTTTATGTGGATTATGTTTTAAAATTTGTCCTTATAATGCTATTACATTAGAATCAGATAAAATAAGTATAGATAAATTCAAATGTAAGGGATGTGGTACATGTGCTAGTGTCTGTCCCACCAATGCAATAGATTTAAACATCGACACTTCTGAAAAGATTTTAGCGACAATTGAAGTTTTTTCAAAATTCAGAGCACAACCAAAAATTATTGCTTTTTGTTGTGCATCTTGTGGTTATGCTGCTGCTGATGATGCTGGTCTCAAGAAGATTTCATATAATCCAAATACTTTTATTGTGCGTGTTCCTTGTACAGGACGTATTGATACTAATTTTATTATTAAATCATTTGAACTCGGTTTCGATGGAGTAATGATAGTTGGTTGTAGAAAAAATGCTTGTCGATATATTGATGGAATCGAAAAAGTAGGAAACAAAATTAAGTTATTAAAGAATATTATACTGCCGAAATACAGAGATCGAATAGTACTTGAGCATATGAATGCGGTAGAGGGTAATAAGTTTGCTGAAATCTCAAATAAATTTTATAAGAAATTACTGGAGGAGGTTAAGTTTGAAGCCTAGGTTTATAATTATTTCTCTAACTTCTTGTAGTGGTTGCATAACAACGCTTATGTCTTTAGATATTTTTCCACAATTCCTTGAGAGAACAAGGATAATATATTTTCAATTTATTTCAGATGTAAAAAATATTAAAGATTCTGATATTGCATTAGTAGAAGGCTGTGTTTCTGAAGAAACGCAAATAACGCAGCTTCGAGAAGTTCGAAGACATGCTAAAAAAGTTTATGCTTTAGGAACCTGTGCTTGTTTTGGAGGAATTTTAAGCCTTTCAAGTTCAAAAATAGCAGATCCAATCTCTAATTATATTGAAATTGATGGTATTATTCCTGGTTGTCCCCTTCCTTCTAAACTTTTTGGAAACTGTCTAATCAGATTGGTTGAGAATAAAGATATAACATTATCCGAGAAAACCATGTGTGCCAATTGCTCGTTAAAGGGGAATATGAAAATAAATTCTCATATAAATATCTCTAAAATTAATCCGAATCCAGAAGAAATTAGTCTAGATGAAGAAAATTCTGAATGTTTTTTGGAAAATGGCATTTTATGTTTAGGCCCAATAACTCGTGATGGATGTGAATATAAATGCATAAAAATGGGGCTTCCGTGCGAAGGATGTATGGGCTCGGTATCAAAAGATTTTACGTCCAATCTTATTAATTATTTGAGCTTGATAAATTTATCTCAAGAATTAAAAGATTACGTTGGTATTTTTTATCGCTATTCAAAACCAAAATTTGGAAGGGGATAAGATTGTTAAAAGTTATTGATGTTTGCAAACGTGTTGAAGGTCATGGAGATGTAAAAATTTTACTTCAAAATGATGAAATTTCATTAGTAAATTTTGAATTTGAGATATATCGAGGATTTGAAAATTTCTTAATCGGAAAAAAATTACTTGATATTCCAAAAATAGTATCTCGAATTTGTGGATTATGTTATGCTTCTCAAGCAATCGCAAGTTGTAAAGCAATAGAACATATATATAACATCAAAGTTTCAGAACAAACTGTTCTTTTAAGACACCTTTTAATGAGTGGAGAATTAATTAAGTCTCATTCTATGAATTTTTTCTTCCAAACTTTGCCAGATCTCTTAGCAATTTTTGATTTTAGTCAAAAAACGTTGACTCCTTATGAATTAATTAATTATGACCCTCAATTAACATCAAATTTATATGAATTAATTAAAATTGGAAATGAAATAAATAATTTATTTGGTGGTAGGTCTGTTCATTTAATTTCAGTTATTCCTGGAGGGGTTATTTATTCCCCTTCTAGAAAAAATATTTCAATAGCTAGAAAGAAATTTCAAAACGCTTTAAACAATTTAGAATGGATTATAGAAAAATTTATCGAATTGTTTTCCAATCAAATACCACCAAAAGAATACTATTTTCCACATTTTATTTTTGTTGGCCTTTCTAACTCTGGAAATTATGATCGTTATTCAGGCACTTTAAGAATAAAAGAAAACAATAAAAATTTGATAGAATTTGAAAAACATAACTACTCTTCCTATTTTGGTAAAGAGATTGATTTACGTGGAATTGATTTTTATTTTGAAAATAAAAAAAATGTGATTGTTGGACCCCTTTCCCGTTATAATATTATCGAGAATTATGGAATTGATGAAATTCATACTTATCTTGAATATTTTAATAAATCATGGAAAAACAATATATTATTTGCTAATTTTATTAGATTATTAGAAATGTATATTGAAATTTATAATGGATTACAAATTTTAGACGATCCTTCTTTAAATAAAAGAGAAAAATTTTCCTCTCTGAATTCAGTAAGAAATTTGGATGGAATAGGTGTTATTGAAGCACCTAGGGGGATATTAATTCATCATTATCACCTTAATGAAAGTAATTCCATTGATCGAATAAAATTATTTGTTGCTACTGAGTTTAATATTCCGCTTATTAATGAGATGATTACAAATTATGCTAGAGAATTATTTGAAATAACAGGAGATATTAATTTAGTGAAAAAAAATGTTCAGAGAATAATCAGAGCTTTTGATCCCTGTATTTCGTGTGCTACTCATTAATATTAATGCTTTTATTGTAAAATTAATTCATAGTATTAATTAATACTTAGAAAATTAAAAATAAAAAAAGAAATAAAACAAATTTATTATTTATAATAAAGACTTAGATTTTTTCACTTCTAAGAGTTTTAGTTCCAATAATATATCCTTTAATTTAGGACCAATTGGGCGCCCTTTCTTATGAATAGCTCGGCCTACAACAGCTTCTGCTGCTTCTAGAACCATTTCTGAGAGAGTTGGATGACTATGGACTGTATATGCAATGTCTTCGATGGATAAACCGTGTTGCATGGCAAGTGTCACCTCAGCAATCATTTCTGAGGCCCCCTCACCAATACAAGAAGCACCCACTATTTGAAGTGTATGTTTATCTGCTAAAATTAATAATAGCCCTTCTTCTCCCATACATTTTGCCTTTCCTAAGCTACTATAAGGAAATTGTCCAACTAAAACATCTATTCCTAATTCCTTTGCCTGCTTTCTTTTAAGTCCAACAGAACCAATATTAGGACTTGTAAATATTGTTGAAGGAATAACTCTATAATTAGTTCTTTTTGGTTTTACTTGAATTTTTCTAAGACTGGATAAGGAATTTGCCACAGCAATGTCTCCTTCATAACTCGCAACATGAGCAAGCATAACTCCTCCGGTTACATCGCCAATTGCATATATTCCATGAACAGCCGTTTCTAAGGTCCCAGGATCAACTTCAATTGCTCCCCTTCTTGTATTAATTCCTAACTCTTCTAATCCTAAATTCTTCGATACTTTATTTCTACCAATTGATATTAGGCATAAATCTGCTTCAAAAGTGAATTTTTCTGCATGATCAATTTCATCAGTTGGAATTGAGGCAGAACAAGTTGTTGCTTTCACACCTGAACCTGTATTTTCAACTGATACTACATTTTGGGAAGTAAATATCTCAATACCCATTGAATCGAATTTCTTCTGCAATTGTTTAATAATTAATGGTTCCTCTGCAGCTATTGGTGAAGGGAGGTACTCTAAGAGGGTCACTTTGCTCCCAAAATTCGTAAAAATGTCAGCAAACTCACATCCAATTACCCCTGCTCCAATAATTAATAATCGCTCTGGAATAGTCTTAAAATTAGGATCTAAAATATCATCACTAGTCAAGATTCTTTTATGATCTACATTAAAATTAGGAATTAAGGCAGGTGTTGACCCTGTAGCAATTATAACTCTTTTAGCAAGAATAATTTCCTCATTATTTTCTCCTTGGATTAGAACTTCAAAACCTTCCTCAAAATTTCCTCTAAGAATCTTACCATACCCTATTAACACATCATTTTTCCAAGCTTTTTGTAGATTCGCAATTCCAGTTCCAAGTTCAGTTACAATATTATTTTTTCGCTCAACAATTTTAGAAAAATCTGCCTTGAAATCTTTAATAGTAATGCCAAAATCTTCAGCATCATTAATTTTTTCAATGAAATGAGCAGAAGCAAGTAAAGCTTTAGTAGGAATACAACCTCTATTTAAACAAGCACCCCCTAGTTTATTTTTTTCGATAAGTGCAACTTTCGCTCCATATTGTGCAGCCCTAATGGCAGCATGATAACCGCCAGGACCTCCCCCTATAATGGCTAAATCATATTGTTTTTCAGGCTTTTCTTCTTTAGACATTATTAATCCCGCAATTAAATAAAAATAATTTTTTAATCAATAGAATGTGAAAATTTTGATTTTTGAATGAATAATATGTTAGATTTAACATTTCGCTCTTTTAGTTGCTTCATTATTTCTACGAATGTATTCTCCGCACCGAAATGTACAAAAGTAAAATCCACACTATCTCGATCTTTTATAACTTGTAAAATTCTTTTAGTAATTGCATCAGTTCGTACTTCCTGATTTATATAGTAGTTTAGTTCTCTAAGTTCTTTTGAATAATAATCAATCAAATAGCTTAACTCTTGAGCACCAGGAGTATTTTTATTCTTTAACATATCATAAGTAGACTTTAATTCATTATACTTATTTTTTATTTCACTGATTTGGCTTGAATAATGTCCTTTTACATAATGTGGTAATTCTATCGTGAAATAAGGGATTTCAAATTTTTTTAATACTATTGCTAAATGAGTTTCATTGAAGTCTCTTAAATTCATGTAACCTAAATCAATTGTAGCAAAATTTACGGGTATGTCCTTAATTTTTTCAATTAATTTCTCAACATTTTCTTCTTTAACTTCTGATTCCAAATTTCTTATTAAATATACAGAAAAATTTTTATCTTCTGTTAAAGATTCAAACATTATACTATTCATTATCAACCCTTTTTTTTGGTTTTTTCATTTTTATATATAATTGAAAAGATCAATTTGATTAGAATTCCGTCACGGTGCACATCAATCATTTTTATAGTATTGAAACTCGGAATTATTTTTAAACTGAAATTCAAACTATTGAAACTCGGAAACAAATTGACCTTTCCAATAATATAATGCCGATTATCATATATAAATCTATCGATAATAGACATACTCATAATTGTAAATACAAATTAAATATACAATAAATGATTATCAACGAATAAGAATGATCACAAAACTGTTATAATTATAAAGAAAAGCTAAGCAAAACAATAATTAATCTATCGAAAACAATAAAACTATCTATTAATGTCATGAATATTATGTAAAATATCTAAAATTATAAAAATAGAATTAAAATTTATTATGAAATATATACGGAAATACTATTATCAATAAAATATTGTTCAATTAGAAATTTTAAGCTGGATCATAATATTATAAAATATATTTCATTGGAATTGAAATTTATGACGATAATAAATTTACAAAGGTTTTTACATTACCAAATGAAGGATATTTATTTAATTATTAAGCTTAATGCTTCAAGTTCGTGAAGCACTCTTCGCAAAAAAAATCCTTCGGATTTTAGTAGCATCCCAAATCATGTGGCCTGACTTATGCTTCGTTTCACAACCCCAACAAATCTTAAATACTTTAGTATCAACAAAGTATACATCTGCTGTCTTAAAAATATCGTCTTTTATTATTTCTTTATAACTTTTCAATTTTTTAACAACTCAATTCTATATTGATTTTGAATGAATATTCATTATTTATGAACTATTTAATCTATATCAATATAGCAATTTAAGAGTTGTGAATAATCATTCACAAGTTTTGAGTTCTAAATTTCTTCATTTTTTTTAATTCAATATCATTTTAATAATTAAGTTTAAGTTTTAAGCATAATTATTCACAAATCATAATTGTTTTTTTTAAAAATTGAAAAACAATAAGAAGAATATGTGTGAGAGATATGAATAGAATTATAGGAATTCCTTCTGATGGCCCTGAAACCTCTGATAACATATCACCTCATTTTGGACATTGTAACTATTTCGTTGGAATTGAAATCTCTGATGATGATAAGTTCAGGAAAGTTTTTGCATTACTTAATAGTGGTCATTCTGGCTGTATGGAACCGGTTATGAACATGAAACAAAGAAACGTTACTGATATGATTTTAACTGGTATTGGGATGCGTCCATTCATGGGTTTTCGTCAAGTTAACATAAATTTATTTCAAGGTATCAATGGAAGCATTGAAAAAAATATAAAAATGTTATTAGAAGGCCAATTAACATCATTAAATAACGCTAGCTGTACAAATAACTCAGAACATGCTCACACTCATTAAAGCGAAAATGAAAAACAAAAACAAAAAACAAATTTTAAAAAAGATGAATTTATATGCCAAGTTTTAAAGAAACATATGAAGCCATAAAGGCAGATTGGAATGCTGGTGAAAAAAATTTCAATGTCAAGTGTGTAATGCTTGATAAGGGAATGCAGTGTGAAGTTACTATGGGAGCGAAACCACATGTATTTATAATTGATGCCCCAGGTGGATTAGATGGTACTGATGAGGGGCCTTCTCCGTTATTAGCAATCCTAGGAGCTATTGGTGCTTGCATTATAGCAGTGACAAAATTCTGGGCTAAAATAATGGATATCAAGATTGAGGAACTTGAAGTTTACTCCCGAGGGCATATTAACCTTGGTGCTATCTTTGGTATTGATGATTCAAAATTAGCTGGTTATGATAAACTTGAACCTGTCATTAGGATTAAAGCAGATGCTCCAGAAGAAAAAATTAATGAAATGATGGATAAAGTCTTTAAACATTGTCCTGTTATTACTAATTTTCATGGAGCTTCCCAAATTACGCCTAAAGTGCAAATTAGAAAATAAAATTTTATAAATCTCTTTTTTTTTCCTTCTTAAATAAATTGATTTAAGCTAAAGACTAAGCATGAAATTGAAAACTAAAAATAAACTATGTAAATGGTATCCCACTTGTCCAATTAAATATTTTGTTGAGCATGGTAAACTGGATCGAAAATGGGTTGAAACTTATTGTTTAGTAGGAAATAAAAACTGTGTTAGATATCAATTGGAAGAAAGTGGAGAATATCATCCAGATAATCTGCTCCCTAATGGTTATATTAAGGAAGATCTTTATTATTAATTGATTTTCAATACGATTTCAATTCTTTAAACGGAAAAGAATTTACTTACTCAAATTTTTTTAAAAATAAATCTATATTCTATAGATAATATTACTCATGAAAATGATGGTGCTCATGATTATCATCAGCTTCAGTATGAATTTTTTCGACACCATATCCCTTACCACCCCCTGGAGCGCAAAGACTTTCTCCTCCTTCTAAAGTTCCGTCTAGTATCTTTTTGATAACATCATCAATTTTACCAGTAACTCCTAAAATTACTTCAATTCCATATTGATTAAAAAAAGTTTCAGCTCTGCGACCCATACCACCCGCAATCATGTATTTCGCTCCTTGTTGATTTACAAATTGGGGTATGCTCCCTACAGAATGTCCAGGATTTTGAAGAACTTCTTTTTCTAATACTTGATTATTTTCAATTGTAACAAAAGTAAACTCTGGCGCTCGGCCAAAGTGAGCACAAACATTTCCTGAATCTGTACTAATAGCTATTTTCATTTTTTTATCAACTTTATTTTATATTTATTATTTATGTTTAATTATATTTATAATTTATGAATAATTATTCATAATATATGATATGTTTATTCTTTAGTTTTACACTAAAGTTGAGGTATATATTAAAAATAAAGATATAAAGAACTAAAATCTTTCTTAATAAATGTTTTTTAATAATTTTTAATATTTAATAATAAAAATCTATATGAATAATTATACACATTATATTAATTGGAAATATTGTAATAATCATTCTTTTGGTGATTTATTATAGGAAGAAGAAGACATCGACGATGGGTTAATCAAACACCTAATAATTTCTATTTCACTCTAGATCCACTTAAAACAGAAGACTTAATTATAATAACCGTTGCTGAATTTGAAGCTATGAGATTAAAACATTATTTGGATTTGAATCAGAAAGACGCTGCTGAAAGAATGGGAGTAAGTCAACCTACATTTTCAAGAATTCTTGAGAGCGCTCATAAAAAAAATACTTTAGCCATGCTTGAGGGAAAGCAGATTAAAGTCTATGGTGGCAATTTTGATTACAAATTAAGCTTTTTAGGATATGGATGCCTAAATTGTAATCACGAATGGGAAGATCCTAATGCATCCAAGGAGAGAAAGGTTAATTGTGTTAAATGTAATTCCAAAAATGTATATTATATTGTTAGAGAGCTAATTTAGATTCTTATTTTTAGTGAAGAAATATAATATAAATTAAATAGGTTTATAGAACATTATTCTATAATATTGCTTTCAAATTTTTATAGATTTTTTTAATTGCTTCACTTGCTTTAGAATCAGGAGCATAATTTACAACTGGTTTAGCAAAAGACATTGCCTTGGGGATTGTTAAATCGAAAGGAATTTTTCCAAGAATTTTATAGCCGGTGTTTTTAATATATTTATTAAAATCATCTTGAAAAGGGCTCTTTAAATCTGACTTATTTATTATTAATCCAAATGGAATATTAAATTGTTGAATAACTTCAATTACCCGCATTAAATCATGTAATCCAGATGGAGTGGGTTCACTAATAGTAATAACATAATCTAAATTCGAAATAGTTGCAATTACCGGACACCCTATTCCAGGTGGTCCATCAATTAATATTAAATTGCTTTTATTAAATTCTTTTGAATTACGTGAATATTCTTTAACGTCTGATACTAATTTTCCAGATGTGGTGCTTCCTAATTGAGTTTTTCCATATATTAAAGGAAAACCCATATTAGTCCTATATGAAATTATCTCTCCGCTCTTTACCGGATGTATTTCAAAAGCATGTTCTGGACATAAAACTTTGCAAGCTCCACACCCTTCACATTTTAAAAAATCTATTATTGGGATTGAATTTTGGCTATCCCATCTTAAAGCGTTAAACTCACAAAAGTGGTCATCAATGCATTGCTTACAGTTAACGCATTGATTTTCTATAAACTCTGCTTTTCGAGTAGTGAATGTATCTTCTTTTTCTATTGTAGATTCCGTTTCAGGAGGAAGAATAATAGCTAAATTTGGGGCGTCAACATCACAATCCATTACGATAACTTCTGTTTTTAAATCTTTATTTGCTAAACTTGCTAATGATGCTGTTATTGAAGTTTTTCCTACACCACCTTTCCCCGAAACTACACCTACTATTTTTCTTTTCATGTGTTTATTCTACTTTTATATACTATTAAGTTATTTCTAACCATTTTTTTAAATTTTCAAATATTTTAGTAAAAGCTACGTATCCAGCTCCCTCTCTATCGAATTCAGTGTTATTATCCATAATCGGTGTCCCTTGACAGTAAGATTCCACAATATCAGAATCCAATGGAATATCACCTAAAATTTTAATGTGTTCTTCTTCTAATTCTTTTAAAAACTGGTCTCTAAAGCCTAATAATGATGATCTATTTACTATTACTCGAGATTCT
This sequence comes from uncultured archaeon, assembly GCA_964493385.1. Lineage (GTDB taxonomy): Archaea > Asgardarchaeota > Lokiarchaeia > Sigyniarchaeales > SOKP01 > Loki-b32. The sequence continues at coordinate 14,465 of CAZBNW010000021.1, read as the reverse complement.
TTACCTAATAACTTAATCAATTCCATTATCCTAATTAAATCTAATTTACCGAATTTTGTCGGCTCTGTTATAGGAATCGCTACATCTGCAATATCAATTAAAAGTTCAACATCGCAATGAGCACCTGGAGCGGTATCTAAAATAATGATATCAAACTTTTCAGGTTTATTTTCAAGAATTTTCTCGAGATCTTCAAGAAGTGCTTCTACAATTGCAGCAGATCTTGCCTCTGAAGGTTTTAATTCCCCAAGAAAAAGTGAGAGCCCATTAATATCTGTAGAGTATATCCACCCAATTGTTTTTGAATCTGCCTCAATTGCATTTTCTGGACAAATTTTGTAACATAACTGGCACCCAGAACAAACAGTTAATATTGGAATCGGAAATGCTTCTTTCACATGTAGAAGAGCATTAGAAAGACAATTTTGAGCGCATATACCACATTTGGAGCATTTATCTTCAATAATAAATGGTTTAAAAAATGGAACCTCTTTTTTATTTTCAAGTCTTCCATTTAATAATAGATATGTATTGGGATTTTCTACATCTCCATCAATAAGAAGTACTTTATATCCCTCATTTTTGAGCATAACAGCAAGATTAACAGCACATAAAGTTTTACCAGTTCCTCCTTTGCCTCCCGTAATACAAATTATTTTGGATTTCTTGCTAATCATAAGAGATATCTTTTCTTTCCCAATTAACTTTTAACTATTCTAGGGTTGATTACCTCTTCCCGTGCCTCTACCACCTCCTCCCATGCCTCTACCACGTCCCATTCCATAGTGTGATGCGACATTTGAGTTAGTAATCGTTTGTAATTTTCCTTCTATATAGAGATTTATAACTTCTTTTATGGTAATTGCTTTATTTGGAGCTTGAAAAATTTTTATATTTAAAGCATTAAGTCCACTAGCTGCATTAGGACCTAAAAACCCTACGATTATAGCATTAGCACCATTATTACCAATTATTTGAGTTGCTTGCACACCGGCTCCCCCCATCGCATCAGCTGCAATATTTGGAATCGTTATAACTGCTTTAATCTCATCATTTTCCAATTCAACAAATGTAAAACTTGCACATCTTCCAAAACGAGGACTCATCTCATCATTTAAGCCTCCACTTCCCATTGAAGGAATTGCAATAATACTCATTCTATATTACACCATTTTTCTTTTTTTTTTTTCCGTCACTTTTTTAAGTTTTGAATAATTATTCATTACTAGAAAAAACTTGAAAATATATAAATTTATTCTATTTAGATTAAAATTACATTTAAAATTAAGAGGTAAATGAATATTCAAGAAAAAGAAATTCCAGATATTGATTTAAAAAAGACTGTTGAACAAGGAAAAAAAGAAAAGATAGATGAATTGACGGAGAATATTAATAAAAACATGGATAAAATTAAACACAAAATCGTTGTTATATCAGGTAAAGGTGGAGTTGGAAAAACAACAGTAGCTATAAACCTTGCTATGAGCTTAGTAAGCGTTGGACTGAGGGTTGGAATCTTAGATGTGGATATAACAGGTCCAAATGTACTGAAAATGTTGGGTATTGACCCAAATCTTAAACCGAGGGTTGATGCTGAAAAGAAAAGATTTTATCCAGTTAAAGGGCCCTTAAATCTTAAAGCGATGAGCATGGCATTTCTTATTGAAAGTTCAGACTCACCAGTTATTTGGAGGGGTCCAATGAAAATGAGTGCGGTAAGACAGTTTTTAGGTGAGGCGATTTGGGGGGAATTAGACTATTTAATATGTGATTTACCACCAGGAACGTCAGATGAAACCTTAGATATTTTACAACTTATACCCGATGAGAATGTTGTCGTAGTTTCGACCCCTCAAGAAGTTGCTTTAATGGATGCTCGAAAAACTATTAAAATGGCCCAGATAATGGAAAGAAAAGTACTAGGGCTAATTGAGAACATGTCTGGCTTCAATTGTCCGCACTGTGGAGAATTTATCGACCTATATCCCCCAGGTGGTGTAGAAAAAGCATCTCAAGATTTTGGAATTCAACTATTAGGTAAAATTCCTTTTGAAATTGAAGTAAGCCAACAAGGAGATAAAGGTCTACCTTTCATATTGAAATACCCTGAGAGTAAATCAACAAAAGCTTTTAAAGAAACTGTTAAAAGGATTAGAGAGATTCTGGAAAAATAGATAAATAATTTGTCCTAAATTTTAAAAATTATCAAATCAAAAATAATATAATGTTTTAGAGAAAAACCTAAAATTAGTATTAACAAAATGCCAACAGACAACTTAGATAAATGGGTAGAGGAGATTCAGAAAGAGATTATAGATCAAGAAATTGAAAAATATAATGAATATATTGTCAAATTACTTCAAAACCCAAAGAATCGGGGCAAACCACCAAAGAAAGAAATTAGTGTGTGGCATGCTTATGAGGGATCTTGTGGTGATACGATGCAATTCTTCTTAAAAATTAAGGATGGGATTATCAAAAAAGCAAATTTCATAACAGATGGTTGTGGTGCCACTGTAGCGGCAGGAAGTCAAACAACACTTTTAATTGAAGGTAAATTATTACAACACGCTGAAACTTTACAACCAAGTGATATTGATAAAGCTCTAGGTGGTTTACCAGATGACCATAAACATTGTGCTGAACTAGCAATTAGAACACTCCATCGTGCAATTGAGAAATATAAACTTCAAGATCTTAGAAAAGAATCTTAAAAAATAAGATGAAATATTTATATGGACCTGTACCTAGCAGGAGATTAGGAAATTCATTAGGAATTGATCCTATCCCTTCTAAAACATGTAATTATCAATGTATTTATTGTCAATTAGGAAAAACCACCAATTTTACTAATACTAAGAAAAATTTCTTCCCTAAAAAAGAAATTATAGCTGAAATGGAAAAATCTATCAATTTAAACGAAAATAAATTCGATTATATAACATTTGTTGGGAGTGGGGAACCTACATTATATAAAGATTTAAAGGATTTGATTTTAAGAGCTAAAGATTTATCTAAAAAACCTGTTTGTGTGATTACTAATGGAAGTTTACTTTATCAAAAAGAAGTTCAGAATGCTTTAATGTGTTCAGATGTAGTTCTACCTAGTTTAGATGCTGGGGATGAAAAATCATTCATTACGATAAATCGCCCTCATCCCTCTATTAACTTTGAAAATCTGATTCAAGGATTTATAGATTTTAGGAAAAAATTTGCGGGTAGATTTTGGATAGAAGTGATGGTGATGAAAGGGATTAATGATACAAAAGAAGAATTATTAAAAATTAAAGAAAAACTAGATTTGATAAAGCCCTATAAAATTGATATAAATGTTCCAATAAGACCTCCAGTTGAAAAATGGGTAAAAATCCCAGATAAGACCTTAATTTCAGTTTTAAATGAAATTTTCGGTGATTATACACATATTAATTTTCCTGAGGAGGGAAAATTCAATATCTATTCGTCAAATTTCGAAAAGGAAGTTCTTTCAATACTTGAAAGACATCCAATGAGGCAAGATCAAATTATAGAAACATTTTCTTCAACTGGATTTAACACAGATCAAATTATTTCACATCTTAATAAGCTCAAATCTCAAAAAAAAATAAAACAACTTCTTTATAATAACCAAATATTTTGGAAATTAAATATAGACTAGATCTTAAATCTAAAATTGAATAAAAAATAGAAGAGAATATGATTATATTATTAGTGTTATTATTTAGCATTATTGGCAGCATTGGGGCAATAATTACAGCTGGAATTTTTCTTGCATTTAAAACTAAGATACAGAAAATACTCATACCCTGTTTAATTTCTTATGCTATTGGAACTTTACTTACTGCTGCATTATTAGGAATGATCCCAAATGCAATATCTAATAGCAATCCAACTTTAGTAATGTTATTTGTTTTAGGGGGAATTATTATGTTTTTCCTTCTAGAAAAAACAGTGATTTGGCATCATTGTCATGATGAAGAATGTGAATTACAAAGCGCTGCGGGACCAATTCTTCTTATTGGTGATACAATTCACAATTTTATGGATGGTATCATTATTGCAGCTGGTTTTTTAATATCTACTAATATGGGTATAATAGTTAGCCTTTCAGTTATAACTCACGAAATACCTCAAGAAATAGGTGATTTTGCTATACTTCTAGAGGGTGGATATTCAAAAAAGAAAGCACTTCTTTTAAATACTTTATCTAGTTCAAGTACAATTCCTGCTGCTCTCATTAGCTATTATATTTTAGACGCCATTAGCTCTCTAATTCCTATCTTCTTAGCAATTTCCGCAGCAAGTTTTATTTATATTGCCTTAACTGATTTAACACCAAATTTACATCGCAAAATAGGATTTGGGAATAGTATAAGACAAATTATTTTAATTATAGGTGGAATTGGAACAATTATTCTAATCCTTTCATTTTAATTATGAAATTTTCAGCAAGTCAAATAACATTCCAATTCCATTCTTTATTCCTTAATAAGATGGGCATTCGATTCCTTAGCTTCTGTCAATTTTCCTTGAATAAACAAGTCAATTAATTGTTTGATTGTAATTCTTTCATCAAGTGCTTGAAAAATTTTTATATTTTGAGAGTTTAGCGATTGAAATGCTTTTTCTCCTATATATCTTATTATCACGTCTGATGCCTTATTTTGCCTTACAATTTCTGCAGCGTGTATTCCCAAATTACCCATGATTTCAGTAGTATAAATAGGAACTACTTTAACTGATTTAATATTCCCATCTTCAATCGAAATAAAGGTAATGCTATTACATCTTCCGAATCGTAGATTTAAAAAATCATTTAATCCGCCATTCTTTTCAGAAGGAACAGCTATTATTGGCATTTTCTTGATTATTTATCAAATTCATTTTTTTTATTTGTATATTTGAATATAGGTTTTTACCAAAATAATTTTTAATATTAATAGTGAAAAATCAATATCTTAAAAATATAATCGCAATTAAAAAATCTTAAGTAGATTTAAAAAATTTCTTGCTTATATCGTTTAGCGAAAATATGTTTTGGTAAAACTAAATAAAAATTAATCAAATATTTGCTTTATCATTTCACGAAGAATATCGGGAAAATTAGTGTAAATTACCTTAATATGCATGTCTTTCTCTCTCATTTTTAATACTTTTTTCATTTGAGATTTTGAATTAACGCCCCATACATAGCATTCGAATCCGTTATCAATGATATTCTTAAGATTTTCATAATTAGCTCGATCATTCTTTATATTTAAAGCTTTTACACCATATTCAATAAGTTCTTCAAACTTTACAGTTTTATCGTTGATCTTTTCAATTAAAAAAGGAACCGTGTGAACTAACTTTATATTTTTACTTTTTTTTCTTAAATTCCTTATTACTTTAAAGCTTTGTTCAGTTATTTCTATTCTATTAAATAAAGAAAATTCTTTTACTAATTTAATTAATTCAAGCCCGACTTTCTCATTTCCAATATTGCAGCTATATCTTATGTATTAGAATTATTATTAAAATATTGAAAGACTTCCTGAAGAGTAGGTATATATCTGCCATCCTTAAAATTAATCTCCCTCAACTCTCCAATGGTTAGACTACTGATTTTATAATAATTGGACTCTATTTGAAATCCAGGATCGTGAAAGCAAACTAAGATATTATCTTTTGTAAGTTGTATATCAGTCTCTATACCTGCTCCAATCCTAACTGCTCTTTCAAATGAAGGCAATATGTTCTCAATCTCATAGCCCATAGCACCTCTATGACCAAAAATGAAAGGGATTAACTCTTTCTCACCATGCTCGATTAACTTACTAATTTTATATCAATTGTTATTTCTATGGTTCATATTTTTTTTGTCCAGATTTTCATATTAATTCTTCATAATAGGACAACTTTATGGTTTGTTAATAATGAAACTCAAGATTTAGACCTTCTAATGCATCAGATACTTCTGGAGTTATATGATGATCAATTCTACAACATGATTTTTCTACTAGTGAAGAGTCTTTCAATTTTAAAATATTGATAAAAAATTGTTTTAAATGATTATATCTTCCCATAACTTGTTGGATAATTAGTTTCACCTCTTATTTCCTTTTCAGCTCCATTTTTAAATTCAACAATTTTTCTCTTTATCAAACTTGACGAATTTAATTCATACTTATCATAATATTTGTTTAATCTCTTTACTTCAATATGCCCTAAACCCTTTTCTTTTAAGGCTTTTTTTAAAATATTCATACTAAACTTTTGATTTGGACCTAATAGAATGATATCAGGATTAATTTCAGATATAGTTAATAATGTATTGTTATCTTTTCTTCCTAATTTGGCTTTTTTTACAATTTTTAGACTTTTTATAACTTCTAACCTTTGTTCTTCAGGGATAATGGGCCGCTTTCCTGAAAATTTTTCTCGATTGTTATCTGTAGCTACAATTACATAAACTTCTCCTAGCTTTGCAGCTTCATTAATTAAGAAAATATGACCTGGATGTAAAATATCAAAAGTACCAGCGACAAGTACTTTTTTAATAATCATATACTATCCCTTTATTATTCCTTTTAAACAGATTTCATACAGTTTCAAGGTATAATAAATTCCTTCTAATAATATATTCAAAATTTTTTTAAATTATGTTAATTTCTATAACTTTCTTTATATTTACTTTAAGTTGATAAATTATCTAATGCTTTAACAACTTCAGGTGTAATGTGATGTTCAATACCACAACATAATTTATCAACTAATTCTTTATCATTTAGTTTAAGAATTCCTATGAAAAATTCTCTCAATTTTTTATAGTTTTTAATTGTTTGCTTAGCAATGTTCTTACCCTTTTGATTTAATCTTAAAGATTTCCTTGGTTTCCAGTTTATAAAACCTCTTGCTTTCAATTTATATAACATATTGGTTACTGAGGGTGGTTTAATATTTAAGAAATCTGATATCTCTGAATTGGAGACCCACCCTCCTTTATTGTTTTTCGAAATCAAATATATTGCCTTTAAATAGTTTTCATAGCTTTCATTAACTTCCGTCATTTGAAATAAACCCTTTAAAAAAAATAAAAAAAGAAGATTATTCTTCTTTTTCTAATTCAGCAATTTTTTTAGAGATATCGCCTACTGCGCTCTTAATATTATTTAATTCTGTCTCCAGATAATCTTTTTCCTGTTTTAGCATAGATAATTGATTCTCTGATGTGATTTTTGGTATAATACCTGATAGATATGGAGTATAAACAGGTGCATAAATTGGGCCTCTATAACCCCACCCTCCACCTCTACCATACCCAAAACCTCTGCCATATCCTACTCCCCTGCCGCGCCACCAACCTCGACCAAATCCCATTCCAGAACTTTTTGTATATCCTGGTGAATTATAACCCGCACAATATCCTAAACCTCTACCAGTCATTGAACCTAATCCTCTAGGTCCAGTTTTATCTCCACTTGGCATTTTAGTTTTTTCACCTTTAAATTTTTTTCTATGTTCCTATAAGAAATAATCACATATAAACTTATTGAATAAATATTCAATATCCCCATTTTCAATACAAAACACGTTTAGAAAAGATTCTATAATGAATGATCATTCACAATACCGAATATTATTAGAGTATAGTGTAAAGAATTGAATTTAGATTTCTTAATTTTAACTTTTAATCTGATCATTATAGAATTTAGTTATATATAGAATACAACCTTATGAATAATAATTCATTATACTTTTATAAGTTTGATTCATTTAATTATATAAATAAAAATAAGTGAATAAAAATTCATAATTTAAATTGCTAAAAACCAGGTTTGTAAAAATAAGACATAAAAATAGGATGAAAGAATTATGAGTAAAAAAGGCGCGAGAATTAAAATTGAGGAATATAAGGGTCCTTTAGGTTTAATTAAAGGATTTGAATTAACCACTGGGAAAATTGCGTACGGAGACGAGACTGAATGGGAGCCGATGGGACCACATGCAATGCCGCATATTCCGACCCTACGTAGCTGGTTTTTTAAGTTAATGGACCGGTATAAACCATTTTATATGCCCATCTGTGATATGTGTTGTCTTTGTACTTATGGAAAATGTAATCTATCGAAAGGACGAACGGGAGCCTGTGGTATTAACATGGAAACTCAACAAGCAAGAATAGTTGAAATAGCATGTTGTATTGGAGCAGCATGCCATAGTGCTCATGGGGATCATTTATTACATTGGCTTAAAGAGAAGTATGGAAATGTCCCAATTAATTTCGGAAATAACATTGAGGTGGAAATGCCACATACTCGATTAGTAATAGGAATGAAACCAGAAACTTTAGAAGATCTTGAAACTGCAATGGAATGGGTACATTTTACAATTACACATTTACTTGCTGCTGGCCATACAGGACAAGAATCGAGCTATTTAGATTTTGAATCTAAAAGCTTTTTAGCTGGTTTAGCAGATTCAGTTGGCATGGAAATCTCAGACGCGGCTCAAATTGCTGCTTATGGCTTTCCTATGGGTGATCCTGATGTTCCTATTGTTGAATTAGGGATGGGTACCATGGATCCTGAAAACAAAGCAACAATACTTATGATTGGTCATAATGTTGCACCTGGAGTAGAACTTGTTGATTATATGCGGGAGAAAAATTTAGAAAGTAAAGTAGATGTAGGAGCAATCTGTTGCACAGCCTTAGATTTAACTCGTTATTATTCAGCTGCCAAAATCGTTGGTTCACTCTCTCGGCAAATGTTTTACATTCGGTCTGGATTAGCGGATGTTGTAATGGTTGACGAACAATGTGTAAACTTACGTAGTTATGAACAAGCAAAATTAGTAAATGCACCATTTATTGCTACAAATGAAAAAATAATGGGAGGATTACCTGATAGAACAAATGATCCTGATGAAGAAATAATAGATGATTTAGTTAGTGGTAAAATGGATGGAGTACTAATTTTAGATCCAATTAAGGCAGGAAAGGTGGCTGTTGAAACGGCTATTAAAGTTAAACCCATAAGAAAAGCCAAAAGCGGAATTCCTGATGAACAAGCTTGCATAGATATGGCAATGAACTGTAATGGTTGTGGTAATTGCCAGCGGAATTGTCCAAATGATTTACCTATCGTTGCTGGTGTAGAAAAAGTAAAGGATGGTGATTTCTCAGTATTAATAGATGTTTTTGATTCTTGTTTAGACTGTGGTAGATGCGAGTCTGATTGCATGAAAGAAGTATCTCCTTTAACTCTGATCATGTATGCTGGAAGGGAAAAAATCCGGAATGAAAAGTATAATTGTAGAGTTGGGCGAGGTCCCATTATGGACACAGAAATCCGGAATGTAGGTGCTCCAATCGTCTTAGGAGAAATCCCAGGTATTGTTGCGATAATTGGTTGTGCGAATTACGCTAAAGATATTCAGGAATTATATATAATGGCGGAAGAATTCTGTAAGAGAAATTATATTGTAGTGGTATCTGGATGTGGAGCGATGGACATTGGTCTTGTAAAGAATGAGGAAGGAAAAACATTATATGATAGATTCTCTGGTGATTTTGACAGAGGTGGATTAATAAATGTGGGTTCATGCGTTTCAAACCCTCATATTACGGGAGCTGCTTGTAAAGTGGCAAATATTTTCGCAAGACGCCCATTACGAGGAAATTTTGAAGAAATAGCCGATTATATCTTAAATCGTGTAGGAGCCGTTGGTGTTGCATGGGGCGCAATGTCTCAGAAGGCAGCAAGTATCGCAAGTATGGCTAATAGTGTAGGTATTCCCGCAGTTCTTGGCCCCCATTCTGCAGAATATAGGAGAATGCACATTGGCAGATCAGATGATGAAAACTCTTGGAAGGTCTTTAACGCTAGAGATGGAACACCTGATCATTTAGTAGGTCCTGGTCCAGAGCATTTATTAACCACAACTGAATCTATTGAGCAAGCTATTTGTTTAGTTGCTAAAATGTGTTTGAGACCAGCTGACAATTCTAAAGGCAGAATGATAAAATTATCTCACTGGATTGATTTAGAACGTAAATATAAAGGTGTAGATTTTCCAAATGATTTAGAAAAATTTATTCGTGTTGAAGCCGATATCCCAATTAGTATGAAAACTGAGATTTTTGACTATTTAAAGGAGAAGGAATGGATACCTAAAGATTTAATCGATCCTACCTTGCTTAAAAGACTTTGCCGTGAATAATGGTGATAAACTTTGAAGAAATATAAATTATTTGAAATTATTCTAACCTAACATTTCTTTCTTTAATCAATTTGAGTCCGTGAAGTGAATTTATATCAAAATTTTTTGAATTTTTTATGTATTATTATTAAAGATGCAAAATCCAATTATCTCGAAAATAACTATACTGATATAGAATTTGAAGGAATTTAAAGTAAATAATTTTATAATCCTTAAGTTTGAAATTAATAAAATTTTCATTTATATAAAAAACGATAGATTTGTCCAATGTAAATATGACTAAATAGAAACTATTTTATTATTTATTATAATGAGAAGGTGAATATATTTTGATAAAAACTGAAATTATCCTCCTAACAAACAATTGCATAATGCCATTGCAAAATCTCAGAAAAGATCACGGATTAAAGTTCATTGAATTAAATAAATTATTCGCAACTCGATCGCTTGCTGAACATGGATTAGGATTCTTAATTAATATTTATAAAATCGAGGACAATAATAATATACAAGAAAAGAAATTATTGTATAAAATGATATTTGATGTAGGTAGTAGTAATTATACATTCATTCACAATTCAAATATTAGAGGATCTAATTTATCTGATGTTAATAGTATAGTCTTATCTCATTGGCATTATGATCATACAGGAGGGCTTTATAAAGTTTTAGAACAAATAAAAGATGAAATTCAAATTATTTGTCATGAATTTGCAAAGTCTGAAAGGTTCTTTAGAAGATCAGATGAAATTAAAATTAGAAGTTTATTAGGTAAGACAAGGCAAGAAATTTTCCCATTATTATCAGCATCTAAAATTATAAACCAATTGCCTATAAATATAAAAAAAATTGAAGATTTAAATGGTAATGTTGTATTTAATAAAAAACCTTATGAACTCTTAAATATTGATGGCTTCAGAATAATTGTAGCTGGTGAAATCCCTAGAATACATCATATTGAAGATTTTAAAACCTTTTGTTTACTCCAAGATGATGTTATTAAAAATGATAGTATTTTAGATGATAAATGTATAATTTTAGATTATGAAGATAAAATAATTTTATTAAATGGTTGTTGCCATTCAGGAATAATGAATACACTAGATTATATAAAATCTCTAACAGATAAACCAATTAGCCATATAATAGGAGGTTTTCATATGGCAAATGCATCAAACCAACGAATTAAAAAAACAATAGAATATTTAATGTCGTTTCAAAAATATGAAAATCCTTTATATTTATTTCCTATTCATTGTTCTGGAGAAACATTTCTACATGAGTTAATAAGAGCAAAAAGTCCTGATTTAAAGGCGTTCAATGTAAGTGTAGGAACTATTTTTACTTTTTAAAAATAATGGATTTTTGAATCACTTAACTATAATTCACACAAATTATTTAGTGTATTTTTAGCAATGTCGAATTTAAGAATAAAATTATTGATTTTAGAATAATTCTTTTATTTAATCGATAAATAATTATTAAAGACAAAAGAAAAAGTTTTTTATTTTAGGTATAACTAATACTTTTAAATAGGATTGATCATTTTATATAACAGAGAAAAAGAAGTTTTTTTCAATGAGAAAATATCATGGAATCAAAATTCGATAATTCAGTTCAAGAAAATAAAAAAGTTGTACCTCTAGTAAAACGCTTAGTTGAATGTTCAACAGGAGAAAAACTAAAAGTATTAAGAGTAAATGCAGGTCATTATGCTAAAAGACGACTTGCTAATTTAGGAATCCTCCCTGGAGTTAGTATCATTAAAAGAAAAGCAGCTCCTTTTCGAGGTCCTATTGAAATAACCGTGAAAGGAACGTTATTGGTTATTGGTAGAGGTTTAGCAGCCAAAATAATTGTAATAAGTGAGAATTCCAAATAATTCTCTACATAATTTAATAATTTTACCTAAAAATTCCTATTTTTTATAAAGAAATGAAGATCTATAAATTAAAGAGCAAACAAAATAAAGATCTCAAGAAATTAAAACGTATTATTAATATCGCTTTAGCGGGTAATGCAAATGTTGGCAAATCAGTAATCTTTAATCAACTTACTGGACTTTCTCAAACTATTGGAAATTGGCCTGGAAAAACCGTAGAAAAAATGGAGGGGCATTTAAATTTCTTAGGCTACCGATTTAATATTGTAGATTTACCAGGAATTTACTCTCTATCAACCTACTCATTAGAAGAAATTACTAGCAGAGAGTATATAGTCTCAAAAGAAGTAGATGCTATTATTAACGTAATTGATGCTACGAATCTTGAGCGTAACTTATTCTTTACATTTCAGCTATTAGAGCTTAAAGTCCCAATGATATTAGCTATTAATCAGATGGATATCTTAAGAAAAAGAAATTTAAAATTAAATTTTAAAAAACTAGAAGAAATTTTTAAATTACCCGTTATTCCTGTTGTAGCTGTTCACGGTACAGGGGTTCACCAATTACTTGAAGAAGCAATAGAATTAGTAGTTTATCACCAACCTACTTCCCATTACATTCAGGATGGTAAAAAAATTCATGAACAATTATCTCATGAAGACATCAAGGTTAATAATGATTTATCGACCAAAAAGAAATTTCATTTTCCAGATTTATCTTCAATACTGACGTATGGTAAAGAGGTTGAAACTAGAGTAAATGAATTAATTAGAAACATTGACATGTATTTCGAATATTTTTCAACATTTAATTACCCTTCAAGATTCCTAGCTATTAAGATTTTAGAAAACGATGAAGAAATTGAAAAAATTTTCAAGGTTAACCAAAAAACAACACATATAATTGATCTAGCGGATAAATATCGACAAGAATTAGAAGAATTACATGGAGAAGATATCAGTACAATTATCTCTTCTGAAATTTATACAAATATTCATAAAATCATTGAAGAAGTTGTTATTGTTAAAGGTCGTGGTGAAAAAAAACGTGGTTGGGCTGATAAACTAGATCATTTAACTACACATTCTTTTTGGGGTTATGTTATATTAATCTTAA
>CAZBNW010000021.1:0-1161 GCA_964493385.1 uncultured archaeon | reverse complement strand
AAACTAGATCATTTAACTACACATTCTTTTTGGGGTTATGTTATATTAATCTTAATCCTTGTTGGGATCTATTTTTTTACATTCTTTATCGGAGATTTCTTTGGTGGAATAATTGAGGGATTCTTTGAGTTTTTAAGCAGCTTTATTTATAGCATCTACGGTGAGAATGATTTGGGGGTCAAAATATTTTGGGAAGGTGGTTTAGGAAGTATTTTTGGAGTATTGAGTGGTGTTATAGTTTATGTCATTCCTTTCTTTTTAATTATTGAATTTTTGCAAGATTCGGGTTATCTACCACGAGCAGCATATCTCATGGATAGATTCATGCATTTCTTAGGTGTTCATGGAAAAACTATCATTCCTATGATATTAGGGTTTGGATGTAATGTTCCTGCATGTACTGGATGTAGAATTATGGAAACAGAACGAGAAAAGAAAATTTCAATTGCTTTAACTTCTTTAATTCCATGTGCAGCAGTAATGACTGTAGTATTAGGTTTAGTAGGACGGTATGTTGGTATAACTTGGGTTTTAATATTATTTGCGATAAATTTCATTGTAATAATAATTACTGGAAAAATATTAAACAAAATTTTACCTGGTCAATGTACTGAATTAATTATGGAAATGCATGAATATCGTGTTCCAAATCATAATGTAATTTTAAAACAAACATGGATAAGAACAAAAGAATTCATCTATAAAGCAATGCCTATTATTATAGTAACAGGAGTTTTATTAGAGATTTTATTTATATATCGTTTATTAGATCCCATCAATTTTCTTTTATCACCCATTACTGTTTACTGGCTAGGTCTACCAGCTATTACTGGTATCTTTTTAATATATGGGATCCTAAGGAAAGAATTGACTTTAGTCCTTTTAGCTGTATTAGCAAATTCTATGGGTACAACTCTCCTAGGATTACTTACTCCATCCCAGATGATTATTTTCAGTTTAGTAACAATGCTTTATATTCCGTGCTTTGCAACAATAGTTTTAATTGCGAAAGAAACTAATTGGAAATATGCTTTACAAATAGCTGGTCTTGAAATTGGAATTGCCTTATTAATAGGCGGAATAATTAATTGGGGATTTTTTCTTTTTACAAGTTTTTAAATTTCAATTATTGAGCAAATTTTAGAAAGTGAATAACAAATA
>CAZBNW010000020.1:0-30550 GCA_964493385.1 uncultured archaeon | reverse complement strand
ACTATAATATGATTTTCTTTAGCTTTGTTTATACTATTGATTTTTTATAAATCTAAATGAGGAATTAATAATATTATTATTATTAACACCAGCTTTATTTTCTGAAATATAAAAGTAAGATTTATTAGTTTCTGATATTCTTTACGTATAGTACTAATTTATCAAAAATGATGTTCATATAATTAAATATAATTTTAAAAAATCAAAGGTGATGAATTATAGGTCAAAATGAAAATCATATTTTATATGTACAAACCACCCATGACCCAGAACGTCAATATTCACCGTTAGTGCTAGCTCAAACAGCTAAGGCTATGGATATTAAAGCGACAGTCTATTATTTAGGTACTGGACTAAGGATTTTAAAACCTGGAGAAGCCGAAAAAATTAAATTAGGCAGTTTTCCAAGCGTGAAAGAAATGATAGATAAAACATTAGAAATGGGTATAGAAATACTAGTTTGTGAAGCTTCAAAAAGAATGCTAGGTTTGGAAAAAGTAGAATTAATTCCTGGTGTAAAAATTGTTGGAGCTGCTACTTTAAATGATTTAGTTCTGGAAGCAGATGCAACACAATGGTTCTAAAATCTAAATCTTTACAATTTTTCCTCTAATTTAATTATTTTATAAATAATCTTCTGTAATAACTTAATAGATATTACGATTTCTCAGTGCCTCTGATTAAATTATAAGAAGAATCTTTAATAACTGTATTTGATTTGGAACTTAAATGAAATGTGAAAACGTATAAGAGATGATATTAAGTTGAGTCTAAAATGTAGTAGTTGTGGTAGATTAATTGAAACTCTACCTATACAATGTGGGTATAGTATTACGGTGAATAATGAAACAAATCAATGGGAATGTTGCATAGAAAATTGTGGAACAATCTCATTTGATGAATTTTTGTGTGAAAACTGTTGCACTAATAAAAATATAATGAAAATTAACAAGACTATAGAGCGATTATCAGTAGAAAACGATGAATTCAATGAAGAACTAGGACTGTTTAAAAGACATATTGTGCAAACTAATTTATATAATTCAGATTTTAAGTATTGGGTTGAATTTGGAGGAGGAGAATTTAAATTTGGGAAAGGTGAAGTAGACGGTGCTGCAATTATAGTATCTTGTCCTCAAAAAACTATGAATCAAATTCTATCTGGTAAACTAGATTTTTTAAATGAATTTTTTAATGGTGAACTCAAGATAGAAGGGGATCTTCAATACGCAGTGGTTTATTTTGATCTCCTTAAATTAGCATTAGAAATCAACAAGGAAATAGGAGGTATACCATAATGAACAGAACTTTTATTTGGGGGCATAGAGGAGCAGGATTTATAGGAGTACAAAATACTATAACTTCATTTCAGAATGCAATTGATATGGGAGTCGATGGACTTAAGACTGAGGCTAAATTGTCAAAAAACCGAGAAATCGTTTTATTTTTTTATCAAAGTCTTAAAAAAAATGGAGAAGATGTGTTAATTAATAATTTAGATATTAATGACATAAGAGAATTTAAATTAGAAAATAATGAGTCAATTCCAACTCTTCGTGAAGTATTTAATGCATTTAAAAATTATGACATAAAGTATAACTTTGATATAAGCGATCCTGAGGTAGCTATAAGAATTATTAAGCTTGCCAGAGAATTTGATTTAATTGATAAAATCGAAATTGCTAAATCCTCAATGAATCCAAACCCGCTTCCTGAAATATTCTCAAAGATTAGAAAATTCGATAAAAAAGTAACTTTGGTTAATTCTATTTTTTTACAACATTCACCCATTAAGGAAAAACATCTAGAATTAGAATCTATGAGAAAATTAAATGTTCAAGTTATAAATGTTAATTTCAATTTTGTTAATTTTGAATTATTTAAAAAAGTCAAAGAAGAAGGATTTAAATTCTATGTTTGGGGTGTTCTTTTTAAAAGATCAATGCATGAGTTCCTAACCATGAAATATAAAGAAGAATACATAGATGCTATGATGTCAAATTTACCTGATAGATTACTGAAAATGAGAGATAAAATTCAAGTTTTTGGTAAAGCTTAATTAAAATTCACTCACAAAGTAAATTTGAAAAGTTCATAATATTTATAACATTAAGGTAAAACCAGAGAAGGTTTTTAAGTATATTGAAGATATTTGGAACATGCAATATCATTTGTCTCTTATTGATATAAAATTGAAACTTGAGATTCTCTCGGAACACACATCTGGAGTGGGTGCGGCGTATCATTGGTATGGAAATATATTGGATAATAAGATAAATTCCATTGTGTTTGTAGTAAAAAGAATTGAAAATAAGGAAATTTTATATCAATCATTCTCAGGGATCAATTTAAATATAATTCTACATTTAAAGCGTTTAAACGATGGTACAAAAATAGATTTTACTCTAAATTATCTAGAACCATCCTCTTGGTCTTATGACTCATCTCTCAAATCATTATTTAATCAATCATTTATAAAAAAAATAATAGATATGATGTTTGAAACAATAAAAAATTCTTTAGAGCTTCAAAATAAAATTATAATTTGATTATAGCTGATGAAAAAAAGAATATATTCTAATCTTTAAAAATTAATTAGGAATTCCTTAAGTTGCAATTCTTATTATTGGAAATTTTGTTATCTCCAAGGTTAGAAAAACTTAATACTTATTTTCTAATATATTTATATAATTAAAGTATCTTGGAGAAAACAGTTCGTTCATTATTATCATCAAAATGTAATTTATTATCAAATTAATTTTAAATTATGAAATACATATTTTAACAAGTACATTCATAATATTTTCGTTTATTTTATTGATTAGATTTGGGGCAATTATTTGAATGAAGATCATTTGGATAGAGAAGAGGCTGAAGTTTATAATCTTGTAAAAGAGTATTTAAAAAAGAAACCATTTTTCTCAATTCCAGATATATTAGGTTATTTAAATTATTATTTAAGAAAAAATTTGGCTTTAAATAGAAATAAAATAGAAATCATTTTAAAAACTTTAATTGAAAAGAACCTAGTTATACTTGGAGCCAAACTGGTAAAAGAAAATATTCTTGAAAATCCAAAAAGGAAAGAGATTTATGAGTATATATGTAATAATCCAGGTAGTAATATAAATGATATAATGAATGCTTTACAAATTGGAAGTAATCAGGTTTTATGGCATTTAAAATTTTTAGAGAAATTTCAATTTATAAGATCAACAAAATTTGATAACCAAAAGATATTTTTTAGGTTTCAGTTGAATGAGTATTATGACAAATTATTTTATTATTCTAGAAATGAGAGTATTATAAAGATACTAAAATTGTTGAGATATTCAAACGAGGGTATAAATCCCACTAAAATATCAAAAATTTTAAAAATGCATTATTATACACTTAAGAAGTATTTAAAGGTTTTATCTCGTTTGAACTTAATAATATTAAATAACGATGAAAACTCTTACATTTTAAATCATAAAGTCTATTACAAAATCCTTGGAGATTTAAAACACGTATTAGATTAAAGGTTTGAAACCGCTTCAAATTTCCTTGCTTTTGTTACTAAGTTAATTATTATAAGGAAATTTCGATATTATTCCAAATTGCTTTTTAATAGATGATAGTATGTTATTTCTTGAAATAGAGTTAAAAAGCTATAATTAATAAAAAAATGGGGTGCCAAATTTAAGAGCTCGAGCATGTACAAAATGTGAAGAATATGTAGTTATTCATCCTAATAATCCAATTAGTCAAACAATTGTGAGTAATTTTGAAAAATTTCATAAAGGTCATCCTTTAATTACAATAGATTTAAATGAAGTTAAGGAAAAATATGATAATTATATTCCCATTGTTATAGAATTGAATGAGGGTAAAATAAAATATAAGTATATGAAAATTAAAGAATCCGAGATAAAAAACTCGAAAACTATTGATATAGGGGGCTCTAACAATTCAGAGGAGGTTAATTCAAGAAATATTGAAGTTTAATGATTATGAAAGTTCAAAATCAATGTTTAAACGTACTAATTTCCACGTTTGTGTAATAAAAATACTATTAAAAAAAAATCTAATTAAAAATTATCAATGTGAATTATAATTGAAAATGTTAAAATTTAGGATATATAGTATTATTGTCCTATTTTTAGTTAGTTTATATATTGTCCAATTTTATTATTTTATCCCAATAAATAAATCATCAACTTTGAGTAATCTAAAAGAAGTTCATCTATCAGCTGAAGAAACCTATAAAAAACAATGGCTCAAAAATCCGAATTTTACTTCTCAGCAATATTGGTATTCTATTAAACAAGGAGATAAATCAGATGTTAATGCCACTATAGGTGATGGTCAAGCAAACTATAAGGTCATAGGAGATTCAGGATTCTTTGAATTAATTGGAAATCCATTTAATTCTTCAAATTGGACGAATTCTACAAATCCAAAATTACCCATCTTACCTGATAACTTTACATTTGATCAAAATGGCCTATTTGTTGAGCATAAATGGGATGGACCAACAGAACAACTTGAAAATAATCCTAGTATACACTTTAAACAAAACATCACCATGCCTGTAAATATGTCAGATTATATAATTACTTCTGCCACAATTAAAGCAGTTGTTAACGCAACAGTTACAGTTTCACCTGTTAATAAAGGGATAGAGGCACCTGGAGACAATTGTACGCAATTTCTTATAGGTGATTACATATATTTTTATGTTTTAATCTCTGATACGGAGCACCAATATTCTTATCCTATTGCTGAATATATAACAACAAATTTGGGTCAAGATGGTCCTCCTGTCATTGACGTCTTAAATGATACTTATATGATCCCTGTTCCTGAAGATATCTTAATTTCGTACTTGAGTTCTATTTTAAAAATAAATGATTTTAATTTCATAATTACTTTAGGAATGGATATTTTTTGTGAAGATAACCTTGTAGGGAGCGATCGGGATTATTGGAATGAAATTCGAATTAAAAATTTAAATTTGACATTTTCTTACAAAAAAAAAATTGATCAATTTACTGCTGTATCTTGGAATCATGATGGAGATAAAATAAGCAGCCTTAGTGAAAATAAAATTGTTGTTAGAGAAGCAATACTACACTTTATTTATAAAATAGATTCAGACTGGCCTGATTTCTCTTCCCCAAATTCTGAAATTAGAATCTTAATTAATAACAATTTACACACTGAAACTATTAAACTTAGTACAGCTAATCTTACATTTCGCCCAGGTAAAATCGGTGGTTTTGATGTAATTTCCTTAATTACGGATGATGTAAATCTTTCAATTCAAATATTTTTGGCAGACACTTTTGGATTAGATAGCAATATTACTATTTCAATTGATGATGTTACTCTTGAAATAGTCTATATTGAGATTTTGCCTAGCCCAATTTCAGAACAAGAACCTTGGATATTCAGCATATTGCTAATATTTGTAAGTCTTGGTACTGTTAGTTTAGGAGGTTATCTATTTGCATACCAACGAGTATTTAAATACCCAAAGCCAGTTAGAAAAGTGCGGAAGTATAGAAGATCTTTAAAAAAGAAAAAAAATCCTGTAGTAAGTATTACTAGTCGTGAAAATGCATTTAAAACAATTTATGAAAGAGAATTAAACAAAACAGTTGGATACTTAAAAGGTAAATCCTCAGGAAAAAAAAGGAAATTTAAACATTACTTTAAAAAAGTTAAATAATTAAGAAGAGAGCTTTATATTTGAAATAGATTAATTATTCAGAGAGTTAATATGAAAATTTAAATTAAAAAATGATTTGTGATTATCTCTAAAATTTTTGCCGAATATTTAATGTAAACAAAGAGAAGTGTGTTTTTTATGTTTCGAAATGATTTGAAAAAAAAAAGTAAAATAGGAATTTTTTTAGTAATCCTATTAATAATCTCACTTGGATTTAAGGTTTTCAACAATAAATTAATAGAATATTCTAAAGAAGAATACAATGGAGGAAACATTCCTCGCTTAGCAGATGCAACATTTACAAAAGAATGGATAAAAAATGGCAATTTTAGCTCTGGAGAATATTGGGAATTTACTGAGGGAGTATTGGGAGATCCAGAAGATTTAAACGCAACTATAAGTGACGGAGAAGCAAAATTTAAGGTTTTAGGAGATAAAGGAATATTCTCACTAATCGCAGATCCCCCCAATGAAACAGAATGGATGAATTTCACTAATCCAGAGTTGCCAATCTTACCAGATAACTGTACATTCGATCAAAATGGCATAAAGATTGAACATAAATGGGATGGACCAACAGAACAACTTGAAAATAATCCGAGCATACATTTTAAGCAAAATATCACCATGCTGATTAATATGTCTGATTTTATAATCACTTCTGCCTCAATTCAAACACGTGTTAATGCTACAGTTACAGTTTCACCCATTAATGGTGGAATTGAAAGAGAAGGTGATAGTCTACAATATCTTATAGGAGATTATATACGCTTCTATGTATTAATTTCAGATGTAAAAAATATTAACTCTTACCCTATTGCTGAATATATAACAACAAATTTGGGTCAAGATGGCCCTCCTGCTATTGATAAACTAAATGATACTTATCTAATTTCTGTACCAGAAGAGATCTTAATTTCTTACTTTACATCTATTTTGAAAACTGATAATTATAACTTTACAATTACTTTAGGAATAGATATTTATTGTGAGAATAATTTAGGGGGAAATGATCGAGATTATTGGGATGAAATACGTATTAATTATTTTAAACTAAACTTTACTTATGTAAAAAAAATAGATCAATTTACATCTATGACTTGTAATCAAGAGGGGGATAAACCTAGTGAAATAAGTAACAATACAATCGTCGTTAACGATGCAATTCTTAATTTTAAATATAAAATTAATGATACATGGCCTAGTACAGCTCCAAATTCAGAAATCAGAATTTTAATTAATAAAATTCCCCATTCGGAAACCGTTAAATTATCAAACGCTTTTACTATTTTTCAGGACGCAAAATCAGGTGGATTTAAAGTCAAATCTTTAATAGATGAAGATAAAGATGTTAATGTATCAATTCAGGTCTATCTTACTGATGAATTTGAATTAAACCGAACTATTGAAATTTCAATAGATGATGTTTCTCTTAATATTACGTATACAGAAATAGTTGCTGATAAACCTACAAATTTACAATTGTTTTTAAATAGAGAAAATAAAACTATTGATCCTGTAATTGAACTTCCTTTTGGTGAAAATTTAAATATAACTGTAAAATATACTAATCAGACAGAAGAACATATATCAGGGGCATTGGTGCAATTAGAAGGGAAAGTAAATGATATTTTATATGAGAATATCACTTTTCAACATTATTCTACTATAATTAACACGTCCAATTTGGGTATTGGAATAACGATCTTAAAAGTAATAGCACAAAAGGCTTACTATCAAACTAGAGAGATACAATTTTATTTGGATGTTACAGAAAGAGATACAGAATTACAATTGTTCTTAAATGGTAATCCAAAAAATGAAGGTGAAACACTTAAAGTTGAACTTGATGAATTTATAAATGTTACAGTAAATTACAAAGATAATGAAACTAAAAATCATCTTCCTAATGCAACAGTGAATTTATTGGGAATAGATAAATTAAATGAAACGGACGAACGATATACAATATTAATAAATGCAAATAATTTAGATAATAAAATTAACACTTTAACTATATTTGCTTATTTATTTAACTATAAGTCTCAATCAATTCGATTTTTCATTGAAGTAGTTGAAAGATCATCACAGATACAATTATTTTTAAATAATGAAGAAAAAACTCTTGATCCTAATATTGAATTTCCAATAGGTACAACTTTAGATATAACTGTAAAATATAAAGATAATAAAACAGGGTTGCACATCTCTAATGCTACATTGCAATTGATAGGAGAGGGATTGTTAATAGAACTAAGTGAAAATATTTCTTTAGGACAATATCAGTTAGAGCTCAATGAAACTAATTTAAAAATTGGAGTTAATTTATTTACGATTTTGGCCCAAGCAACAAATTATCAAACTAAAACTATATATTCTAGAATTATTGTCAAAAGAAGAAATACATTAATTAATATCTCATCTCCAATACTAGCAGAAACGGGAGATGATGTCTCAATAGAACTAACTTTAACCGATTTAGATTTTGGAGGTACTATTAAAAATGCTACAGTCACTTATCAATGGGCTTATGGACAAGCAGAATTCAAAGATCTAGATAATAATGGTATATATGATGTAGTTTTAGAAAATGTTCCACTTGGAACCTTTACTATTACTATATCAGCTTTCGCTGGAGACGAATATGATTTTGAAAGTAAGGATATAACTTTAATTGTAAGTAATCCAGAAGCTAAACCTGGACTTAATTGGGGTTGGCTTATCTTTTTACTGATTGGGGCAATTATAGGTCTCGTTACAATTTTTAGTCTATATCAAATGCATTTCAAATATCCTCCAATAGTAAGAAAAATAAGAAAAGTAAGAAAAAAAATTAAGAAAGATAAAAGTCAAAAACCATTGATACTTAAAAAACGAGAAGATATTATAGATAATTCTTTACAAGATTATCTAAAAGTATTAGAATCAAATGAAATAAAGACAGCGAAAGTTAAAACATTTAAAAATATTAAAAAAACTAATAATATTAAAGAATAGATGATGATGCTTAAACATAAAGATATTTCAATTTTTTTAAATAATAATTTTAATATTATTCTAAATGGATTTTTAATTTTAAATGAATGTATTCTATTTAACAGAATTTATAAACTGATAAGTGAAAAAATAAATCTAATAACAGGAGTATGAAATTTAAAAACATATTTGGATTAATAATTACATTTTTAATAAGTTTCCATATTTCATTAATTTGTTTGAATCCTTTATTATTAAATGAAAATAGTTCTATTTATTCTCAGAAAGAAATGAGTAAAGTAGATCTACATCCCTATATATCAAGTTCCAATAATTTATGGAATTATTCAACTGAAGGGGTTATCAATTCAGTTGCAATCTCCTCAAATGGAAACTACATTGTAGCAGGGAGTACAGATAAAAAAATTTATTTATTTGAAAAATTTAGTCCTACTCCGTTATGGCAATTTGAAACTGATGGGATTATTACATCAGTTGCAATCTCCTCAGACGGTAATTATATTGTCGCCGGAAGTTCAGATGAAAAAGTTTATTTATTTAATAGAACAAGTTCTACCCCATTATGGGATTATAATATTGAAGATTATGTTTCATCAATTGCAATTTCACTTGATGGAAGCTATATAGCCGTTGGAAGTTATGGTGACAAGATTCTCTTTTTTGATAGATTCATCTCAACTCCATTGTGGCAATATTCTACCAAGGGAGATGTTATGTCAGTTTCGATCTCTTTTAATGGAAATTTTATTGCTGCAGGAAGTGATGATGATAAAGTTTACCTATTTAATAGAATAAGCTCTATCCCATTATGGAATTATACAATTGGAGCTGATGTAATGTCAGTAATGATTTCGGGAGATGGAAATTATATTGTAGGAGGGAGTGATGACAACCATGTATATTTATTTAATAAATCGAGCTCCGCACCATTGTGGAACTATTCAACAGGAGCTGATGTAAGATCAGTGGCAATATCATTAGAAGGAGCTTATATTACAGCAGGGAGTAATGATAATTGTGTATATTTATTTAATAAGTCGAGCTCCACGCCATTATGGGACTATTCAACTGGAGGTGATGTAAGATCGGTTGCAATATCGTTAGATGGAGCTTATATTACAGCAGGGAGTCATGATAATCGTGTATACTCATTTAATAAATCTAGTTCCACACCATTATGGGATTATTCAACAAAAGGAGATATAATGTCTGTAGCAATATCATTTGATGGATCATATACAATAGTAGGAAATTTAGATTGGAATATTATATTATTTTTTAATTATCCTCTTGATCATATTACATTAATTACTAACGCTGGGAGCCCAGATATTGATGGTGATTTTAATTTAATATGGACATCCATTAAGAATGCAGATAACTACTCTATTTATTATCACACAAGTTATGTATATGAAATAAATGAAAGCATCACGTTACTTAAAAGTAATATCACTACAAATGATTATCCGATAGAAGGTTTTAGCAAAGGTGAATATTATTTTAAAATCCTAGCATATCTTAAAGCAGGAAATTTTAGTTCAAATTGTATTTTTATAAAAATAGGATCAATTCCACCTAATATATTTGACCAAATTTTCTTATTTGTAATAATTCCAATAACAGTTGGAATTGTATCCATTAGTTCTTCTGTTGGAGCTTATTATGCTGTAAGAAGATATAAACAAAAAAAATCATTATTTGAAATTTCGAAAGAACCAGCATATAAAACGTCTCTAGAATTAATAGAGGAAATCAAAGAAGATACTCCCTTCCTTAAAAATTATATAGATGCTAATTATCAATATGAGGAGGTTCCAAAAATCAAGGACTATATATTTTCAAGACTTAATCCTGAAGAAATTAAAAAGATTAATTTAATTAAATTTTCAAATGAAGAGAAAAAACAGTTTATTAAGGAAATTTTAAGCCTTGAACCTCAAGAAAGAAAAGAATTAATTGATGACATGTTAGAAAACCAAGAATAAATTCGAAAATTTGAATATAAAAAAATAAATTTCAATATTTAAATTGAAATGTATTGAATTTCTCTGTGTGATTAGAAGCTATTTACTCATGTTTACCCTCAGGACAAATAAATGTATCAAATAGAAAGAAATATAATTAGAGTCGAAGATCTATCAAATAAAGATGAAATATCTATTAGTTTATTTATAAAGTATAACATTAATATATTTAATTAAATTTAGATTGAAGATAAAATAGAAATAAATCATTCAATAGGAAGAAATTTCAAATGTATTAATCCCCTTATACTTAGTAATGTCTTGAATTAAAACTTGAATAATAATTTGATCTTGTAATCGAACTAATGAAGCTATAACATTTAACCAAATTGATTTACCATTTTTGCTGTAAATTTGAATTTCAAAAGGTTCTATTTTTTGTCCTTTTTTTATTTCTCCAAATTTCTTTTTAAGAATTACTCGAGTTTTCATAGGAAATGCTTGGAGTTCTAAATAGCTTTTTCCAATAAATTCATCTTTACTATATTCAAATAACTCTAACGTTTTATAATTATATTCTAAAATTACACCCTTGAAATTTAATAATATTATCCCAAATGGTAATAGTTCGAATAATATGTGAAACTTTTCCTCAGATTCAATTAATTTCTTTTCTGCAATTTTTTGATTTGTAATATCTCTGATTACTGCAAAAATTCTATCTTTATCTTTAAATTTTTTACATACTGCTTTCATAGATACCGGTAAATAAACCATATTCTTTTTCCTTAATCTAAATTCAACATTTATAATCGTCCTTGAAAAAACAGCAAACTTCATATCAGATTGGATTTTTAATAAATCTTCGGGATGTATAAATTTTAGAAGATTTAACCCAACTAATTCATTAGAATGAAAACCAAATAAATCAAGTGATAAATGAGAGAGATAAACAAAATTCCAATCCGAATCAAACTCAATAATTGCATCTGGAATACCGTTAATAATTTCTTCAATTTTCTTTTTGGGGTTTTTTTTTTCTCTCATTTTATTTTCATAACTATATTTTTTTATATAATTACGGGAGGAAAGCCTTTCTATGCAATATTCATATTAATAATGGGTTTTTATTAATTCAAATTGCGATGAGAATTATTTCTCTTTTAATTCTTTTTGAAATTCTAAAACTGAATCTATTGAGATAATATTGTAGTTTTTTTATCAAAATCTAAATCAACTATTCTTGTTGACAATAGAATATTATTAAAGAGACTTATTTAAAACCACTTGGAATAAATTTGAAATAGTTAAAGTTCATTAACTTTTTAACAATAAGGGATAACGATATCTAAAAAATGTCGTAAAGCTAATATTATTTAATCAATTTTATTGTAGTAGAGAAAAGTGAAATAACTGAAAACTTATTTAAACGTTTGTAGAATATTTTTATTACCTAAAAGAGCGTTTACCAGTAAGCATTACAGAATATAGAAAATTTTTTAAAAATTAAATGAAATTAATATAAAAATTTGAGTTATAAATAATTATCTAGATCTTTCCAATCATACCACTCAACAAGATGGCTATATTGTCGAATGTTTGATAATCTATAATCAGTTTTTCTTTCAAATTCGTTAATAATATATTCTTGAATTATTTCTGGATGATTCATTTTCAAATCAATTTTCTGAGGGAAGATAATAAGAATTATTCCATCATTTTCACATAAATCTTTCTTTTTTTGATCATATCTTTGCTGCTCTAAAAAGTCTTGATAAGTTTTATGAAAGAAATTAGGGAATTCATCATGTTGTATGCCATTAAATTCAAAAGCTAATTTAATTTGATTTTCAGCAATCCTTACTATAACAAAACCATCAAAATGCATTTGACCATTATAATTCGGTATTATTTCAGACAGTTTGATTTTATTAAATTTTTGTCTGAAAATTTTTTCAAAATACCAACGACAGATCTCTTCATATCTGCCTTCAGCACATTCTGGACATCCCTTACCTTGTTGTATATCATTATACATAGCACACCATTCATGACACTTTTCACATTTCCATTTGAATTTTACTTTACTGGGAACTGTAGTTCTCTGTTTCATTAGACTTATAAACTCATTTTCAGATGTTATTATCTCAAATCCTCTCAATTTTGCTAATTCAATGCAGTTTTGATATGATATTGGTAGATTACCATAACAATAAGGACATCCAGTATCCGTATGCTTTATATTGTTATATGCGGCATTCCATTTATGTCCTAAAGAACAGCTCCATCTTAATTTTACTTTACTTGGAACCTTGGTTCTATTTTTCATTAATGTATTAAATTTATCTACAGAGGCTATTAACTCAAATCCCTTTAATTTTCCTAACTCCTTACAGACCTGATATGATATTGCTATATTTCCATAACAATAAGGACAACCAGATTCATGTTGTTTTATATTATTATATGTTGCACGCCATTGATGTCCCTTGTCACATTTCCATTTAATTTTAACTTTGCTTGGAGCTGATTTTTTACTATTTATTACTTTATTAAACTCTTTTTCGGAAATGACTAATTCAAGCCCTCTTAGCTTTGCCAATTCTTTACAATTTTGATATGAAATTTTTCTCATAATAATTTGTCTATTAGTATTAATTCAAAATAATAAATTTCCAAATAATATCAACGAGTTTTTAAATTTTCAAATTTTTGAATAATTTTTTCTTATACTTAGTTTATTGCTATAAGACCAAATTGCTTTATAAAAAGATTTAAGTAGTAGTAAAATTGACCAAAAACTAATATTATATGGTTAACTCTATTTAAATAACCATCATTGAAGATAATAAGATTTAATTAAATGTTTATTGAATTTTTTTATTACCTTAAAGAAAGACTTCCTGTATCAATAACTGAGTATATTACTCTATTAGAGGCGTTAAATAAAGGACTCATCCACAATATGGTCGAATTCTATTATACCTCACGCTCAATCCTATGTAAAAATGAACACCACTTCGATATATATGACATCGCCTTCGCAAATTTCTTTAAAGACGCGATGGTAAAATTTCCAGAAGATATTAAACAAGAAATCTGGGATTGGCTCAATAAAGATATTACTTTTCCGGAGTTAATCGAAGGCTTACAACTAATTTTAAGAGAATATCAACAATACATAAATATCGAGAATCTCGAACAGTTCCTTGAAGAACTATTGGAAAAATATGGCGCTGAATTTGGTGATAACCTGATAATTAACGCACCAAATGAAATAAAAGATGAAATCTGGAAGTGGTTAGAAAAAAATCTTGATCTCTCAGAATTAGATGGGAATTTCCAAGAGATGATAAGTCAATTCTTTGATCTCGAAGAAATGCAAAAACGATTCGAAGAATTAATGCAAAAACAAGACGAAGAACATCATGGAGGGGACCACTGGATTGGTACTCAAGGAGCCTCACCGTTCGGTCATGGGGGCCAAAATCCAATGGGTATGAGAATCGGTGGCTCTTCAGGTGCGCGGATGGCCGTACAAATCGCCCAAAAAAGAATCTTTAAAGATTATCGAAAAGATATTGTTTTGGATACTAGACAAATTAAAGTAGCTTTAAAAAGACTTAAAAAACTAGAAGAGATCGGAAAAAAAGATGAATTAGACTTGGATAAGACTATTGATAAAACTGCTAAAAACTGTGGAGATATTGAAATTGTGTTCGATAAAAAAAGAAAAAACAATGTTAGAATGATCCTCTTAATGGATGTTGGAGGAAGTATGACTCCTTATGCTCATTTAGTTAATCTTCTCTTCTCAGCAGCCAATAACATGTCACACTGGCGAGAATTTAAACACTTCTATTTCCACAATTGTTTATATGAGCAGATCTATCTAAACGCTCGCAGAAATCCTGATGAGGCAATTGAATTTAATGAATTTTTAAAAAAGTACGATAATAAATACAAAATTGTTGTTGTTGGTGATGCTGCAATGGCCAGCTGGGAACTTACAGAAAAATATGGAAGCATATACTATTATCACAGGAATGAGATGCCTGGAATATATTACATTAAAGAGCTCGCTAATCATTTTAAAAACAATGTGGTTTGGTTAAATCCTGAGCTTTTAAGGCCCGAATGGGCACCGTGGACCCGAAAGATAATTTCAAGTATCATTCCAATGTTTGATTTGACTGTAGAGGGAATTGAAGAGGCAATGGATTATCTTCGAAAAGGTGGTAAAAATATGTATACAACGGTTCAATTGTTAAAAGGATTAAATTATTAACTCGTATGTTTTCTTATACAATTTTTTTTAAGATCTCTTTAGTACAATCTTAAAAATACATTCCTTTCAGAATAAAGAAAATCTAATTACAGATTCTTATTTTTTTCTAAATATTCAGCAATATTTTCTACAAAATCTTGACCTATCTTTAATAATTCCTGAGCCTCATTTTTATCAATTAAAATTGAAGTTCCATAGTCTCCCATAAGTCTTTTATCATACGCTCTATTAAGTTGTCTTCCCATTTCCTTTGGAAAAATATTTGTTTTTACAAAATGATCCCCAAAAAGAGAAATTAATCCGCTATGAGATTTTGGTGCTAAATTTTTTGTTAGAAATAGTGCTTCAGTTATAAAAAACATAGCATAATAAGTTCTTGAAACCGCACTATCATAATCGTTTACATCAATTAAAACTTTTGCACTCTCAATGAATTTTCTTGCTTTTGCCTGAAGAGATTTTATATCCTCATTACTCAAATTGAGATGCCTTCTTCTCTTAAATTTAAGATAAACGGATTTTTTCTGGAAAAATAATCAATATCAGAAATAGGATGAATAGAAATTAAAATTGAATATTTTAAACTTAGATCATAAGAAAATTCGGTAATCCTATCAATTTCTTTAAATGGATTGATATTACCTTTCAAAATTACAGCAATATCTATATCAGAATCTTCTCGTTGTTCCCTTCTCGCAAATGAACCATATAATAGCACATCTACTAACTGATCTTTATATAGTTCTATAAGTTTTTCTTTAAATTCTTTTAGTATCTTTTTTATTTTCATATACTGAAGATTAATAATAATTTAGTAATAAATAAATTTAGGTCTTATTTAGATATTTTTCATAAGTTTTGATAAATATAACTGAAATTGAGTGAAATTTCTTAATTTGAGTCAGATATGACAAATATAGATTATGAATTGATTTTAGTAGATTGGGTCACGAAAACTCGAAAGATCATTTCAAGTATTATCCCGATGTTTGATTTAACGGTTGAGGGAATTGAGGAAGCGATGAATTATCTAAGAAAAGGTGGAAAGAACATGTATACAACTGTCCAAATGCTTTAAGGGTTAAATTATTAAAAAAAGGTTAGTCTTAAGGAGAAAAAAAATATTCAAAACAAATTAATATTAGGATTTGACCTATATCTTTCCCATTTCACCATATTGTTCGAACTATAAGAACATAATTAAGGTTTACCAAATATTATTATATTCCTAAAACAATGTCATAATCATAAGCATCAAATTTCAAACTTAAGTTAAAGTTCTGATGGTTTAACAAATTATTAGTGTTTATATAAATCCTTTTTTGTTTGTATTAAATTATATGAAAAACCATTATTGGGTTGTCTAAGTCATGAGTAAGTTTAAGAATGATTTAAAAGAAACTGAAATGAAATATTTTAATCTTATTAATAGAATTTTAGATGTTATAATAGAATTTGATTTAGATCTAAATATTATATATATTAATCCTCAAGTTTACGATATATCTGGTTATTCTTCTGAAGAACTAATTGGATTATCAATTCAAGATTTTATTCATCCTAAGGATTTATCAAGAACAAAAGAGGCAATAAAGAAAGCAATAAAATCCGGAAATACTATATATGAAGAATTGAGAATTCGACATAAAGAAGGGCAATATATAACAATTTCAGTAAAAGGTCGTTTGTTAGAGTATAAAAACGAAGTTAAAATTGTTGCAGTATTCAGAGATATAACAGAGGAAACAGAAACTCAACAAAAATTAAAGAAATCTGATAAAAGATATAGAGAAATTATTGAAAATATTGAGGATGGATATTTTGAAGTAGATCTAAATGGAAACTATACTTATGTAAATAATTATATTTGCAAGTATTTAGGGATTTCGAAAGAAGAATTAATAGGAAATAGTTATGCTTCTTATTTAGATAAAGACACAATAGCAGAAGTATTTGAAATCTTCAATAATGTGTACAGAAATGATCTTCCAAAAGGAACCTTTGAAAGTCAAGTTATAAGAAATGATGGAAAAAAACGCATTTTTGAAGGAACTTTTTATTTAAAATATGATTTGAGTGGGAGAAAGGTTGGTTTTTATGGATTTACTCGAGATATTACTGAGAAAAAAGGAGCAGAGGAGAAATTAAGACAATCTGAGGAGAAATATCGAGAAGCTTACAATCGAGCTGAACTCTATAAAGATTTATTCTATCACGACATCAATAATATCCTTTCTAATATAAAACTTTCAATTGATCTTAGTGAGATATATCTTAATGAGCCAGGCAGAGAAAGCGAAATTAAAAATCTTTATGAAATAATTAAAAAACAATTCATAAGAGGGACAAAATTGGTTGCTAATGTCCACAAATTATCGCATCTCGATAATTTAGAAAAACCTTTAAAATCTGTTGATGCTACCAAAATATTAAAAGATGCCATAAAATTCATAAACAACAATTTACAAATAAGAGATATTAACATAAATTTAGATTCATTTGAAAAGGAAATTTACATAAAGGGTAATGAACTCTTAATAGATGTGTTTGATAACTTATTAATTAACGCTGTAAATTATAACGATAATCCCAAAGTAGAGATTCTCATAAAAATTTCAAAAGAAGTTAAAAAGAATAAAAATTATATTAAATTTGAATTCATAGATAATGGTATTGGTATAGAGGACAAAAAGAAAAAAATAATTTTTCAAGAAAGATTCAGTGCTGAAAAGGGTTCTAAAGGATTGGGATTTGGATTAACCATTGTGAAAAAAATCATAGAAAGTTATAAAGGTGAGATCTGGGTTGAAGATAGAGTGAAAGGAGATTATTCCAAAGGAAGTAATTTTATCCTTTTAATTCCTGAAGCCACTTAAAAGAATTTAAAATCATCAATTTAAGAAGTAATAAAAAAAAGTGTTAAATTAATTAAATTATTATTTTTTTGGTCCGTGATATTCTTTATTCTTCTTTTCCGCATATTCCTCTAAGGCAAATACCAATCTTTTGCGGGAGCTTCTTTTAAAGTCTTTTCCTGATTCAAATTCATAAGCTTGCTTAAAATCTTTACCTGTGAAGATTAAATTGAAGTATACAAATCGTGGTCCTATTATAACTTTTCCTGGTAATGCTGCCCAAGTCTGTCTAGTTCGCTTAGTGATTTCAATTTTATCAAATTCAGACCAATTTACTCTAAAATATGGTTTATGTGGAACAACAATTTCAATATATTCATCTGTAATAATAAACTTTCTAATTTTGGAAAGTCCTCGTAAATATTTTACTGCCCATACCATGAAAAGTATAACTATTGGCCATATAATTAAAAAAGGAATTATTGCTTGCACACCATATTGAGAACTTACGGCTACCGTAACTAATATCATAAATGCTATAAATATGGCTAAACAAACTATACTACCATATAAAGAACCTTTTAGATGTTCTATAATTACAAAATCTTCACTGCTATATTCTGGGAGTTCGATTCCACATTCTTTGCAGAATTTATCATCAGGGAGATTTATCTTACCGCACTGGTGACATTTTTTTTGCGTACTCATAATTATCAAATTGGATTATTAATTCTTTCTATTATTTTTTACAAAATTACGAAATAATTAGAAAAAATGATTTTAAACTTTTTGATATCTTTGTAGATTTACAATTAAGTAAAAATTTACTCAATTTTTCTTAAAAATCTCTCATCAATAAAAGTTTTGTATGAATCGTAAAACATTGATGAATATTTTTGATAAAATTCCTTCTTTTTTGCTAATATAAACTCTTTTCCTTCAATTTCAATTTTACCGCTAGACCAGAAAATCGAACCTTGATGATTTAAATTAATATCTTCTTCCTTTTTAACAATTTTACCTGATTTAATAACGTATTCTATATTTGATAATGCTTTTTTTAAATTTTGATGATTCTTCGAAATATCAATTTCATTAATATCTAGATCTAATATATTAATATCTCCATCAGCTCCTTTACCAAGATTTCCTTTAATATTTCCTAACCCAAGAGATAAATTATTAAACAAAATTATTAAACAAAAGTTGTTTTACTCTCTATAAATTATTCTTTTAGAGCTTTTTTTGCTCTTCTTTTATCTTTCCATTTCCATCCTGTAAAATTCTTACCTTTTTTTTTAGCATATTGTTCTAAAGCAGTTAGAATTTTTTTTTTCGTTCTTACTTTGAAATCTTTTCCTGATTCAAATTCATAATTCTGTTCATAACTCATTCCCTTAAAAATCAATGTGAAATATACAAACCTAGGACCTAATATTATTCTATCTGTTGTAGGAATTGTTGCCATTGACTCTCTTTTTGTAATTTCGATAGAATCAAAATCAGACCAATTAACTCTAAAATATGGTTTATGTGGAACATTTATTTCAATATACTCATCTGTAATAATGAATTTTCTAATTTTGGAAAGCCCTCGTAAATATATTACTGCCCATGCCATGAAAAGAAGAACTATTGGCCATATGATTAAAAGGGCAATTATTGCTTGAACACCTAATTCAGAAATTACGGCATACGTGACTAATATCATAAATCCTATAAATATGGATAAACAAACTATACTACCATATAAAGAACCTTTCAGATGTTCTATAATTACAAAATCTTCAGCACTATATTCTGGGAGTTCGGTACCACATTCTTTGCAGAATTTATCATCCGGGAGATTTATCTTACCACACTGGGGACATTTTTTTTGTGTACTCATAATTATCAAATTGGATTACTAATTTCTTCTTTTATTTTTTACAAAATTAAGAAATAATTAGAAAAAATAATTTTAAACTTTTTGATATCTTTGTAGATTTACAATTAAGTAAATATTATTCAATTTTTCTTAAAAATCTCTCATTAATAAATATTTTGTAAGAATCGTAAAACATGGATGAATATTTTTGATAAAATTCTTTCTTTTTTGCCAATATAAAATCCTTTCGTTCAGCTTCAATTTCACCCCTAGACCAAAAAATCGAACCGTGGTGATTTAAATCAATATCATCTTCCTTTTTAACAATTTTACCTGATTTAATAACGTATTCTATATTTGATAATGCTTTTTTTAAATTTTGATGATTCTTCGAAATATCAATTTCATTAATATTAAGATCTAAGATATTAATGTCTCCATCAGCCCTCTCACCTAGATTTCCTTTAATATTACTTAATCCAAGAGATTTTGCTGGGCTCACTCTTGTTATAGTAACAAATTCAGAGAAACTTAAAACTTTATCATTATCTTTAAGGGAATTTTTTTTTATAAAATCATTGTTCATATCTTTCATAAAATTATCTCGTGCTTCTTTACTTACCAACCAAGTTACAATCTCAGGAATATCAGTAACATTCGCATAATTCGGAAAATTCAGAGTTAAACTAACTTGAAGCTTATTTTTAATATTCAAAGCTAAATCGAGAGCATTAGCCCACCAGATACAATCATGATCATTGCTTTTTTCAAAACTTCTCATAGACACAAACGAATCACCTTCAAATTCTACAGCAGAACATATTAGTTTATAAGGATTTTCAAGAATGTTATTCGTTAACATAGAATTTATTAGTCGTCTATCTGAAGTTATTAAAGGATTTATCTTATTGAAACCAATAAAAGCGAGATCAACATCAAAATTTTGATTTGCATTTAAAAAATTGATTAGGTTTTCATTATCATTATCATAGTTGTAAGAATTTGCATGAGCAATATGAAAAATCTGATTTCTTTTTATATGTGAGTTAGTTTTTTGACCGACTTCTAATTTTAATGATTTTATCTTTTCTAAAACAGTTAAAAGATTCTCTTTTCCTATTTGTTTTTCATAACCTTCAATATGAGCATGAGTTGAATGAGGTAATCCAATCGTTTCAACACATTTTACAATATTTTCATATACATCTAAAGCTGAGAAATTATATAATCTTCCCGTTTGAGAAACACTATCTCTCAATTCTCTTAAATTCCATGATTCGTTTTCAAAAGGATTATAGACTTTAAACCCAAATCCATAAGTTTTTGATAATAGGTCTGATAGAAATATTGCCATCTCATCAATTTTTCCTCTCTGAAATTCTAGTTCTAAAGACCAAAGATTACTGATGTTTAATAACATTGCCTTATCTAGTACTGGCAATTGTTTAAAGTTAAAGACAGTTTGTTTCGCTAAAGATGGAAAGACATTGGCCTCTAGAATAAAAGTATAACCATTAGAAATATAATCTCTAGCGATATTCTTTAATGTTAGTCCATGCCAAATCTCTTTAAATTTATTATTATTTACACCTAATAATCTTGCCCAATTAACTTGTTGAGATGCTACATGTGAATGTATATCTATAGCTGAAGGAATAACTGTTTTTCCTTTTGCGTTGATTTCTTTGATATCTTTTTCATTACTAAATTTTTCTATTATTTTACCAGACTCAATTAAAATATCTTTGATTTCACCATCAATATTGTTGATAGGATCGAATACTAAACCGTTTTTGATAATTATTTTATCCATATATATAAGCTCCAATATTTTTTAATCTCTAATGGAATTCAATAAATCATTGAAATCAAGCACAGAGTCTCTTGTAAGTTCTACATTTATTAGTATATTCTTGTAAATTAGTTCATTATTTTCAATTCCAGTAATTTGGTTAGCCCAAATTGAAACAGGCATAATTATTGTGCCCAATGGAACATTTTTATCTTGCTGTGGCTTTATAATAACACTGCCAAAATTATTTTTTAATTTTAAATTTAGGTTTGGTTTAAGATTAAGTTTTTTAAAATCTTCTGGATTAATTAATCCAATCGCTAATTTTTCTGTAAGAGACTTATGGTCTCCAAAAGTATGTTCCCTTACTTGATCAAAATCTACCATTCTTACTGTATTTAATAACATCTCCATAGTCTCAAGCCTCATTTAATCCTTCAATTAGTTTAATTAATATTTCCTCATCAGTAAGAATATTTCCTGGGGCGTTTACGATTGTTTTTAATTCAATTGGGACATGATCTATACGATATGCTAGTCCTCCACTTTCAATTCCAGTTAAAGTTGATGGTATTACTACATCTGCTACGTATGATGTTGCAGATTGCTTATTATCTATAAGAATTAAAGGTTTTCCCATTAATTTTCTACTCAATTGTATAGGGAAATGAGATATTGGATCAGTTCCCACGATTATAGTGCAATCGAAATCTTCACTTTCTATTTTTGATACTATTGTATCAGATGTTTCAGCTAATTGATTATTTGAAAATTGTAAACTATGATTTTTCCCAACAAATGATAAAGCCACATGGTCAAAACCTACCATATTATAATGACCACCTAACATAATGACAGAAATACGCCCCTTTTGTTGCTTTACATTTATTAATTGCACTAATTCAAGTAATTCCTTAATGACATTTGCACCATTTTGAGATCTTAAAATTCCTTGGCCAATAAAGATTACTCCATTTTCAGCACCAGTTATATGAAGTAATAATCTTTTTAAATCATCTTTATCTATACCAGCAACACCGGTACTTGGAATACTCTCTGCAACACAGCATTCTTCTTTTAATACGCGAATTAAATCAATATCTTTTCCGGGCTCGATTTGAAGTGCAACATCTCGTACCCCCATTACTCCAAAAGATGCCGTTTTAACTGGATCTATAACAATTAGTGTTTTTATTTCTCTACCAGTCATTCTAAACTTACCACGCGAGAAAAGAACTTTATTCAAAAGACGAGGTATTGATTCCGCTGCATTCGCACCCCATAGCATTAATAGATCCGCTTTATTAATAATTTCTGCAATAGTAGTTAACGTTATACCTGTTTCTTTTGAAGTATTCAAAACTTTTCCTTGACAAATTGTAGAGTTGGAATCTATAAAGCCATTAATCATTCTTGCTAGCTCGAGTCCTTTCAATTGAGCTTCACAACTCACTGTTGAAAAGCCATACAAAAGGGGTTTTGAGGAATTTTTAATAATATTAATGGCTTTTTGTAAAGCTTTATCAAATGGTACCTTCTCTAATTCACCATTTTTTCGAATAAAAGAGCTTAAAATTCTGTTTTTTGCTGTTATTTGGTCAAATCTTTCTTTTCCTTTCAGGCATGCTCCAATAACCTCATCAATATACAATCCATCACTTTTAATGATAATATCATCACATAAAAGTGAACAACCTGAACAATTAATACGCTCACTAACCATATTTCATTCACTCTTTAAATAAGAAGTTTCAATACACTTAATAATCAAACATAATCTATTTTAACAGCTTCACGTGGGCAATATGTCTCACATACTCGACATTCTCTTTCTCTTCCTTCTGCTTCTATTCTTCGACAGTATTTCAGATTTAATAATTCACATTTCCCACTTTTAACTTGAAATAATTGATGCTTTTCGGGGGGATAATCAGGAGCTTTTCCACTTAAAGTGGGGGGACAATATCTAGCATTTACAGGACATACTGTGACACAAATACCACATCCATCACATAAATCACCATCTACATCAATAGTTAGTTCTTTTTCCTTTCCCTCCTCAGCCCCTAACAAATCCTTTAGTGTATCATAATTCTTTTTATATTTAGGCTCTAAAAGTGGAGTACAATCGTCAACTTTTACCTTTCCTTGCAATAAATCTAATGCAAAAGCCATGCATGTGGGTTTTCCACACTTTTTACAATTAGTTTTTGGTAAAAATTTGTAGAGTTCCATGAAATTATTTATTGGAATTCAATAACACCTTCAAGTTTTAATTTTACCTCGCTTTCCAGTAATGAATAATATTTTGAGATTTATTAATTTCTTTAGTTTATTTATTATAAATTGCTCATAATAGGTATTAAAATTATAATTGAAAACCTGTAAAATTTCATAAATTATTAGCGAAAGAAATAAAGCACCTCTAATGTTTCAAATAATTAATAAAGAAGAATTAAAGACCTAATTATTCAAAAATAGTGAGTCAATAACATGTCAGAAGAAGAGATTCCAGATATTAATTTAAAAGAAATGATGATAGATGAGCGTACTAAAAACATTACAAAAAATATGGAAAAGATAAAACATAAACTCGTGATAATTTCAGGGAAAGGAGGTGTTGGAAAAACTACAGTTGCTATTAACCTTGCTATGAGCTTAGCTAGTGTAGGATTGAGAGTGGGAATTCTTGATGTAGATATTACAGGACCAAATGTTATAAAAATGCTTGGAATTAATCCAGAGTTGAAACCAAGAGTCGATGTTGAAGCAAAAAAATTCTATCCAGTTGATGGACCTCTAAGACTTAAGGTTATGAGTATGGCATTTTTAACATTAACACCTGACGATCCAGTAATTTGGAGAGGACCTATGAAAATGAGCGCCGTTAGACAGTTTTTAGGAGATGCAGTTTGGGGTGAACTTGATTACTTAATATGTGATTTACCTCCTGGAACTTCAGATGAAATTTTAGATATATTACAATTAATTCCAGATGAGAATGTAGTTATAATATCTACTCCTCAGGAAGTTGCTTTAATGGATGCGAGAAAAACAATAAAAATGGCGATGGTAATGGAAAGAAAAATTCTTGGCATAATAGAGAACATGTCTGGATTCAATTGTCCACACTGTGGTGAATATATTGATTTATACCCTCCTGGTGGAGTGGAAAAGGCTTCTATAGATTTCAATATTCCTCTTCTGGGGAAAATTCCTTTTGATACTGAAGTTAGTCAACAAAGTGACCAAGGGTTACCTTTTATTTTGAAATACCCTGAGAGTAAGTCTGCTAAAGCATTTAAAGAGACAGTTAAGAAAATTAGAGATATTTTAGAAAAGTAATAATCTACTTTTTTCTCTTAATAATAAAATTATTTATTGTATGTGTCACCATCACGAATTTATGAAACAGTATAAACTTAATAATCGGATTATAAACCTATTGTCCAGATAATATATTCTATTATTAAAATTATATATTAGATGATTTTATTAAACAAAATTATTTCTAGTTACTTAGATTATTAATATTAATAACAGGGATTACTATTATTGAGGATCATAAGGGAATTAAGGGAATTGTAATTTGTGAGGAGAGTGGTCAATATCTCCTTGATCTTATTTTAGACACAAAGATTAATCCCGTGTTATTGTCTTCTTTTGTTGGCGCATTAGGGTTATTCGGAGAAAATCTAGGACGGATTGAAGAGATTAACATAAAAGGACTTGACGTAGAAATGATAGTAGTTTATAAATACAACCTGATCTTCGTCGCAATTCTTGATAAAGAATTTATAAAACATAACATAAGGGAAGAAGCCGAAAAATCATTAGATATGTTTTACTCCTTATACCGTAAAGAAATCGATGAAAATTGTAATGAAGTGAGTCAATTTTCTTCATTTAAAAATGTTTTATTTACACAAATTGAAGAATATTTCAACAAGATTAAAAACTCTCAAAAGGATTTCGGGTTTTTCACAGAAGCTATAAAAAAATTAAGGTCTAATGGAACATAATTCAAATCCCTAGGTTTTCTTTAAAAAAATAATTACTAGTCCGAGTTAAAGAAAAAAAAGAAATTAGGGTTAAAATGAAATTTTTATGTTAATATCCTTAATATCCTCCGGAATCTTTTTTGCTGATTTTAAATAACCAGACACTAAGTTTACTAACATTTTTTCCATAAATTCATTTAAAGGTATTTCTTTATTATTCACTAATAATTTTACTTCCGGCATAGACTTCACTAGGTTAATCTAAATATTAAAATTTTATATTATTATTTATATAAAATAATCAAGAACAATATATGATAATTTGATATCATATATTGGGGTTTTCCTTTAGATTACACTTTTCCATACCGAAACCATTGCAAGGTCGGTCCTCCTGCCACTAACATTTCTTCGCAAGAATCATTCCATTCGGTATTTATATTATCATATTTTTTTTTAATTTCGAGATATTTTCTTAAAAACAACTGATAAATTGGCTTTTCTCTGAGTTTAACCTCATCCTGTACCTCCAGCAGGATTAAAAAAAACAACACTAATAATAGTTATCGCTACAACCACTGCCACTACAGAGAGAATTATGATTAATCTTTTTATATTTCCTTTTCTTAATTCAGTTTCATTCATATTTCTCTTTTTTTCCTTAATAATATTTATTTTGATTAATATAAAGTAACGATAAAATCAGAAATAAACTTTTTAATTATTTTTAATAATGTTCATGACAAAATATTCGATAAATATGATTTCAAGAGCTTTTCCCTTCTTTATGCTTAAAAATAGTATATATTCCAACTAAAATTGTAAAAATTACAAAGAAAATCCATAACACTTGTACTTGAAATATTATCTGTGGAGCTAATTCTATTAGGGGCAAAAATTCTTGAGAAATTTTTAGCATCTGAGCAAAGGCTTTCATTAAAATAACAAATAGAGCTATTGTACCAACTCTAAATATTTTAAGTTTTTCTTTTATATAATCAACTCTGTCAAAAATCGAGCCAATAATATAAATAAATAATAGTAGATCAATACAAAATGAAAAAATATCATACCCAGAACTGTCAAAGAAAATAAACGCTGCCCAAAGATCAATAATGAGATACAGGATGTAGAAGAATGTTAGCACATTGAATAATGTAATATATGCTGCTAATTTTCGTGTAAAAATCAATTTTATTAGCACAACAGCTATTAATATAAAACCTATCCAAAAAAGATTAAAAAAGATATTTGCTAAACTTTGAACACCAGGATTAGGAAAACTCCTAAAAAATCTAATTGTTAATGATACAAACCACCAATAAAGAAGTAAAAAAATAACGAATTCTAGTAGGCGTGTGAATATTCTTGAACGTTGCTTTTTGTATAAATAATCATCAACCGTTATGGAGGTATCTATACAAAATTTGAAAGCAAAAAAAGCAGTTATCGCCGCATTTGCAAAAAAGCAGAATACATAAAAAAGATTAATAATCCATCCGAAGATAAAAAAAGCTGGTATTGTTAAGATTGCTGCTATAATTATTACAATTATACCCATGTTCTCAATGGGTATAAAAAAAGAGATTATTAATAATACAAAAGTAAATCCTGCGAAGATTCTTAAAAATAGTAAAAGATATCCAATAAATACGAGATTTTTGATAATAACAATACCAAAAATAATTAAAAACCATGAAACAACAAAAATGCTGAGAATTATTAATAAAACTGTTTTTTTTGACAGATTTTTTAAACCAGAAATAAACCTCATAAGCTACAATTCACGATGATAAGTTTTATATAAAACTTTTAAATATAGCATATTTTATTTAATTTTTTTATATAAACTTCAAAGAATTCACGTTTTTGTATAAATTGGATAAGACGCAATGCTTAACCATTTTTAAAATATTAAAAGAATGTTTTTATCCCTCAAATAATTGTTAAGCATATAAAAATATTATAGTGAAATGAGAAATGTCTGAGGAGCAAAAAGTTAGAAACCGTTGGATTGTCGTTATCGGAGCTATAATGATTCAATTGGCATTAGGAACAATATATTCATGGAGTGTGCTTAATAATTTTGTAAGCTCTTATGTGCATGAAATTGAGGAAGTAACTGTATTTGTGTTTGGGGTTGGATTATTATCTTTTGCGATAACAATGATTTTTGCGGGGCAATTACAGCAAAAATATGGCCCAAGAAATATTGCCATTCTGGGAGGAGTGTTAATGGGCGGAGGTGTTATTTTATCCTCATTTATGACTACTTTTATTGGATTACTAATCACTTATGGTATCATTTTTGGAATGGGAATAGGATTTGGGTATGTATGTCCTATAGCTTCCGCAAGTAAATGGTTTCCAGATAAAAAGGGATTTATTAACGGTATTGCTGTTGCTGGATTTGGTGCTGGTTCATTTGTATTCAATTATGTGATAAACGCACTTGCTATTTCCTTTAATATTCCAATAATGTTCATCGTTTTAGGAATTATTTACTTAATTCTCATTATTGGAGGTGCAATGACACTAAGTAATCCCCCAGAAGGTTGGAAGCCTGAAGGTTGGGAACCTCCCGCTCCTTCTGAAAAAAGTGGAATTTCTGGACTTGAGTTTGAACGGAAACAAACGTTGAAATTACCACAATTTTGGATGCTTTGGACGGCTTTTGTTTTAAGTGCGATATCAGGATTAATGGTGATAGGATCTTACACAGCCTTCATAACAACATATATAACTGTTGATTTTGTATTAATAGGAAGTTTGGCAGCATTATTCAATGGTTTAGGAAGAATAGCATGGGGCAAGTTATCTGATTTAATATCTTACAAAAAGGCAATGCTATTAATGTTTTCTACACAAACAATTCTATTAGTTATCTACTTTACAACAAATATTAATGAGATTTACTTCTTAATAATGACATGTGTAATATTTTTCTGCTTTGGAGGGAATTTCAGCTTATTTCCAACTGCTACTGCAGATTTATTTGGCACAAAAAATCTGGGTCCTAATTATGGAATGGTGTTTACGGCATATGGAATTGCCGGTTTTATCGGTGCAGTTGGTGTTAATCTATTTGTCATAGTATTTGGGAGTTATTTACTGCTATTTATCGTAATGGGATGTATGTCCATAGGGGCAGCATTATTAGCATATTTGATAAAGCCGCCTAAACGCAAATAATTAAACATATTATTTTTAATTTCAAATTATAATCATTCTAATTAATTCAATTAATTTTTTGGAATTAATGAAATTGCATCATTAAGACATTTAGATACACAAATTCCACATCCAAAACATATTACTGGGCTAAATTGTAACAATTAAGCCTAGTTATTATATTAATCAAAAAAATAGTTAACTTAATTTAACATTTATTTTAGAATTTAATTATGAAAATAAATATTGTTTATGAGGAAACCCTCCAAATAGATGCTCAAAAGGCATTTGATCTTACTATGCAATGGTTAAGTAGTCAACATAAAGCAAAAATTAAAACATCAACACCTCCGACATTTATTGAAGCGAAACAAGGAACAATGATGACAAATACCGGTCATGATCCAAATTGGAAAAAGAGAATTCGGATTAATTTTTATAATTTAGAAGGAAACCAAACATTAATTAGAGTTGAAGCGATACCACTTGCTCGAACTATATTTAGAGTTGAGAAATTAAAACAATCATGGTATAATGGGCTTTTCTCTCATTTATTTTCACTGCTTATCACTTATGGAAAAACCTCAATAAAAGAAGAGCCTAGTATTGTACAAGGACTCAAAATAAACTACTGTTCCTATTGCGGAAAGAAACTCGAAGAAGCTGAGAAAATTTGTCCAACTTGTGGAACTGAGATAGAATAAATAAATTTTTATCTTCAGCTTTTATAATCATTGTTAAAGATCTTTTGGAAATTTGTCGGACTCCTTCAACTTATTTGAGATGGATTAAATCTTATTCTTGTGACAAGTACAAAATCTTATTATGATTGGGAATTGAGTTTAAAAACTAAGTCCCCGCAAAAGAAAAAGTCGAAGAATAACAAGAAGAATCATAATGATTTAGGAATTTCTGTTGACGATTTCAAACAATTTGTAAAATTATGGAAAAGAAAAAATATTGTATTTTAAAATCAGAATAGGATTAGTTAAAAAGTAAAAAAGGGACGAGAAGTTGCAAATGGATGCCGAAAGGCTTTCATATGCAAACGGTATTGTTATTTTTCACTTACGTGGAAAAATTTTTCAAAACATTGAATCAATTTGCGTAGTGAAAAGAAATACCATAAAAAGAACAATTTCTTATTCTTTGAATGGTGTTATCGTTCGATAACCTCACTAATTCTTGCGAATTAGCCAGATTGAACACCGAATATAAACCTCACGATTTACATTTTAGTTCAGATTATGCTTTTACACATAATCTCTCTTCATATCGCTAGTGATTACCTTACGGTACCAATGCATTGAGGTAACAATACCTCTTCTCGACGTTCACACCGTTAGGTATGAACAATTTATACTTTGATAAATTCATATTTAAATGCAACTATTAAGGTATTATTATAACTTTTTTGTCGTGAGAGAGAAGTTATAGATTTTTTACGTCGGGATAATCTAAATAATACCTAATAAGACAAAAAAAGGGAAAAAAAAGAGTTAAAAGGGTAATATATTGATAGTTACATGTAATAAGGCACTAAGTAAGATAACAACGAGAACGTATATTAGGAAAGCTATAACAGTTATAACA
This sequence comes from uncultured archaeon, assembly GCA_964493385.1. GTDB lineage: Archaea > Asgardarchaeota > Lokiarchaeia > Sigyniarchaeales > SOKP01 > Loki-b32. The sequence continues at coordinate 306 of CAZBNW010000020.1, read as the reverse complement.
ATTGCACTTAAGAATCCTACATTATGGCTAACACTAATAATTACCCATGTTAAAATTAATGATAACAACCATGCGAGCCATCCTCCTAAAAACAGAAAAACTAAAGCAAATGTTACAGTTATTAAGAATGCTGTTAAAAAAACACGCCCGAAATCAGTGTTTCTCGCTTTACTAAAGAAACCTAAAGCCAATTTCAAGAAAATTGCCATTATTAACAGAACTATAAAGTAAAATAACAAAAACCACATAACTTCTTCAAATGTCTGGAAAATCATTTTAATCATAAAGAGTTTTTAAGTTAAAATT